>CALWEC010000223.1 GCA_944376945.1 uncultured Lachnospiraceae bacterium | reverse complement strand
ATGAAGAAGGCCGAGGAGGAGTTCGGCGTAGAGCACGTCTCCATCCTGCTGATGGCGGCTTTGGAGAGCTGCAAGGGCATTATGAACGCCTATGAGATCTGCATGGCCTCCCCGCTGCTGTTCGGCGTGGCCCTTTCCGGCGGCGACTACACCAAGGACCTGCAGACCAACATCACCGGCACCGGCGTCGAGTTCGCCTGGGCCAGAGGCATGATGATCAACGCGGCCAGAGCGGCGGGCAAGCAGTGCTTCGACACCGTGTTCACCAACCTGGACGATATGGACGGTTTCATCAAAGAAACCCAGATGATCAAGGATATGGGCTTTGACGGCAAGTCCATTGTCAACCCGAGACAGATTGAGCCCACCCACAAGATCTTCACCCCCAGCGAGAAGGAGATCATCAAGGCGGAGAAGATCGTGAAGGAAGTCGATGAGAAGAAGGCTATGGGCATCGGCGTATTTACGGTTGACGGCAAGATGATCGATATCGCGTTCTATCCTGGAGCGAAGAGAACCATTGAGCTGGCCAAGGCTGCCGGCGTATATGAGGGGGATTTGTAAGATGATTAATGCAGTAGGTAGAGATATTCCTGAAAAAGTATTGCAGGATACTGGTATGAAGGTATTCCAGGGCGCCTATGCTCGTCACAACCAGACTTATAAGAAGGCTGCCCCTACGGTTCGCGGCGTGGTGGACCCCAATGAAAGCAAAATGGTAGGCTCCATCGCCGAAGTGCTGAAAAAGTGCGGTATTAAAGATGGCATGACCCTGTCCTTCCATCATCATTTCCGGGAAGGCGACTATGTGGTGAACATGGTTATGGAGGAAGTGCACAAGATGGGCATTAAGGACATCACCATCTGCGCCAGCTCCCTGGGCAAGGCCCACAACCCCATCGTTCCCATGATCGAGGACGGCACCATCACCGGCATCCAGTCCTCCGGCGTCCGGGGCAAGATCGGCGAAGCCATCTCCACCGGCAAGCTGAAGGGCTACGCCATCATGCGTTCCCACGGCGGCCGTGTCCGGGCCATTGAGGAGGGGGACGTCCATATCGACATCGCCTTCATCGGCGCTCCCACCTGCGATGAGTACGGCAACATGCGGGCCGTAGGCGGAAAGAGCGACTGCGGCGTTCTGTCCTACGCGGTGGCGGACGCCATGTACGCGGACAAGGTAGTGGCCATCACGGACACCCTGGTTCCCTACCCGAACCTGCCGGCCAGCATCTCCCAGATCTACGTGGACTATGTGGTGAAGGTGGACGAGATCGGCAACCCGGCGAAGATTGCCACCGGCGCGGCCAAGCCCACCACCGATGTGCGGAAGATCATGATGGCCAACTACTGCACCCAGTTCGTCATCAACACCCCGTACTTTAAGGACGGCTTCACCTACCAGACCGGCGTAGGCGGCGCTTCCATCGCCTCCACCATCTCTCTGGGCGAGATCATGCGGGAGCGGGGCATTAAGATGGGCCTGGGCCTGGGCGGCATCGCGGGTCCCATGTGCAAGCTGCTGGAGGAAGGCCTCATCGAGAAGCTGGTGGATACCCAGGACTTTGACCTGACGGCCATCGAGTCCATTAAGAACAACCCCAACCACTATGAGATCACCGCTTCCGAGTACGCCAACCCCATGAACAAGGGCGCGTACGTGAACCAGCTGGATTTCGTCATCCTGGCTTCCCTGGAAGTGGATGTGAACTTTAACTGCAACGTGGTGGTGGATTCCAACGGCATGGTAACCGGCGCCCAGGGCGGGCATCCGGATACGGCGGCCGGCGCCAAGTGCACCATCGTCATCGTGCCGCTGCTGCAGGGCCGCACCCCGGCCATCTGCACCAACGTGACCACCGTCACCACCCCCGGCGAGACCGTGGACGTGGTCATCACCGATTACGGTATCGCCATCAACCCTCGCCGCCAGGATCTGATCGAGGCCATGAAGGACGTGAAGCTGCCCTTCAAGACCATCGAGGAGCTGCGGGATATCGCCTACTCCATCGTCGGCGAGCCGGATCCGGTTGAGTTCGGCGACCGGGTGGTAGGCATCATCGAGAGCCGCGACGGCACCATCATCGACGTGGTGCGCCAGATCAAGGAGTACGAGTTTAAAGACTGAGCGTCCCCCATGGAACCGGGCTTTCCGGAGCCGGGGAAACCGGTAAAATAAAAAGCGAGCAGGGCACGGCCCTCTGAGGCGCCGCAGGATCTTCGGGTCCCGCGGCGTCTTTCCGCTTTTGGCTTCCTGGATGGAAAAGGCCATTGCGCCCAGCCCTTTTTTATGCTACACTGTAGATGCGTTTCGGTCGGATTTTGCCGAAAAAAGGCGACAGAAATGTGTAAGGGGGAAAGATATGAAAAAAAGGGGTTGGGCCGTGGCTTTGCTGCTGGCGGCGGGGATTTTTTCCTTCCGGCAGCCGGCGTACGCGCAGGACGCGGCGGAAGATGTGATTGAGGACGGCGTTTACGCCGGGGAAGTAGAGTTAAGCGGATTAAACCGGGAGGAGGCGCTGGAGGCGGTCAACTCCTGGTATCAGGACGTGGCCCTGGCGCCGTTTACGGTGACGGCGGATGGGAAACCGGTGGAAACCACCCTGGCCAACCTGGGCTTTTCTTGGGACGCGGAGTCGGTGGTGGACGCGGCCCTGCGGGAAGGCAAGGAGGGCGGCGTGCTGGCCCGGTACAAGGAGCAGGCGGATCTGGAGCACGGCAATCGGGTGCTGGAGGTCCCCTATGCCCTTGACAGCAAGGCGGTGGCGGCTTTTGTGGGCGTGCAGGTGGCCTCTCTGGATACGCCGCCGGTGGACGCTTCCCTTACCCGGGAGGACGGGGCTTTTGTGATTACGCCGGAGGTCAACGGCCTGGTCACCAACAAGGTGGAAACCGTCAAGGCGGTGGAGCAGGCGGTGGCGGAGCATCTGGAAGCCGGCATGAACGTGGAGGCAGTGGCGGAGGTGACCTCGCCGGAGTGCACAGCGGAGGTCCTGGGCCAGATTCAGGATCTGCTGGGGAAATGCACCACGGATGTCAGCGGCACAGACGACCGGTACACCAATGTAAAGGTGGGATCCGGCAATATCAACGGCAAGGTGCTGATGCCTGGGGAATCGGCTTCCGCCAGCGATATGATGAAGAGCCGCACCCCAGAGAACGGCTATAAGAAGGCCACCCAGTATGTGTCCGGCCGCTCGGAGGATGCCTACGGCGGAGGCGTCTGCCAGGTGTCCTCCACCCTGTATGTGGCCCTGCTGCGGGCAGAACTGCAGATCGACGAGCGGCATCAGCATTCCATGACCATCTCGTATCTGGATCCTTCCTTCGACGCGGCCATCGCCCAGGGGGCCAAGGATCTGAGGTTTACCAACAACACAGAGTACCCGGTCTATATTGAGGCCATCTGCGCCAACCGTCAGCTGACCTTTAATATTTACGGGGTAGAGACCCGCCCGGCCAACCGGGAGGTTGTGTACAAATCTACAACGGTATATAAAAACTGGGCGCCGGATATTGTCAAGTACGACCCGAACCTGCCGGCAGGACAGCAAATCTCCAGCGGCGGCAGCCGGCACCCCAACCTGAAATCCTATCTGGAAAAGATTGTGTATGTGGATGGACAGGAGGTAAGCCGGGAAACGCTGCACACGGACACCTACACCGCGTCGGTCAAGACGGTTACCATCGGGACCGGCGCAGCGGCGGCGGATCCGGGCACGCCGGAGAATCCGGGTACGCCTGTGGATCCGGGGACCTCGACGGACCCGGGGACTTCCACAGATCCAGGGACTTCCACGGATCCAGGGACTTCCACGGATCCGGGAACTTCCACGGATCCGGGAACTTCCACGGATCCGGGGACTTCCACAGATCCGGAACCGGAACCGGAGCCTGAGCCGGAACCGGAGCCGGAGCCGGCTCCCCCTGCGGAGGGAGCGCCTCCGGCGGACGCGGGGACGGCCGCTTAAGTTAAGAAAAAGGGCTGCCAGAAATGAGAGCGCTTTCCTGGGAAAGGCTTCTGTTTCTGCGGCCCTGTTTTCGCTTCCAGAGAGCAGGAGCCAAAAGAAAGCAGCAAGGAGGAATCCCAATATGACGGAGCGAGAGGAAAATCAGGCGGCGTTTACCGAAAGGTGGAGGCAGGAAGCCCAGCGGCTGTTTGCGGCTGCGCCGGAAAACCGGGTGCCTCCAGAGGCGGCTCTGCGGGCGGACTTGGCCGGTATGCAGATCTACCAGGATCCGCTTTTGGCGGTGGCGGACGCGGCGGACCCTTTGTTTGCAGAGCTGAAAAAGGAAGGCGCAATCGGCCCTCACTACCGGACGCCCCGGGAATGGCTGCCCTCGGCCCGGACGGTGGTGTGCTATTTCCTGCCCTTTACGGAGCCGGTGCGGCGCAGCAATCGGGAAACTTCTTTTATGGCGTCCTCTGCGTGGCAGCATGGGCGGATCGAAGGGGAGGAGATGAATCTGGCCTTCCGGAAGCGGCTGGCAGAGTGGCTGCGTTTGCAGGGGTATGAGAGCCTGGTTCCCTGCCAGGATCCCCGGTATCAGGTGATGGAACCAAGGAGCAGCAACTGGTCGGAGCGCCATGCGGCGTATATTGCGGGGCTGGGTACCTTTGGCATGTCCCGGGGGCTGATTACCGCCAAGGGGATAGCTGGGCGCTTTGGTTCCGTGATTACGGCGGCTCCCCTGGCGGTGACGGAACGGCCTTACCAGGATCTATATGAATACTGCACCCGCTGCGGCGCCTGCGCGGCCCGCTGTCCGGCAGGGGCCATTGTCCCAGGGCTGGATCTGAACCAGTGCAAGAGCAATGCAGCCTGCGGGGCCTTCCTGCATCCGCTGAAAGTCCTTTCCGCCGCCGGCGGGGATACCAGGCCGCCGGAGGATCAGGGAGAACCGTATCCGCCGGTGAGAAAAATCCGTTTTGGCTGCGGGAAATGCCAGGTAGGGGTTCCCTGCGAAAGCCGGAATCCGGCGGCAAAGGAGCCGGAATTTTCTAAGAAATAGAACGGTATAGAGAAAGGTGTCTTGTATAGCCATACAAAATGTGCTATATATTAAGAGTGAAGAGCCAGATATAGATGGCTTACCCTTCGGGGGAAAGGAGAGAAGATTATGATCATGAAGACGAAGCTAGGTGTGTCCGTGGGGTTGATGGGGGCGGCTGCCTACCTGCTGGGGCTGTTTTCCGGTTACACGGTGCAGGTCTTGCTGGTGGGCTATGTGCTGCTCTGTGAGGAGAATGAGTGGCTGCGGAAAACCGTGGTGAAAGCCCTGCTGGTCTGCCTGGCTTTTTCCGGCCTGGATTTGGTCATCGGCTTTATTCCGGATACGTTCAGCCTTATCAACCAAGTCTGCGTCTTGTTTGACGGCTCCTTCCGGGTGGAAATCCTGTCCCAGCTGATTTCCCTGATCCTTTCGATCCTGAACATTGCCGAAAAGGTGCTTCTGCTCCTCCTGGGCCTGAAGGCCCTGCGCCAGGGCACCATCCAGCTGGGGAAACTCGATCAGTTTGCCAATACGCATACCAATTAAAAGAGAAAAGGGGAGGTATTTAAGATGTATTGTTCCAAGTGCGGCGCACAGATTTCGGACAACGTGGCGGCTTGTCCGTATTGCGGACAGCCTACCGGCGCGCAGCAGGAAAGCGCGGGGGCGTATCAGCCTGGCGGCTACCAGCAGGGAGATGGAGCGTACCAGCCCGGCGGCTACCAGCAGGGAGATGGAGCTTACCAGCCCGGCGGCTACCAGCAGGGAGGCGGGGCGTACCAGCC
>CALWEC010000222.1 GCA_944376945.1 uncultured Lachnospiraceae bacterium | reverse complement strand
TTTTCGTCCAGCTTCATGGTAATGTAGCGGATGTTTTCCTGGGTTTCCGGGATCACCACATGCTCCAGGGCGTTAACCCGGCGTCTTGTCTTTTCGATCTCCGCCGCCATCAGCTGGCAGGATTTTTCGCACTCCGCCAGCCGCAGCATATCCGGCAGGACGTCGGCCAGCCGCTTGACGGCCCCGTCCAGGTCGGCCGAGGTAAAGGCAAAGCCGTAGGAGTAGATGTCGTTGGGATCCGGCGTCCGGGTGCTGTACCGGAACACCGGGATGTCCACGCTCATGACGTTCCGGGTGTCCGCCTCCAGGTATACCTCCTGCTTGGGCGCCATCAGCGCCACGTTCAGGGCTTCCTGGGACATGCCGGCCCGGGCCAGCACAAAGTGCTGGTTGGCTTCCCGGATGCCGGCCTCCACCTTTTCCCGCAGAGTCTTGTTTTCCCGCACCAGGATCAGAAACTGCCGCATCAGCTCATCCCGCTTGTCCTTCAACAGCTTGTGGCCCTTGATGGCGGTGGCCAGCTTTTTCTTCCGCCGGGTCAGCTCCATCCGGGTCGGATTCACATGTTTCCCACTCATTGGCAGTCCGCTCCCTTTCTATTCCGCGTCGTAATACTGATCCAGGAACTGGTCCTTGATACGTTTCAGCTCGCTCCGGGGCAGGATCCGCAGCAGCTTCCAGCCGATGTCCATGGTCTCCTTAATATCCCGGTTGGTGTAGTAGCCCTGGGATACGTACTCCTTCTCAAACTCATCGGCAAACTGGGCGTACAGCTTATCCATATCCGTCAGCGCCGCCTCGCCCAGGATGACCATCAGCTCCTTGGCTTCCTTGCCTCGGGCGTAGGCGGAGAACAGCTGGTTCATGACGTCCGCGTGGTCCGCCCGGGTCTTGCCCTCGCCGATTCCCTTATCCTTCAGACGGGACAGGGAAGGCAGCACGTCGATGGGCGGCGTCACATTTTTCCGGTACAGCTCCCGGCTCAGGATGATCTGGCCCTCGGTAATATAGCCGGTCAGGTCCGGGATGGGATGGGTCTTGTCATCCTCGGGCATGGTCAGGATGGGGATCAGGGTGATGGAACCGGTTTTCCCCTTCTGGCGGCCGGCTCGCTCGTACATGCTGGCCAGGTCGGTATACATGTAGCCCGGATAGCCCCGGCGCCCGGGCACTTCCTTCCGGGCTGCGGAAACTTCCCGCAGGGCGTCCGCGTAGTTGGTAATATCCGTCAGGATAACCAGCACGTGCATGTTTTTCTCAAAAGCCAGGTACTCCGCGGCGGTCAAGGCCATCCGGGGCGTGGCAATTCGCTCTACCGCCGGGTCGTTGGCCAGGTTGATAAACATGACGCTGCGGTCGATGGCCCCGGTCTCCCGGAAGCTTTCCATAAAGAAATTGGCCTCCTCAAAGGTAATGCCCATGGCGGCGAACACCACCGCAAAGGGCTCGGAGGTGCCCCGCACCTTGGCCTGCCGGGCAATCTGGGCCGCCAGGTTGGCGTGAGGCAGGCCGGAGGCGGAGAAGATAGGAAGCTTCTGGCCCCGGACCAGGGTGTTCAGCCCGTCGATGGCGGAGATCCCGGTTTGGATAAATTCCTGAGGGTAGCTGCGGGCCGCCGGGTTCATGGGCAGGCCGTTGATGTTCATCCGCTTTTCCGGCAGGATTTCCGGGCCGCCGTCGATGGGACGGCCCAGGCCGTCAAAGATCCGGCTCAGCATGTCCTCGGACACGCCCAGCTCCATGGCCCGTCCCAGGAACCGCACCTTGCTGGATTCCAGGTTGATGCCGGTGGAAGCCTCAAACAGCTGCACCAGGGCGTTGCCGCCGTCAATCTCCAGTACCTTGCAGCGGCGCTTTTCGCCGTCTGCCAGCTCAATTTCCCCCAGCTCATCGTAGGTCACATTCTGGACGCCGCGCACCAGCATCAAGGGGCCTGCTACCTCTTCGATTGTTCTGTATTCCTTGGGCATCAGAAGTCCTCCTTTCTGCTCAGCTCTTCCTGAATCTGCGCCGCCAGCTGCTCCTCCGTCTGCTGGAAGACCGCATCCAGATCCTGCTCGTCCGTGTATTTGAACCGGCCGATCTGCTCCCGCACCGGCAGGCCCACCAGCTTTTCAATGCCGGCTCCCTGCTCCAGGGCCTTGGCAGACTGGCCGTAGTAATCCAGGATCAGCTGCATCATCATGTGCTGCTTCTTCAGGGAGGTGTAGGTATCCACCTCGTGGAAGGCGTTCTGGTGCAGGAAGTCCTCCCGGATGGAGCGGGCCGCCTCCAGCTTCAGCCGGTCCGGGGCGGACAGGGCGTCCATGCCCACCAGCTGTACGATTTCGTTCAGCTCCGACTCCTCCTGCAGCAGCCGCATCAGCTGATTGCGCAGGCCGGTCCAGTCCTCCGCCACATGGGCGTTGAACCATTTTTCCATATTGTCCACATACAGGGAGTAGCTGGTCAGCCAGTTGACGGCCGGGAAGTGGCGCTTATAGGCCAGATCCGAATCTAGGCTCCAGAACACCTTGACAATCCGCAGGGTGGCCTGGGTCACCGGCTCGGAGATGTCGCCGCCGGCGGGGGAAACCGCGCCGATAACGGACAGGGCCCCCTCCCGGTTGTCCTTGCCCAGGGAGATGACCCGGCCCGCCCGCTCGTAAAACTGGGCCAGACGGGAGCCCAGGTAGGCAGGGTAGCCTTCCTCGCCGGGCATTTCCTCCAGACGGCCGGACATTTCCCGCAGGGCCTCGGCCCACCGGGAGGTGGAATCGGCCATCAGGGCCACGGAAAAGCCCATGTCCCGGAAATACTCCGCAATGGTGATGCCGGTGTAGATGGAGGCCTCACGGGCCGCCACCGGCATATCCGAGGTGTTGGCGATCAGCACCGTCCGCTCCATCAGGGACTTGCCGGTGCGGGGATCCTTCAGCTCCGGAAATTCGTTCAGCACGTCCGTCATCTCGTTGCCCCGCTCGCCGCAGCCAATGTACACTACAATGTCCGCGTCCGCCCACTTGGCCAGCTGGTGCTGCACCACCGTCTTGCCGGAACCAAAGGGGCCGGGTACGGCGGCCACACCGCCCTTGGCGATGGGAAAGAGGGCGTCGATGACCCGCTGCCCGGTGACCAGAGGCATATCCGGGGACAGCTTCCGCTGATAAGGGCGGCCCCGGCGCACCGGCCACTTCTGCATCAGGGTGACAGGATGCTCCGCGCCCTTGGCGTCGGTGATCACCGCCACCGTGTCGGTGACCGTGTAGTCCCCGGCGGAAATGGACGTCAGGGTGCCGGACAGATCCGGAGGCACCAGGATGCTCTGGCGCACTACCTCCGTTTCCTGGACATAGCCCAGGATATCGCCGCCGGACACCGCCTCCCCGGCGGCCGCCGCCGGTTCAAAGGTCCAGGTTTTCTCCCGGTTCAGGGAGGGCACCTCCACGCCCCGCTCCAGCAGGTTGGTGCCGGTGGCTTCCATAATGGCGTCCAGCGGGCGCTGGATGCCGTCGTAAATGCTTCCGATGAGGCCGGGCCCCAGCTCCACGCTCATGGGCACGCCGGTGGATTCCACCGGAGCCCCGGGCCCCAGGCCGGAGGTTTCCTCGTAGACCTGGATGGACGCCTGGTCCCCGTGCATCTCTATGATCTCGCCGATCAGCCGCTGCTCGCTGACACGCACCACGTCGTACATATTGGCGTCGCGCATGCCGGAGGCGATTACCAGCGGGCCGGCTACTTTTTTGATTACGCCCTTGCTCATGCTAACCTCCTATTGACCGTTAAAGATAATATCCGAACCAACCGCCTGTTCCACCGATTTCTTAACCGCCTGCATACCCCGGCCGGTATTGCCGGAGGCGCCGGGGATCAGGATGATGGCGGGCAGGCCGGCCTCCGCGTAGCGCTCGATCTCCGGCTCCAGGCCGGCGGCCAGCGCCTCGGTGATATAGATCACCGCGTATCCGCCTTCCGCCAGCTCCCGCAGCTTCCGCCCGGCCTCCCGGGTGTCGGTGATGGAAAACGGCTCCAGGCCCAGGGCGGCAAAGCCGTAGATACTGTCCTGGTCTCCCATTACTGCAATCTTATACATACGTTTCCCTTACCCTTTCTCGGATCGCATCCTCCGGCAGCCCGTTGCGCTTGGCCGCCAGGATGATCCGGACGGATTTAATCTCGCTGTCCCGGGCCAGGATATAGGCGGCCAGAGGGCCAATGCCAAAGGGGTTCCGCAGCTGGGGGCGGATGCGGCGGATCAGGAGATTGTCGCACCAGCGCTCAAAGGCGGAAGGGGACTTCCGCAGCTCCGGGGCCCAGTCCTTATAGTCGCTGCGCTCCAGGTAGGAGGCCACCGCCTCCTCCGAGTCCAGGGCGGCCCGGGTCAGGGCTCCCAGGTTCAGCGTTTCGCATTCCATCAGGGCATTTTCCAGGAAAGCCTTGTTCTTTCCTGTGCGGGCGGCCCGGACGGCGATTTTAATGTCCGCGGCCGCTACGGTCAGCTCTCCGTACAGCTTTAAAAATTCGTTGCCGGACTCCTCCCCGGCCTGCCGGACGGCCTCCAGGGCGGCCCGGTCCAGAATGATGTCGCACAGCTGGCCGTCCCCGGTGTGCAGCAGCGCCTTCCGGGCTTCCTCCGCCGCCTCCCGCATTCCCTTAGGCAGGCTGTCCAGGCGGTTTTCCTGCACCGCCTGGCGGATCTGCTCCGCCGGGATGGTCCCTTGGTTCAGATAGATATGGGCAAAGGCGTTTTGGCTTTTGCACTCTTTGATGGCTGCTTTTAGGTTGTGATAGTCGTTGGCGTACAGGAACACGTCCAAAATGGACATGTCCTTTACCAGCTCCCGGATCAGGTCCCAGGTTCTTTTCTGCTCTTCGGCCAGCATGGCGTCGGAATCTTCCGGCGCGCCGCCGTCCCAGCCCTTCTCCCGCAGCATCCGCAGGCACGCTTCCGCGCTGGGAGCGGTGACCAGCTGCTCCAGGAAAGAGGCGTTTAAAAGACGCTGTTCCCGGCACCGGATTCGGGCAACCGCGTATAAATATTGGTTTTCTGCCATTTGCCGGTCCCTCCTGCTTGGTCCCTTACGGGAACAGAATCTTGGTTACAGTATCCTGAAGCGACTCTCCGGCGGATTCAAACAGGTCGTCAAAGGAACAATTTTCCTCAATGCCGCCGTAGGAAAGAAGAAAGCCGCCGTCCATCTCCCGGGATTCCGGGGAAAGCTTCAGCGCCGCGCCCTTGCCGGCCAGCGCCTGGTTCAGCCGCTCCTCCCAGCCGGCCGGCAGACGCTTCCGGTCTGCCTCCGAAAGATAGAGGGTCCCTTTCCCAGGCATGGCGGAGCGGACCGCCAGGCGGAGCAAGGCTTCAAAGTAAGGGCCTTCCTCCATCTGCTTCATATCTGCCAGGGCCTGATCCAGCACATTCCGGACCAGCCGCTGCTTGGCGGCCAGGATCCCCCGGCGTTTCTGCAGGTCCGCCGCCGACTGCCCCCGTTCCAGGGTGTCCCGGACGGCCGCGTCCGTCCGCCGTTTGGACTGCTCCCGCTCCCGCTGGGCGGCTTCCCGGGCTTCCTGCAGAATGCCTTCCGCCTGGGCGCGGGCCTCTGTAAGGGTCTTGGCAGAGGCTTCCTCCGCGTCCTGCCGGATTTGGCCGATGATTTTGTCTAATCCTGCCATTCTACCGTCTCCCTTCTGCGGATCAAATGGCCAGCCCGCCGATACCAAAGATGGCCAGGATGGAGATCAGCAGGGCCAGGATGGCGTAGGTCTCTACCATGGCGGGGAAGATCATGGCTTTACCAAACTGATCCGGACGCTTGGCTACCAGGCCGATGGAAGCCACAGAGGCTTTTCCCTGGCTGATAGCGGATTTGTATCCTACAAAAGCCATGGGCAGGCAGGCGGCCAGGTACAGGGCGCCCTTGATCACGGAGATATCCGCGCTGCCGCCCATTACGCCGATCTGGGTCAGGGTGACAAAGCCGATCAGCAGGCCGTAAATGCCCTGGGTACCGGGCAGCAGCTGCAGCAGCAGCACCTTGCTGAACTGCGCCGGGTCTTCCGTTACCACGCCGGCCGCCGCCTCACCGGCAATGCCAACGCCGATGGAAGAGCCGATTCCTGCCCACAGAGCCGCCAGTACCGCGCCTAACAATGCCAATGCTACGCCCAGGTTTTCCAAAATGATCATGATTGAAGATCCTCCTTCACATTGTAATATTTGGTGTGGACGGCAAAGGGCTGGAATTTTCTTCCGCCGCCGTCATAAAATTTTCCAAAGAACTCTACGTACTGCAGACGGTTGGTATGCACATAGGCGCCCATGGCGTTGATGGCCAGGTTCAGGGTGTGCCCAATGAGGAATACCAGCACAAACAAAATGGCGCCGGGGATGGAGTTGCCCAGCATGCTTCCCAGCTGGTTGAACACCGTGGAGATGACGCTGGTGGCCAGCCCTAGGGCCAGCAGCCGGGAGTAGGAGAGGATGTCACTTAAATAGGAAGTGATCCCGTAGGCTCCGTAGATCCCCTTCAGCAGCCGTTTGCCCCAGCTGCGGGATTCCCGCCCGCTGGTCAGGATGATTCCCACCAGCCCGATGGCGGCGACAATGGCGGCCCCCACGCCTACCGCGGAGGGAAGCGTAAAGGAAAGCTCCAGCATGCCGGTCATCATGGGCATGGTCAGGATGTACACGATACAGCCGCCGGCCAGCATATACCAGAAGACGACATCGTACACGCTGTCCGCCACGTCCCCGGACTTTAACAGGGAGTACAGCTTGACCGCCAGCCCGGTAAACAGATGGACAATGCCCAGGGCAAAGGAGAATACCAGCATCTTCATGGGCAGGCTTACCGGCTCAAACCACAGAGGCGCCAGCCGGATGTCCGGCCGGTTGAAAAAGGTGGTGGCGATGACGTTCACCGCATCTCCAAAGAAGCTTCCAAACATAAGCCCCCAGAAAATGGTGGAGATGCCGCAGTAAAGGAACATCCGCAGGGTGCGCTTCATGCCGGCCTCCATCCGGGGGCATTTTTTCATGGCGTAGGCGCAGGCAGCCACCAGGATCAGGCCGTAGGCCGCGTCGGAGAGCATCAGCCCAAAGAGGATGTAGTAGAAAGGGGCGGTGACCGACGTAGGGTCCGGCTCCCCCTTCCCCGGCAGGCTGTAGCCCTCCACAATCCCCTCCACCGGCTCCGCAAACTTATTGTTGTGCAGCAGCACCGGCACGTCCTCCTCCGGATCCGGGTCGGAAAACTCCGCGCACACCTGAAACCGCTGGTTTAAGGCGTTCCCCAGGGCTTCCGCCTGGCTGGCCGGCACGTAGCCGGAGAGTAGGAAAACATTTTGGGATTGGGCGAGGGTTCCCAGGGCCTGGGATTCCTCCGCCTGCATTTGGTAATAGTCCATCAGGAATTTTAAAGGCTCCCGCCAGGAGGCCAGATCCCGGATGGCCTGCTCCGTCTGGCGGATTTCCTCCTGGATCCGCTGGGTTTCCTCCTCCAGCTCCCGGGTCCGCCGGGCTGGGGTTGCGGAGGAGGCGGGGGCCCGCTGGAAGCCCAGCTCCTTTAAGGCGCTCTCCACCGCCGGGCCGTCTTTCCGGCCGCATAAGAGGAAGAAACAGGACTGCATTTGGGAGGAGCTGACCAGCTCCGCCTCTACCGGAGCCTCCGTCTTTTCCGCCAGCGCCTCCATAAGGCCCTGGACGGTCAGCGCCTCCGGAAAGGATCCGATAAACGCCTGGGTTTCCTGGGTGCCGGAAAAATCCAGAGGCAGGTCAAAGCTGCTCCAGGGAACCAGTTCCTCCCGCTGCTGCTCCAGCCGGGGCAGGCTTCCCCGCTTTTCCCCGATTTCCTTGGACAGGTCCAGAAGCTTCTGGACCACTTCCTGGGTCTGGGGGCATTGATCCCGCATTTCCTGGTACCGGTCCACCGACAGGATCTGCCGGCCCTCAAAGGCGGAGAGAAGCCCTTTCTGCTCCGGCGCGTATTGGTTCAGCACGTCCAAAGCCTGGCGGGCCAGCGCCGCCGCCCGCTCCCCTTCCGTCTTTTGGGGCAGCGTCTCTGTTTTTTGGAAAACCCCGTCGTCCTCTACGGCAGGGTGGATTTCCAGGACGCCCTGACGCTGCAGGAAATCCAAGACCGCCTGGCGATCCTTTTTCATCCCGCAGATCAGCGCTTTTTTCATGGTTACAACGGCCAAGTTACGATTCCCCCTCTCTTAACAGCTCTGAAAGGACGGCTTGTACAGCCTCTTGGCGCTTGCCGGCCGCCGCCTGCTCCAGGGCTTGGCATTCTGCCTCTTCCTGGGCTTTGGCCTCCTGCAGCATCTGGCGGCAGCGTTCCTCTGCCTCCTCCAGGGCCTGCCGGGCCTGCTCCTGGGCCTCCCGGTGGGCGGCTTCCTTTAGGGAGCTGGCTTCCTCCCGGGCGTCCCGCAGGATCTGCTCCGCCTGTTGCCGGGCGGACTGCTGGATTTCCCCGGCCTGGGTTTCCGCCTGGCGGATGGTTTCAATCATTTCCGCAGCCAAATTGGATCCTCCTTTCTCCGGTGATTCTGTATTTCCAGCCGGACATAGGGATATTATAACCTAAATTTCCCAAAAGTGAGAAAAATATTTTGGGTTTTTCACGTTTTCTTTGCCCTTATCTGGAAAAATAGATTGTTTATAATATAACATTCTTTTCTGCTTTAATCAATGCGCAAATTGTTGGATTTTCACCAGAATGGATGCAGGGATTACGGGAAGTAGGAGGGAGCGTCTACCTCCTGGCGGATGATCTCCTCCAGCTCCGCCAGGATCCCCTGGGATTCCGCCGGTAAAGGGGCGCCGGCCTTGGTGACGCAGCCGTACTCGTAGGCCATGGCTTCCGGCTGGAGAGGCACGGCGGCCAGCCCGTTCCGGGCCAGGATTTTGGAGTGGACGTGGCAGGAAATCATCACCAGCGGGTCGATGGACGCCAGCATGTCCAGGTTGCCGGCCCGCCCCACCCCGTGGCAGACGCCCTTGGCGGCCGGCAGGCTGGATTTCTCCGGCTGAAAGTAGATCCCGATGGGCTCAAAATAGGTGGTGCTCAGCAGCAGCAAAGCGTCTTCATAGCAAATGGAAGGGGGATTGGTCTCCGGATGATACAAATTGCTGGATTGGCGGAGGACGCCGTAGGCAGGGCTTTGGGCCAAGGGATGGTAGGAAAGGTTCCGCCGGGCCAGGTAGGAAAGCAGGTCCTTCTTCATGGAGGCGCCAAAGGTAAGGAAGGCGGCCAGGGAGGCCCCGTGGGCCACCTGATCCAACAGCTCCGTGCAGGAATCGTGTTCTTCGCAGGAAATGGCCCAGGACGGGTGGCGGCGGGCCAGCTCCAGGGCGCAGTTGACAAACAGAGAGGAGGGGACGCAGGAAATCCGCAGGGACAGGGCGTTGGCCTGGCGGCACTCCCGGGCGACCCGGGAAAGCTGCTCCAGCAGCGCCTCCGCCTCCCCCAGAAACCGTTTCCCCTGGGGGGTGGGGGCCATGCCCCGGCGGGACCGGAAAAACAGAGGGAAGCCCAGGGATTCCTCCAGCTCCCCGATGGCGCG
>CALWEC010000221.1 GCA_944376945.1 uncultured Lachnospiraceae bacterium | reverse complement strand
TACAGGCTTTTCTTTTTCTTCCGGTCTATCAGATTCCCGCAGATGGGCCGTACCACAATGGAAGTAATGCTGAACGCCCCGGCGATAAGGCCCGCCATCATCTCCGTGCCGCTTAGGGTCATGGAATAGTTGGCGATGGTGGTAGACAGCATGTGCATACTGACAAATACAAAGGCGTTGGCCGCCAGCAGCAGGATAAAATCTTTATTCCAGATAGTCTCCTTTTTCATAACATCCTCCCATTTCTCTGATGGTATAAGCATATACTGTCTGGAAATGCTTTTCCAACACTATTATTTTGTGTATATAACAGCTTGAAACTGTTGTCAGACGTACAAAAAAAGCCGGCGAAGAATGGATATCTGTCCATTCTCTGCCGGCTTCCCGCAGACGCCGCCTGGGGGCAGCGCCTTTCCCGATTCCGTTTTTTCTCTATTCCTCAATCCCCAGCACCGTGTACGCCGGGTCGCCCTCCAGGTACTCCAGAGTGATGGTGTCCCCCACCTCGTACCGCACAATGGCCAGGGTGTCCGCCACGGACACATCGTAGATAATATCCGAGCCCTCCAGCAGCAGGTAGCAGTGGGAATTTCCTTCCTCCACCGCCTGGAACAGCTTTTCAATCCGGCCGGTCACCGTCTGGCCCGACGCGCCGCCGCCGTTCTGGATGCCGTTGGCCCGCAGCAGGTCCACGTAGTTGGCCTCGCACTCGCTGACCGTGTTGCCGGTGGCCACCAGCTGATACCGCTGGACGCTGACCATGGCGTACATTTTGACCAGGCCCGCCTCATCCTTCAGGGAGATAAAATAGGTGGGCTCGTTGGAAATATTCAGCAGCAGCGGGAAGGTGGCCACATAACCCAGATGCTGCACCTGGCCCTCCGCCGAGGACATGGCCGAATCCTCAATGGCCCCTTCCACCTGGTAGTACCGGGTTTCCATGGTCCGCTGGTTCATCAGCACAAAGCCCACGTTGGACTGGTCGCTGGTGATGGAGGTGACGCCGGTGTAAACCCATACGTCGTCCCCCAGGGCCAGGTAATTGTAGCCGTTGGTGGTGTGCAGGCAGTCCCGCTGGCCCAGGATGCTGTTGATAAAGCCGTGCTTCAGGGTGCCGTAGTAGTCGTACAACTCAATCAGCATGTCCGCCGAATAGGCCCGGTCGATCCAGGTGGGAGCGTCCTCAATGGCATAGTCCTCACACTCGCCGGTGATGGCGTTGCACAGCACCACCCGGCCGATGGTTTCGCCGCCGAACAGGCCGATGTTAAACTTCTTTACGCCGCAGACCCAGTAGGGAACCCCGTCCTCGTTGATCTCAAAGTTGTAGCTGTCAAAGATATAGGTGGGATACTGGAACCGCAGGTGCCGCTGCAGGTTCCGCTGGAAATGGTCGTAGGGGGTGTACTTCATCCCCTCCTCCAGCCGCACCAGCTCCGCCTCCTGGGTGGTCATATCAATCTTGATATAGCCAGGGATGCCGTCCCCCACGTTGGTGAACCACTTGATTAGATCCGCGTAAGCCAAAGGCGTTACCCGCACCGGCTTTCCCTGGTAGTTGATCTGGGAATACATGTCGCTGACCACAAACTGGGAGGTCAGATCCACCAGGCTTCCCATAACCCGGTCGCCCAGAAGCTCCGCCGAATCCTTGTCCAAAAGCGGGATCTGGTCAAAGGAAACCTGCTGGATGTCCTCGGTAAACTCCCGGGTCTCCACCGTCATCAGCTGCTGGTATTTGGAAGCGTTGACGATGGGGGAGGACAGGATGGTCCCAATCAGGAACACCGCCACCACCGCCAGGATGGCCCCCACGCCGATTTTCACCCCCAGATCGTTCCGCAGATCGCTGAAGTCCAGCGGATGCCGCAGGTCGCCGGTGCGCTTGATCCGCTTCCAGCCGTAGGCCAGGGTGGCCGCCGCCACCACCAGGATCAGGAACCACCAGAACCCGGCGGCATGGATGTTCACCGCCGGCAGCGCAAAATAGTAGTACACCGCCGCAGCCAGCAAAACCGCCAGAACGGCAATCACCTTAAATTTCCCCTTCATAACAATCCTCTCTGCCCGCCCCTTCCGGGGCAAACCGTTTATAATCTTCCTCCTGCCGCCGCCACAGGCGGAATGCCCATGGCGGCGGCCCGTTCCCCGCTTACCGGAAATACCGGACGCCGGAGGCAAACAGCTTCATATCCTGCTCGCCATAGATATTCACCGCCACCGACCGGCCGCTGCGCTCGCAGTGGAGCATCTTGCCCAGAACCCGGCCGTCCGGGCTGGTAATGCCTTCCACCGCCAGATAGGAGCCGTTGGAGTTCCACTGGGAATCCATGGTCACCTCCCCGGAGGGGCTGCAGTACTGGGTGGCCACCTGGCCGTTTTCAAACAGCTTCCGCATCCACTCCGGATCCGCCACAAAGCGGCCCTCCCCGTGGGAAGCCGGGTTGCAGTAAACCCCGCCCAGCTCCGCTCCGGCCAGCCAAGGCGAACGGTTGCTGATCACCTTCAAATAGTTCATCCGGGAGATATGCCGGCCAATGGCGTTGAAGGTCAGGGTAGGGGCGTTGGCCTCCTGGGGCACAATCTTCCCGTGGGGCACCAATCCCAGCTTGATCAAAGCCTGGAAACCGTTGCAGATGCCCAGGGCCAGGCCATCCCGCTCCTGGAGCAGCTTCTCCACCGCCTCTTTGATCTTGGCATTCCGGAAGGCTGTGGCAAAGAACTTGGCCGAACCGTCCGGCTCGTCTCCGGCGGAAAAGCCGCCGGGGGAGAAGATAATCTGGGACGGGGCAATTCCCTGGGCAAAGGCCTCGACCGAATCGCGGATAGCA
>CALWEC010000220.1 GCA_944376945.1 uncultured Lachnospiraceae bacterium | reverse complement strand
GGGGACGGTTGACAAGTGAAAAGGGCTTTGCTAAAATGGTACATGCCGTATTACAAGGTTATTACAAAACTATTACATATAGGAAGGACGGATGGAATGTCAAAGCCATTTGATAAGGAAGAGGAAGATTTTGAGTCGTTGAAGATAGACGATGAGTTTGAGAACATTTGGGACGACGGCCAGGAGGACGATTTTGTGGATATCCGCCTGGACGGGGAGCCGGAGGAAGAGGAAGAACCGCCTCGGGAGACAGTGCAGGCTTCGGGCCGGCCGGTCCGCAAAATCGAAAAGGTGATTCAGGATCCCTTTGCGGAGGATCCGGAGGATGAGGAGGAAGAGCCGGTCCGGCCGGAAAGCCGCGGCGTTTCCCGGGGCGGCAAAGGCGGCGGCCCCTTCTCTGGGCGCAAAAGCTATCTGATCCTGATTGTCATCTGCCTGCTGGTCATCGCCGCCGTGGTGGTGGCCCTGAAGTTCATGGGCGGCAAGGAATCACAGGGAGAAAGCAGCGCGGAAAGCACCCCGGCTTCCACTGAGGCGGCGGTTTCCCCGTGGACGGAAAACGGGAACGAGGCGGTGACGCAGCTGGTGAACCAGTATTACACGGCCCTGAAGGCGGCGGACATGACGGCGCTGCAGAACGTGTTGGACGCTTCCGCCCTGCTGGACCAGGAGACGGTCAACCAGATGAACAGCTATATTGAAGATTACCAAAACCTGGTCTGCTATACGGCGCCGGGGGAGGCGGAAGGCGAGTATGCGGTGTACATTGTTTACGACGCCAAATTCCGGGGCATCGAAACCCTGGCCCCGGGCATGACGCCGGCCTATGTGGTAACGGATTCGGCGGGGGCCCTGCGCCTGATGACGGTAGAGGCCTTCGACGAGCGGGTGTACGATTATATGCTGACCATTTCGGCGGATGAGACCATCCAGAACCTGGAGGCGGACGTGGAGGCCCGCTACAACCAGGCCCTGGCCTCCGATGCGGCCCTGAACGCGCTGGTAAACCCGGATGGCACCCAGCCGGCGGGAGAGGGCACCACGGCGAGTGCCGGAGAGACGGCGGCGCCTACGGAGAGTGCGGCGGAGACGGCGGCGCCTACGGAAAGCGCAGCGGAGACGGCGGCGCCTACAGAGAGCGCGGCGGAGACGGCAGCGCCTACGGAGAGCGCGGCAGAGACCACGGCGGCCCCGGCGGAGGGCGGTGAGGATACCTACACCGAATCCACCACCGGCATGGTGTTCCGGAATACCGATACCATTATGTATGCCACAGACGATGTGCGGGCCAGGACGGCCCCTACCACGGAGGGGGATGAGTTTGACCTGGTGGAAGCGGGAACTCGCATCCATGTCATTGGCCAGAGCGATACCTGGAGCCGGGTCTACCTGCCGGAAGGGGATGGAACGCCCCGGTATATCCGTTCGGATCTGTTGACCAGCCAGGAGCCGGCGGCGGAATAAAAGAAGGTTAGAACTAAGATGCAGGTAGAAGAGTTTGACTATGAGCTGCCGGAGGAGCTGATCGCCCAGGATCCTATTGCGGACCGTTCCGCTTCCCGGCTGATGCTTCTGGATAAAAAAACCGGGGAAATCCGGCACAGCGTATTCCGGGAGATTGTGCGGGAGCTGCGGCCTGGGGACTGCCTGGTGGTCAACAATACCAAGGTGATCCCGGCCCGGCTGCTGGGGACCCGGGAGGAAACCGGAGGAGCGGTGGAGGTGCTGCTGCTCCGGCGCCTGGACGGGGATACCTGGGAGACCCTGGTCAAGCCTGGGAAGAAAGCCAGGCCCGGCACGGTGCTGTCCTTTGGGGACGGGCTGCTGAAAGGGACGGTGGAGGAGGTGCTGGAGGAGGGAAACCGGCGGATCCGCTTTTCCTACCAGGGGATTTTTGAGGAAATCCTGGACCAGCTGGGCCAGATGCCCCTGCCTCCTTATATTAAGCATCACCTGGAAGACAAAAACCGCTATCAGACCGTGTACGCCAAATACGATGGCTCCGCGGCGGCCCCTACGGCAGGGCTTCACTTTACCCAGGAGCTGCTGGGGCAGATCCGGCAGATGGGGGTGGAGGTGGCGGAGATTACCCTCCACGTAGGCTTAGGCACCTTCCGGCCGGTGAAGGTGGAAAATGTGGAGGAACACCACATGCACTCGGAATTCTATCTGGTGGATGAGGAGACGGCGGAAACCATCAACCGGGCCCGCCGCCAGGGGGGACGGATTATTGCCGTAGGGACCACCAGCTGCCGTACCTTGGAGTCCGCCTCCACGGAAGACGGGATCCTTCACGCCGGCAGCGGCTGGACGGATATTTTTATCTATCCAGGATACCGGTTTAAAATGGTAGATGCCCTGATTACCAATTTTCACCTGCCCAAATCCACCTTGGTAATGCTGGTGTCCGCCCTGGCCGGCCGGGAGCACATCCTGGCGGCTTACCAGGAAGCGGTGCGGGAAAGGTACCGGTTTTTCAGCTTTGGCGACGCCATGTTGATTTCCTAAAAAACTTAGAAAAAAAGCCTGGAACCAACGGTTTTCCGCGGTTCCAGGCTTTTTCAGCTCCCTGCCGGATTCGAACCGGCGACCTACGCATTACGAATGCGTCGCTCTACCAGCTGAGCCAAGGAAGCACAGGCGAAACGGCTGTTTCGCCACGTCATTCATCTTACATGATTCTGTCAGGTTTGTCAACCGTTTTTTTCCGTGACTTCCCTCCAGGCCCCGCATAAAATGGAATATACCTGTGATAAGGAGGATGGCTATGGAACCCGTGTTGGAACTGCGCCGGGTGGGATACGCTTACCATACCCTGGCCGGCGAGACGGAAGCCTTGCGGGATATTAGTTTTTCGGTCCAGCCGGGAGAGTTTGTCTCCCTGGTAGGACCGTCCGGCTGCGGAAAGTCTACGCTGCTCTCCCTGATCTGCGGCCTGCTTCGGCCGGAGCGGGGGGAGATTTTGATTCAAGGGGCCCAGGTGGGCTATATGCTGCAAAAAGATCATCTGCTGGAGTGGCGGAGCGTGTACCGGAACGCGGTGCTGGGGCTGGAAATGGCCCGCCAGCTGACGCCGGAGGCGGAGGCGCGGGTGAGACGGATGCTGGAAACCTATGGGCTTTCCGGGTTCGCGGACGCCCGGCCTTCGGAGCTGTCCGGCGGCAGGCGGCAGCGGGCGGCGCTGATCCGCACCCTGGCTTTGGAGCCGGATCTCTTGCTGCTGGATGAACCCTTCTCCGCGCTGGATTATCAAACCCGGCTGGAGGTAGGGGACGATATCGGCACGATCCTGCGGAAGGAGGGGAAAACCGCGCTGCTGGTCACCCACGACCTGGCGGAGGCCATCAGCCTGGGAAGCCGGGTGCTGGTCCTTTCCAAACGCCCGGCCCAGGTCAAGGCCGTGGTGCCGGTGTCCTTCTCCGCGGAGGAGGGAGGCCGCCGGCTTTCCCCCCTGGAGCGGCGGAACGCGCCGGAGTTTTCCGGGTATTTTCAGCGGATTTGGAAGGAGGTGCGGGAGGATGGGTAAAATATCGGAGGCACAGCAGGCTTTTCTGCGCCGGGCCGCCCGGCACCGGCGCTTGGTCCGCCTGGGCCGGTGGTGGATTTTCCTCCTGTTTTTGGCGCTTTGGGAGGGGACGGCGCGGCTGGGCTGGCTCAACGATTTTATTTTCAGCAGCCCCAGCCGGCTGGCGGTTTCCTTTGGGAGTATGGCCCGGGACGGCAGTATTTTTCTTCATACGGGCATTACCTTGGGGGAGACCCTGGTCAGCTTTGGGCTGGTGACGGCCCTTAGCCTGCTTCTGGCCCTGCTGTTTTGGCGGTGCCGGCTGGCCGCGGAGATCCTGGAGCCGTACCTGGTGATGCTTAACAGCCTGCCCAAGTCGGCCTTGGCGCCGGTTTTGATTGTGTGGCTGGGCGGGAATGTGCGGACCATCATTGTGGCGGCGGTTTCCCTGGCGGTGTTTGGCTCCACCCTCACCCTTTTAACCGGCTTCCGGGAGGTGGACGAGGACAAAATCAAGCTGATCCGCTCCCTGGGCGGAGGGAGCCGGGACATTATGGCTAAGGTGATGATCCCCCACTCCATCCCCCTGCTGGTCAGCACCATGAAGGTAAACATCGGCCTCTGCCTGGTGGGCGTGATCATTGGGGAATTCCTGGCGGCCCGGGCCGGACTGGGCTACCTGATTATCTACGGCTCCCAGGTCTTTAAGATGGACTACGTGATCCTGTCCATCGTCATTCTGTGCGCCTGCTCCGCCGGCCTTTACCGGCTTATCGGCCTGCTGGAAAAGCGGGTTTCCTGACCCTGTGCCGTTTCCTTCGCCTCTCTTTCGCGGATTTTTCTTGAAAAGGGAAAAGTTATGTGATAAAATAGGGCAAACTGAAAAGTTCTTGCAAATCTGAGGACATCGAATCAAGGGAATCCAACAGGGAAAGAATAAGTAAATCATCCAGCGGAAAAGAAAGGGGAGGTGGGAATGGCCGGAATTGCGGACACCGTCCAAAAGCAAAGGCGTTTTTTCCGTACCGGGAAAACCTTATCCCTGCCGGCGCGCCAGGCGGTGCTGATGCGTCTGGAGGCGGCTGTGCGGCGGCGGCAGGAGGAAATCTGCCGGGCCCTTTATGAAGACCTGGGAAAATCGGAGACGGAAGCGTATATGACGGAAATCTATGGGGTGCTGGCAGAGCTGCGGCGGATGCGCCGGGGCCTGGCACGCTGGTCCCGGCCCCGCCGGGTGCCCGGTTCCCTGGCCCAGTTTCCCTCCTACGGGGAGCTGCGGCCGGAGCCCTACGGCGTGGTGCTGGTGATGGCGCCCTGGAACTATCCGCTTCTTCTTAGCCTCCAGCCTTTGGCCGGCGCGGTGGCGGCGGGAAACTGCGTGGTGCTGAAGCCATCGGCCTACGCGCCGGCGGTATCCCAGGTGCTGGAAAAGCTGGTGGCGGAGGCGGCCCCGCCTGGGTACCTGACGGTGGTCCCCGGAGGCCGGGAGGCCAACCGGGAGCTTTTGGAGCAGGAATTCGACTATATTTTCTTTACCGGAGGCAGCCGGGTGGGCCGGCTGGTGATGGAGAAGGCCTCGGCCCACCTGACGCCGGTGACCCTGGAGCTGGGCGGGAAAAGCCCCTGTCTGGTGGATCGGAGCGCCCGGCTGCGGCTGGCCGCCAAGCGGATTGTGTTCGGCAAGTTTTTAAACTGCGGCCAGACCTGTGTGGCGCCGGACTACGTGCTGGTGGAGGAAGCGGTGCGGGAGGAATTCTGCGGATACCTGCTGGATTGGATCCGCCGTTTTTACGGGGAAAAGCCGCTGGATAACCCGGACTATCCCAGGATGGTCAACCGGAAGCACTGGGAGCGGGTGCGGGGGCTGTTGGAGGGCGCGGATATCTTGACTGGCGGCCAGTGCCGGGAGGAGACGCTGCAGATTGCCCCTACGGTGGTGCGGGCGGGGGAGGATTCCCCTTTGATGCAGGAAGAAATCTTTGGGCCGGTGCTTCCGGTCCTAAGCTTCCGGACGCTGGCGGAGGCGGAAGCCATCCTCCGGCGGCGGGAAAAGCCCTTGGCCTTGTACCTGTTTACGGAGGATCCGGCGGTCCGGAGGCGGATCCTGCGCCGCATTTCCTTTGGCGGCGGATGCGTAAACGATACGGTGCTCCACTTGACCTCCCCCTGGCTGCCTTTTGGCGGCGTGGGCGGAAGCGGGATGGGCCATTATCACGGAAAATACAGCTTTGATACGTTCAGCCACCAGAAAGGGGTGGCCTGCGTATCTTCCCGGGTGGATATCCCTCTGCGGTATCCTCCCTACACAGCAGGCAAAAAGAAGCGGATCGCGGCCCTCCTCCGGTAGGGCGCGGCCTAGGAAAGAAAAAAGGTTGGGAGGGATGGGCATGTTGATTTTGGCATCGGGGTCCCCGCGCAGAAAAGAGCTTTTGGATCTGACGGGACGGGCGTATCGGTGTATTCCTTCGGAGGCGGAGGAAGGGGTTCCAGAGGGAACGGAGCCGCAGGACGTCCCGGAGCTGCTGGCGGTTAAAAAGGCGGAGGCGGTGCTGGCCTCGCATCCGGACGACATTGTGATCGGGGCGGACACCCTGGTGGAGCTGGACGGGCAGATCCTGGGGAAGCCGTCTACGCCCCCGGAGGCGGTGGAAATGCTGCGGCGGCTTTCCGGGAACACCCATATGGTGTATACCGGCGTAGCCATTCTTTCGGCGGCGCGGCGGGAGCATTTTACCACTGTGACCAAGGTGGAGTTTTACAGCCTGACGGAGGAAGAAATCCAGGATTATGTGGCCACCGGCGAGCCCATGGACAAGGCCGGCGGCTATGGGATCCAGGGGAAGGGCGCCCTGCTGGTCAAACGGATCCACGGGGATTTCTATACGGTGATGGGGCTTCCCATCGGGGAGGTGGAGCGCCATCTGCGGCGTTTTGAGCAGGAAAGTCCGGAAAAACAATAGCAGGAAGCCTGTTTTTGTGATATATTAAAACGAAAATGCATTTTAGGGAGACCCGATGATTTATCACAATATATTGGAAGCCATCGGCCATACGCCGCTGGTGGAGCTGCAAAGGATGGGCGGGCCGGATGCGGCCCGGGTGCTGGTAAAGTATGAAGGCCTGAACGTAGGCGGATCCATTAAGACCCGCACCGCGTTCCATATGATCGAGGCAGGAGAGCGGGAAGGGAAAATTACCCCGGACACGGTGATTGTGGAGCCCACCAGCGGCAACCAGGGAATCGGCCTGGCGCTGATGGGAGCGGTGCGCGGGTACCGGACCATTTTGATTATGCCGGATTCGGTCAGCGAAGAGCGGAGGCTTTTGATGCGCCATTACGGGGCGGAAGTCCGGCTGGTGCACGACGAGGGGGACATTGGGGCCTGTATGGACGCCTGCGTACGGATGGCCCAGGAGATGGCGGAGGCGGATCCCCATGTGTTTGTACCCCAGCAGTTTTCCAATCCGGCCAATCCGGAGGCCCACCGGCAGCATACGGCCCGGGAAATCCTGGAGGCGGTGGACGGGCCGGTGGATGGTTTCTGCTCCGGCATCGGCACCGGCGGCACCCTTACCGGCGTAGGCCAGGTGCTGCGGGGGGCCAATCCTCAGGTGGAGATCTGGGCGGTGGAGCCGGAAAACGCGGCCATCCTGGCAGGAGGCCATGTAGGGACCCATCTGCAGATGGGGATTGGGGACGGGCTGATCCCCGACAACCTGGACCGGGAAATTTACAGCCAGGTTTGTATTGTCTCCGATGAGGAAGCCATCCGGACCGCCCGGGACCTGGCCCGCCGGGAAGGGCTCATGTGCGGGATCTCCAGCGGGACCAACGTGGCGGCGGCCCTTCGGCTGGCAAAAAAGCTGGGGCCGGGAAAAACGGTGGTGACGGTGCTGCCGGATACGGCGGAGCGCTATTTCAGCACGCCCCTTTTTGCGTGAGAAACTTTTGCCGCGGACAGCAAGCTGCCGGAAGCTGGCTGCCCGCGTTTTTTGACAGGAGGAAAAACATGAAGAGGATTGGAAAATTCCACAAAGTAAGCCGGGAGCGGTTTTTGGCGGACTGGCAGGACACCTTCGGCCAGGACGGGGCCGCGGCCTACGAGGCCGTCCGGCTTCCCCTGCGGGCCACCCGAGGGTCGGCAGGCTATGATTTTTATACGCCCTGCCCCCTGCGGCTTCAGCCGGGGGAAACGGTTAAGGTGCCCACCGGGATCCGGGTGGAGATGGAGGAGGGCTGGGTGCTGCTGGTCTTTCCCCGCAGCGGCCTAGGTTTTAAATACCGGCTGCAGATGGACAACACGGTGGGCGTCATTGACAGCGACTATTTTTACTCGGACAACGAAGGGCATATTTTTGTCAAGATCACCAACGATTCCCGGTCGGGAAAGGTGCTGGAGCTGCCGGCCGGCGCAGGGTTCG
>CALWEC010000219.1 GCA_944376945.1 uncultured Lachnospiraceae bacterium | reverse complement strand
TGCCGTCGTCGACCCGTCTCAAGGGTCGCGGCGCTGCCATGGGTTCGCTATCTTCGTGGAGCCCTCGCCTGGGCATGTAAGAGCTTTCAGGGGGGATGTTGTGCACAGCCGTGAATCGAAAGCCCCTCCCGGTTCGTATTCCTATTGAAGGATCCAAGGAAAGAAAACTTCTTCTTCCTTGGGAAAGCCCATAAATACCGGGAGGGATATAAGATGAAGATGAAAAAATGGTGGATTGGCCTGTTGGCCGCTGTTGTGGCGGCGGCAGGAAGCACGGCAGCCCTGGCCGCCAGCCAGGACGCGCCTGCGGCGGAGCCCGCCGCAGCAGCGGCTTCCGTTCCGGAAACCACCGCGCCAGCCGGGAACCCTTTCTGTTCCTACTGTGAGGAGGGCAGCCACTGCTACACAGACGCCGATGGAGACGGGACCTGCGACCACCGGCAGGATGGAACCAGCTGCCGGAACGGCTGCTATACCGGCAGCCATTACGGCGGATACCGCGGGCATCACGCGGAGGGACATCACGGCTGCCGCTGAAAAACAGGACATAAGGACGTGAGGAAGGAATGCGGAGCGAAGAGGAAACTTGCCGCGCCATAAAACAGTACGGGGATATGGTCCGGCGCATCTGCCTGGTCCATTTAAAAAATCACGCGGATACGGAGGACATATTTCAGACCGTGTTTCTGAAGTATGCCCTTTCTTCCGTGTCTTTTGAAACCCAGGAACACGAAAAGGCCTGGATCCTCCGCGTCACCGCCAACGCCTGCAAGGACCTGCTGAAAAACGTTTTCCGCAGCCGGACAGTTCCGCTGGACCTGCTGACGGAGCAGGCACCGGAACTTCCCGAGGAATCCCGGGAGGTGCTGGAAGCCGTCCTGTCCCTGCCGCCGCGCTACAAGGATGCCGTTTATCTGCATTACTATGAAGGATACTCGGCGGCAGAGATCGGGACCATCCTGCACAAAAACACCAACACCGTCTACACCCTGCTGAACCGGGCCAGAAAGCTGCTGAAAAAGGAACTGGAAGGAGGGACGGAACATGCGTAATCTACCCAACTGCCGAAGGGCGCAGGATACGCGCAGTGCACCGGACTGCCGCGGCGCGCAGGATCTGCACGGCCCCATAAAAGCCGCGCTGGGATCGATCCACGCGGAGCCGGAGCTGATACAGCATACTCAGGAAGCCCTGCGCCGGAAGCTGTACGCGGAGCCAAGCGTTTCGGAGGCAGTGATCTCTTTTCCGGACAGCCCCTCCTCTAAGACAGAGCCTGCCCCCGGGGAAAGCGCCCTTTCCCGGAGGGTCCGGCGGCTGGCAGCCTGCGCCGCCTGCTTTCTGCTTCTCCTGCTGGGAGGCTCTTACCTATACCTGACGCCTACGGCGTTTATCAGCATTGATATCAACCCGTCCCTGGAAATGGGGATCAACCGTTTTGACCGGGTGGTCTCCGTAAAAGGCTACAACCCGGAGGGGCAGGCCCTTGCCGGCGCCCTGGACGTACGGTTCTGGAATTATGAGGATGCGCTGGAACAGATCCTGGAGGATCCGGAGCTGGCCGCCCTCCAAGCCGAAGGCCAGGATCTGAGCTTCACCGTGGCCGGATACAGCGGAAAGCAAAGCAGCCGGATCCTGCAGCACGTGGAGGCATGCACCGCCGGGCAGGAAAACGTCCACTGCCAGGCGGGGAATTCCGAACACATGGAGGAAGCCCACTCGGAGGGCCTTTCTTTTGGCAAATATCAGGCCTATCTGACCCTGCGGGAGCTGGATCCGTCCATCACGCCGGAGGATGTCCGGCATCTTTCTATGGCGGAGATCCGGGAACGGATCCAGGCATATTCGGAAAGCGCGCCGGAGGACGCCGGGGAAACACCGGCGGATCCGGAAGACGCCTCCGGCGGATCCGGCGAAACACAGGATTCCCATGACACGCAAGATTCCGTTGAAACACAGGGTTCCCATGAAACCACCGGCCGGCACCATGGGGAAGAGCCGGGGCATCACGGCCATCTGGGAGAGGACTAGGGGCCTTCAGGGCCTGCACCCTCTCCTACAGGATTTTCACAAACAGCGCCCGGATGGCGTTGAGCACCGCCAGAATCATCACGCCGACATCCGCGAAGATGGCCAGCCACATGTTGGCAATCCCCAAGGCCCCCAAGGCCAGGCAGATCAGCTTGACCCCAATGGCAAAGACAATGTTCTGGTACACGATCCTCAGACACTTCCGGGAAATCCGGATGGCCTTGGCAATCTTCATAGGGTCGTCGTCCATCAGCACCACGTCCGCCGCCTCGATGGCCGCGTCGGAACCCATGGCTCCCATGGCAATGCCAATGTCCGCCCGGCGGAGCACCGGCGCGTCGTTGATGCCGTCCCCCACAAAGGCCAGCTTGGCCTTCTCCGGCTTCCTCTCCATTTCCTCTTCCACCTTGGCCACCTTATCCGCCGGCAGCAGCTGGCTGTACACCTGGTCCACGCCCAGCTCCTGGGCTACCTGCTCCGCTGCCGACTGGCTGTCGCCGGTGAGCATAACCGTCTTTTGGATCCCCGCCTGCTTCAAGGCGGCAACAGCCTCCTGGGAGTGGGGCTTTACCCGATCCGAAATCAAAATATGCCCGGCGTATTGGCCGTCTATGGCCATGTGGATGATGGTTCCGGCATGGTGGCAGGGAATATAGGGGATCCCCAGGCGCTCCATCAGCTTGTCGTTGCCCGCCGCCACCAGCGTCCCGTCCACCCGGGCCGTCACGCCCTGGCCGCTCCATTCCTGGATGTCCGTCACCCGGCTCCGGTCCGGTTCCTGCCCATAGGCCCGCTGCAGGCTTTTGCTGATGGGATGGGAGGAGGCGCTTTCCGCCAGGGCCGCGTACTCCAGCAGTTTCCGGTCCTCCCACTTGCTGTGGTGGATGCCGTTTACCTCAAAAACCCCCTGGGTCAGGGTACCGGTTTTATCGAACAGGACCACCCGGACCTGGGACAAGGTTTCCAGGTAATTGGAACCCTTCACCAGCACGCCCGCGTTGCTGGCGCCGCCGATGCCCGCGAAAAAGCTCAAGGGGATGCTGATCACCAAGGCGCAGGGGCAGCTGATGACCAGGAAGGTCAGGGCCCGGTAAATCCAATCCCCCCAGCCCGCCGGAAGCCCCAAGGCCAGCATCCGTACCAAAGGCGGCAGGATGGCCAGGGCCAGGGCGGCGGCGCATACCGCCGGGGTATACACCCGGGCAAATTTGGAGATAAAGGCCTCGGACTTGGACTTCCGGGAGCTGGCGTTCTCCACCAAATCCAGGATTTTGGACACCGTGGACTCCCCAAATTCCTTGGTGGTCTGGATCTTTAGCAGGCCGGTCATATTGATACAGCCGCTGATAATCTCGTCCCCGGCCTGCACATCCCGCGGCAAGCTTTCCCCGGTCAAGGCGCTGGTGTTCAGGCTGGAGGCTCCCTCCACCACCGTGCCGTCTATGGGAACCTTCTCCCCTGGCTGCACTACGATCACCGTGCCAATCTCCACCTGGTCCGGATCCACCTGCTCCAGCCGCCCGTCCTGTTCCACATTGGCATAGTCCGGTCGGATGTCCATCAGCTGGCTGATATTCCGGCGGCTTTTCCCCACGGCGTAGCTCTGGAACCACTCGCCCACTTGGTAGAACAGCATCACGGCAATGGCCTCCGTGTAATCCCCGCTTCGCTCATACAGGGCCAGGGCGATGGCGCCGATGGTGGCCACCGCCATCAGGAAGCTTTCGTCAAAAACCTGCCGGTTCCAGATGCCTTTGGCCGCCTTGATCAGAATATCGTAACCGATAATCAGGTACGG
>CALWEC010000218.1 GCA_944376945.1 uncultured Lachnospiraceae bacterium | reverse complement strand
ACGAGATTATCGTGTACCTGGGCTTCTTTTTTACCTTGATCAGCTTTTTCTTCTCCAACCAGCTGGGAAGCTATATCTATCTGATTCCGGCCGTTGTTATTATCGTCTTTATCTTCTCCGGCGTGATGAGCAGCCGGGAGGCCATTGCCGGACTGACCAGCGACATGGTTTGGATGATCGCCGGTATCCTGGTATTCTCCACCGCCCTGAACCAGTCTGGCGCCGGAGAGTTTATTGGCAACCTGGTGCTGAACATTCTGGGTGAGAACCCCAGCGGCCTGCTGGTGACCATCGTCTTTACCCTGGTGGCGACGGTGATGACCACCTTCCTGTCCAACAACGCCTGCGTGGCGATCCTCTGCCCCATTGCGGCCAGCACGGCGGTGGCCGGCGGCATGGACCCCCGGGCGGTGGTATCCCTGGTGAACATCGCCTCCTGCCTGGCCATCGGCTTCCCTACCGGCTGCGCGGCGGCCACCATCGCCTACGGCGTCTGCGGCTTTAACCCGATAAAACTGCTAAAGTTTACCGTGCCGTACCTTCTGATTATGATGGTATCGCTGGTCATCAGCGCCAACCTGTTCTTCCCGGTTTATGGCTGATGGCGGAAAGGGGGAGCTTCCCATGGCGTGGACACGCGCGGACGATCCGGGCCGTCTGCGAGACCAGCCTGTAACCGTTATATTAATATAGGAAGAAACGCAGCCGCAGACCTGTGCCGCGGCGGACCGCTAGGAAGAAACGCAGCCGCCGCGCGGCCGGCTCGGATAGGAAAAACGTATAAGGAAATAGAATCGATCTATAAGGAAACCAGGTAAGCTATAAGGTTTTTCTATGTGTCCTCCAACTTTTTGTAGATTGCTGTCTCCTGCTTCCTTGGATACAATGGGGGGCAGAAATGGGCAGAATGCTGTCAATACCCTGCGGCGGGGAAAATAGAAGCGTAAATTTCCCCGCCCGGAAGGGCCCCCGGGCAGCGCAGGAGAGGAAGCAGACATTTTGCCGGCTCTTTGCAACCTGAGGAATGTTTTTGGCTCTTGAGAGAGGAGGCACTATTTTGGAAAACATGAACCTGGTCATTACCCTATTGGTAATGGTGTTTATGATCGTTTCCTTCGTACTTCAGAAATGGTCCTATGGCCTGACCGCCATGACCTGCATTGTTGTGCTGGCTTTGACCGGGGTGATTGATGTAGCCACCGCGTTTTCCGGCTTCGCCAACACCACCACCATTTTGATTGCCACCATGATGGTCATCGCTGGACAGCTGGGGCGGACCAGCCTGATCATGCGGATCCGCGGCCTGATGGTGAAGGCCCAAGGAAAGGGCGGCATTCTGCTGATCCTTTTGATCTGCGCTTTTACCACCCTGCTGACCCAGCTGATGGGCATGACCGCCGTTATGGCCATTATGCTGCTGTTCGTCCAGACCTTGAACGATGACGACAAGAGCGGTATTTCCCAGTCCCGGATGCTGTTCCTGTGCGCTACCATGATCTGCACCTGGTTCGGCCGTTTCCCCATCGGCATGGGCGCGGCCCTGCCCCTGACCACCAACGCCTACTTTGCCGGCCTGGTGGATAATGATCCTAACCTGATGCTGGGTGTATTTGATTTCCTGAAGGTAGGCCTGCTGCCTTCCATCATCGGCACCATCTACTGCCTGTTTGCCTGGCGGCTGACGCCCAAGCAGGAGCTGCGGGTGGACGCGGTGGATTTGGGCGCCGCGGCCAAGCAGGGAAGCACCTCCAGCATGTCCAAGACCCATGAGATCATTGTGTACCTGGGCTTCCTGGCCACCCTGGTCAGCTTCTTCCTTTCCGGGCAGCTGGGCAACTATGTGTACCTGGTACCGGCGGTTGTAATCATTGTTTTCATCTTCAGCGGCGTTATGACCAACCGGGAGGCCATTGCCGGCCTGACCGGCGACATGGTGTGGATGGTAGCCGGCGTGCTGGTGTTCTCCACGGCTCTGAGCCAGTCCGGCGCCGGCGAGTACATTGGCAACCTGGTGCTGAGCCTGTTGGGCGAGAACCCCAGCGGCCTGACCGTGACCATCGTCTTTACGGTAGTGGCAACGGTAATGACCACCTTCATGTCCAACAACGGCACCGTGGCCATCCTGACCCCTATCGCGGCCAGCACGGCGGTAGCCGGCGGCATGGATCCCCGTGCGGTGGTGTCCCTGGTGTCCATGGCTTCCTGCCTGGCCATCAGCTTCCCGACTGGGTGTGCCGCGGCTACCATCGCCTATGCGGTGGGCGGATTTAACCCCATTAAGATGCTGAAATTTACCTTCCCGTATGTTATTCTTATGATGGTATCGCTGATTATCAGCGCCAATATCTTCTTCCCGGTTTACGGCTGATCGGTTTGTTTGATTTGTAGGAGGGATTTGTTATGGCTTTGACAAAAGCGGATATTGAGCATTACAGAGAAGTAATCGACCGCACCAGCGGCCACAGAGGCGGAGAACGGGTGATCCCGGAGGAGTATACCGCCTTTCTGGACCAGGTGGAGCAGAAGGAGATGACTCTGCCCCTGGAGGTTCCGGTGCGGCTGGTGATCTCCACCGCCAAGGACAAGAGGGAGCATTGCCCCATCCATGTCAACATGCACGGCGGCGGCTTTGTGTACCCTCAGGATCACGATGACGACATGTACTGCGCCCATGTGGCGGCCAAAACCCGCGGCATTGTGGTGGACATCGACTACGCCACCTCCTGGGAGCATCCCTTCCCCTGCGCGTTTGAGCAGTGCTACGCAGTGGTTCAGTGGGTGTTTGAGCAGTGTGAAGCCTGGGGCGGGGATCCTAAGCGGATTTCCATCGGCGGCCACAGCGCCGGCGGCTGCCTGTCGGCGGCCATCGCCATGCGGGCGGCGGCGACCAAGGACTTTGCCCTGTGCCTCCAGGTGCTGGATTACTCCGCCCTGGACAACTACCAGGCGGTGCTGCCGGGGGCCAATGAGCGCTCCAACGCCTTCTCCAAGCTGTACGCCGATGGGGACGACCGCGTCCTGCAGCTGCCCTTCTGCAGCCCGGCCTTTGCCACCGACGACATGCTGAAGGATCTGCCGCCGGCCCTGGTCATCAACGCCGGAAAGTGCCCGTTTAAGAAGGACAACGAGCAGTACGCCCTGCGGATGGCGGCTATGGGCAACGAAGTGACCATCAAGTGCTTTATGGAAAGCCCCCACGGATTTACCATCCGCATGGCGGGCGAGTGGCAGGAGGCCCAGGCCCTGATTATCCGGGCCATCAACGAGGCCAGCCTGTAAAAACAGACTGCGTAAAGAGACAGCCGCGGCTATCTGCCGCGGCTGGTTTCTCAGGAATCGTCTGCGAGATGCGTTAACCCAACCATACAAGGAGGAACCAAGAGATGCCTTTGACAGAACAGAGAAGAAAAGAAATTCTGGATGTACTGGAGCGCACGTCCCTGCGTCCCAAGAACGCCCCGGCTCCGGAGTACCCCCAGGAGTACAAGGACTATTTGAAGCTGTGCGAGGAGGAAATCCTCACCCGCACGGTGGACGGCTACGATTACAAGCTGTACATTTACCGGGCCAAGAACCGGACGGAAAACTGCCCCATCCACATCAACATCCACGGCGGCGGCTTTATCGGCCCCCACGCGGACTGCGATTCCATGTTCAGCTGCTATGTGGCGGATCAGATCGGCGGCATTGTGGTGGACCTGGACTACACCACCTCCACGGTGGCGGCCTGGCCGGTGGCTTTTGACCAGTGCTACGACGCGGCCCAGTACACCTTCGCCCACTGTGAGGCCTGGGGCGGGGATGTGAACCGGATCTCGGCCGGCGGCTACAGCGCCGGCGGCGTGCTGGTGGCCGGCATCGCCCTGAAGGCGGCGGACACCGGGGACTTCCGGCTGTGCCTCCAGGTGCTGGGCTATCCGCCCTTGGACAACCTCATCCATCCTCTGTACAAAAAAGGCGGCTACAACCGGGTGTTCGCGCCGGAGCGGGAGCTGGCCTTCTCCCAGCTGTATTTTGCCGAGGACAAGGAAGCCATGGCGTCCGCCTACGGCTCCCCCAACTATGCCACAGATGAGCAGCTGAAAAAACTGCCCCGGGCCCTGGTCATCTCCGCGGAGGACTGCAATTTCCGCTATGAGGACGAGGAGTACGCGGAACGGATGGCCGCGGTAGGCGTGGAGGTGACGGTAAAGCGCTTCCTGGGCGCCCGCCACGGATTTATCCCCCATTTCGCGGAGCACTGGCGGGAGGCCACGGACCTGATTGTGCGGAGCATCCGCAGCGCCAGCCTTTAAACGGGCCGGATTGCGCGCGGGGCAGAAGAAAAGGAGGTTTTGATTGGTATGAGCGATTTTAAACGGGTTCCCACCCAGCTGAAGGCGAATCCCTACGATTACGTGGACAACCATCCCTGGGATTTTGCCCAGGCGCCGTTCCGCATCGCCCCCCATGTGTGGTATGTCAGCGGCAACAGTTATGTCAGCTGCTACCTGCTGGACACCGGGGACGGGCTGATCCTCATCGACACCTTTGAGATCCGGGCCCTGTACCTGCTCACCGAGGCCATCCGGGACGCCGGCTACAACCCCAAGGATATCAAGAGGATCCTTTTAAGCCACGCCCACCAGGATCACTGCGGCGGCCTGCGGGCCCTGCAGGAGATGACCGGAGCCAAGGTCTACATGTCCAAAGAAGACTACGAGATCAAGAAGAAATACCCGGAGCGGGTGCTGTTCCACTATGCCCCGGATTTTGAGCCGGACGCCTTCTACGCGGACGATACGCCCATTACCCTGGGCCGGTTTACCATCCGCACCCGGCTGTGCCCGGGCCACACCCCCGGCACTACCTCCTTCTTCTTCGACGATACAGATGAGGACGGGAAGACCTACCACTGCGCCATGCACGGCGGGGCCGGCACCGCTCCTTTTATGACCACCGCCTATTTGCAGGAGAACGGCTATCCCCTGAGCCTGAAGCAGCGGTTTATCGACGACTGCCGGGAGATGGCCCAGTGGGATGTGGACATCTGCCTGACCAGCCACCACAACCAGACCAACCTGCTCAGCGGCGTAAACCCCGAAGATCCTCGGGATTTCAGCGGCTTTGTGGACAAAGCGGTGTGGCACGACTACATGCTGGAGCGGGCGGCGTCCGCGGAAGCGCTGGACTAAAAAAGCTTTATCCTTCATAAAAGCAGCAGAAAAGAAAAAGCCTCCGGCCGACAGACTGCCGGGGGCTTTTCCCAATGGAAAAGATTCTGCGGAAAAAATCCCTTTCCGTCATCAAATCTTAAGGAAAATTCCGAAATATTCCCAGAATGGCTCTCGAAATTTCCGGCAGACTATGCTATACTATGATAGTCTAGTGCCATTTGGCGGTAACAGGCGCCGGACAGCATAGGAGTCAAAGATGGTAAATGAAGAAAAAGTAAGAGTGATGACGGCGGCGGCGCTGGCAGAACGGCAGCAAAAACGGGATACGTTTTTGGCGGTCAACTTCTACGGAGATGACTACGTAAGCTTCCAGGCCATCAAAGCGGTAATCGGCGTCACATTTTCGTATGCGCTGGTACTGGCCCTGTGGGCCCTGGGGCGGCTGGACGCCCTGATGACCCAATACTCCCTTCCGGATCTGATCACCATGGCCAAAGGCTTCCTGGTCTTGTACCTGCTGGTGCTGCTGGTCACGGTATTCCTCAGCGTGCTGGTATACACCTCCCGGTACTGGCAGGCCCGGGAGCGGATGCGGGTGTACCAGGCCAACCTGAAAAAGCTGCACCGCTTCTATCGGAAAGAGGAGAAAGAGCGAAAGGAATAAGCTATGGATAAAGTTTTGGAAATCCGCCAGCGCCTGAAGGGGCTTTACGAGCAGTACGACCTGTATATCCTGCCGGTCGTCAAGTTCCTGGTGCTGCTGGCCGTGCTGCTGGCCATCAACAGCACCATCGGGTACCGGGAATTTTTGACCAAATGGATGATTGTGGTCCTGGTCCCGCTGATCTGCTGCCTGCTGCCCTGGGGGGCCATGACCTTTGCGGCGGCGGTGTTCCTGGTGGGGCACCTGTCGGCCCTGTCCTGGGAGGCTACGGTGCTGGCCTGCGTGTTTATGTTCCTGGCAGCCATGGTACACTACCTGTTCCTGCCGGGCTTCAGCGTGGTCATCGCCCTGGTGCCCCTGGCCTTCCTGCTGAAAATCCCCTATGTGATCCCCCTGGCGGTGGGCCTGACCGGCGGCGTCACCTCCTTTATCCCGGTGGGCTTTGGGGTGTTTGCCTACTATTTTGCCACCTGCATCCAGCGCAGCGCCGGCTTTCTGGCGGACTCGGCGGTGAACACCGATTCCCTCCAGCGCTTTGTGCAGGTGCTGGCAGGCCTGCGGGACAACCCGCTGATGTACCTGACCATTGTCTCCTTCTGCGTGACCACGCTGCTGGTGTACGGGGTGCGGAAGCTGTCCGCGGACTACGCGCCGTATATCGCCCTGGCGGCAGGGGGCATCGCCAACCTGCTGATGTTTTTGGCCGGCGGCTTCCTGCTGAATGTAAGCATTCCCTACGTGTCCCTGTTTGTGGGCAGCCTGATTTCCATCTGCCTGGCCTTTATCGCCCTGTTCTGGGTGCTGGCGGTGGACTACAGCCGTACGGAATACATCCAGTACGAGGACGACGAATACGTTTACTATGTAAAAGCGGTGCCCAAGATCAACGTGACCCAGCCGGACATTAAGGTGCAGGAGATCAACCCGCGGGTGGACGAGGACGCGGGGGACGATATCCGGGAGGCTCTGGACATGCTGGATTCCATGGAGAAGGAAGAAAACGGGCAAGAGAAAGATTGACAGGCGGAAAAGTTGGGAGATAGGAAATGACAGATTTTACAGGCTTCCTGGAGCAGTTTCAGTGGCTGAAGGTCCGGCCTACGGACATTCTGGAAATCCTTATTATCGCGGTTGTACTGTACCATCTGCTGGTGTGGGTAAAAAATACCCGGACCTGGTTTTTGCTGCGCGGCGTGCTGGTGATCCTGGCGTTTTTCGGCCTGGCCGCCCTGCTGGAGCTGAATACCATCCTGTTTATCGCCCAGCATTCCTTAAGCGTCATTGTGCTGGCGGTGGTGGTGGTGTTCCAGCCGGAGCTGCGCCGGGCCCTGGAGCAGCTGGGAAAGAACAACGTGCTGATCAACTTTTTCTCCCCGGTGGAGGACGAAGCCCAAGGGTTCGATGAAAAAACCATCGAGGAGCTGGTGCGGGCGTCCTTTTCCCTGGGCAAGGCCCGGACCGGCGCGCTGATGGTCATCGCCCGGGAGATCCCGCTGACCGAGTATATCAACACCGGCATCGAGGTGGACGCGGTGGTAACCAGCCAGCTTTTGATCAATATTTTTGAGCACAACACCCCCCTGCACGACGGGGCGGTGATCCTAAAGGGCAACCGGGTGGTGTCCGCCACCTGCTACCTGCCCCTTTCCAGCAACCTGAACATCAGCAAGGACCTGGGCACCCGCCACCGAGCGGCCCTGGGCATCAGCGAAAACACGGACAGCGTGACCATTGTGGTGTCGGAGGAAACCGGCAACGTGTCCCTGGCCCAGGGCGGGGAGCTTTTCCTGCACCTGACGGCGGAGCAGCTGCGGGAGCGGCTGGAGGCCATCCAGGACAAGAAGGAAGAGCGGGCACGGCGGATATGGGATTTGGTGAAAGGACGGAAACGCCATGAAAAAGTGGATCACGAATAACTGGCCTCTGAAGCTGGTGTCGGTCCTGTTTGCCGTGGTGGTCTGGATTGTGATTGTCAACGTGGACGACCCGGTGGGGACCGTGACCATCAGCAACATCCCGGTGGAGATTGTCAACGACGATGTTTTCCGGGAGCAGGGGAAAACCTATACGGTGGTGGGAACCGGCGCGCCCCGGACTTCCGTGCGGGTTACGGAACGGCGGAAGGTAACCAGCAGCCTGACCCGCAACGACTTCCGGGCGGTGGCGGATTTTTCGGATATCTACCAGGAGGGGCAGGTGCCCATTACCGTCACCTGCAGCAACAGCAGCGTGGACGTCAGCGAGTTTGTGGTGGTGACGCCCAGCCTGGAGATCCAGGTGGAAAATCTGATCACCGTAACCCAGAGTGTGACGGTCAACACCATCGGGGAGCCGGCGGAGGGCTACACCATCGGGGACACCCAGGTGACGCCCAGCCAGATTACCGTTACCGCCCCTCAAAGCTTCGCGGAGCGGATCCGGCAGGCGGTGGTCAACGTAGACGTAGGCGGCGCCTCGGACGAGGTAACCGCCCAGCCCAGCATCCAGCTGCTGGACGCGTACGGGGAGGTTATGTCCACCGTCAACCTGGCGGAGGGAGATTTTAGCATCAGCAGCGCCACCGCGGATGTGCGGGTGGAAATCCTCAGTATGCGGGAGACGCCCATTACCGTTTCCGTAGGCGGCGTGAATGAGGTGGCGGAGGGCTACCGCTACACCGGCTACACGGTGGAGCCGGATACGGTGCGGCTTTCGGGCCTGCGCTCGGCGCTGGGGCAGACCTCCCTGGAGATTTCTAACCAGATGGCCAGCGTGGCAGGCGCTTCGGAGGACGTAGTGCTCCACATTGCCCTGGCGGACCTGCTGCCCAGCGGCGTGACGCTGGTGGAAGGGGAGCCGGAGGAGGTAACGGTGACCCTGCGGGTGGAGCCGCTGGAGGAGCTGCAGATGGCGGTGCCGGTTTCGGCGCTGACCGTGGAAGGGCTGGAAGAAGGGCTGGAGTATTCCTTTGCCTCCACCTCCTTTACCCTGCGGGTCCGGGGGCTGGCGGAGGATTTGGACCATCTGAAGGAAGAAAGCCTGTCCGGTACCATCGACCTGTCCGGGCTTTCGGCTGGGTTCCACGCGGTGCCGGTGGAAATCCAGCTGCCGGACGCGGAAGCCTTTGAGCTGGTGGCGGAGCCCATGGCCAGCGTAAGGCTGACGGAACCGGAGGAGGAAAGCAGTTCCGAAGAGGAAGCCGGCAGCGGCGGGGAGGAAAGCGCCCAGGAAGAAACCGCACCGGAGGAGACGGCTGAATAGGAAAGGAAATGGGGGAACGCCGCCCTAGGGCGGCTGTATAGGGATATGGTAGCAGGAACAGTAAAGGTAACCGTTTCCATGGGGCTGCATCTGCGGCCGGCCGGGATCCTGTGCAAGCAGGCCACCCGGTACCAGTGCCGGATCCAGCTGGAAACAGGACAGAATTCCGTCAACGCCAAAAGCGTTCTCAGCGTCCTAGGGGCCTGCGTCCGCTGCGGGGATGAGGTCCGGCTGGTATGCGAAGGGCCGGACGAGCGGCAGGCCTTTGAGGAACTGAAGGATTTAATGGAAAACAAACTGGAAGAACAGTTGGGAAAGGAGTCGTTATGTTGAATTATCAGAGATACCGCCGGGTGCCGGTGGTACATTACCCGGAGCGGAAATGGCCGGACCGGGAGATCCAGAAAGCGCCGGTGTGGTGCAGCGTAGACCTGCGGGACGGTAACCAGGCGTTGATCGACCCGATGGTGGTTTCGGAGAAGGTGGAAATGTTCCGGCTGCTGGTAAAGCTGGGCTTTAAGGAGATTGAGGTGGGCTTCCCCTCCGCGTCCCAGCTGGAGTACGACTTCCTGCGGCAGCTGGTGGACCGGAAGCTGATCCCGGACGACGTGACGGTGCAGGTGCTGACCCAGTGCCGGGAGCATCTGATTAACCGGACCTTCGAGGCCCTCCAGGGGATTCCCCGGGCCATCGTGCACATTTACAATTCCACCTCCACCCTCCAGCGGGACGTGGTGTTCGGCATGTCCAAGGAGGAGATTAAGGAGATTGCGGTGGAAGGGACCAAGCTGGTAAAGGAGAAGGCCAAAAACTTCCCGGGGGAGATTATCCTGGAGTACTCCCCGGAAAGCTTTACCGGCACGGAACTGGACTATGCCCTGGAGGTGTGCACCGCGGTGCAGCAGGTGTGGCAGCCTACGGAGCGGAACCCCATTATCTTTAACCTTCCGTCCACGGTGGAGATGAACACTCCCAATGTGTACGCGGATCAGATTGAATGGATGAGCACCCACTTCCAGGATCGGAAGAGCATTGTGATCAGCGTCCACCCTCACAACGACCGGGGCACCGGCGTGGCGGCGGCGGAGCTGGCCCTGCTGGCTGGGGCGGACCGGGTGGAGGGCACCCTGTTTGGCAACGGGGAGCGCACCGGGAACGTGGATATTTTGACCATCGCCTACAACATGTTCTCCCAGGGCATCAACCCGGAGCTGAACCTGGAAAATATCCGGGAGATCCAGGAGGTGTACGAGCACTGCTGCAAGATGAAGGTGCCGGAGCGCCATCCCTACGCAGGCAAGCTGGTGTTTA
>CALWEC010000217.1 GCA_944376945.1 uncultured Lachnospiraceae bacterium | reverse complement strand
GCGTTCCGGGATCTGTACCGCTTCCTGACGGAGACGGAGGACGATACCCAATACCGCTTTGCCATGGGCGGCTACCGGCTGGAAAATACTTTGACGGAAAACGGATACGTGTCCCGGGGCGTGTGCTCCCTGGACGCCCAGGGGCGGCTCCAGGATATTGTGGAGCGGACCCGCATCGCCTGGCGGGACGGGGCGCCGGCCTACACGGAGGACGAAGGCAAAAGCTGGACGCCGCTGCCGGGGGACACGCCGGTGTCCATGAACATGTGGGGCTTTTCCCGAGGCTTTTTGAAGGAGACGGAACAGCGGTTTGCCGCGTTTCTGCGCCAGAGCCTGCCGGAAAACCCGCTGAAATGCGAATACTATATCCCCACAGTGGTGCACCAGCTGCTGGCCGAAGGGCGGGCCACGGTGCAGGTGCTGAAAACCGGCGACAAATGGTACGGGGTCACCTACCAGGAGGACAAGCCTCAGGTGGTGCAGGCCATTGGGGATATGAAAGCCCGGGGGCTGTACCCGGAGGACTTTTAAACCGGGCCCCGGCCGGGCGCGCCGGAAAAGCAGCCCTGCCGTTCCGCCCTCTTCCATATTATCAGAAAGGAACCCAATTTTTATGATTCAGGCAAGCAACGTGACGCTGCGCTTTGGAAAAACCGCGCTGTTTGAGGATGTGAACGTCAAATTTGTGCCGGGCCACTGCTACGGCCTTATCGGCGCCAACGGCGCCGGAGAATCTACCTTCCTCCGGATCCTGACCGGGGAGCTGGAGCCTACCAAGGGCGAGGTGATCATCACCCCCGGGGAACGGCTGTCCTTCCTGAAGCAGGACCATTTCCAGTACGAGGACCAGGTGGTGCTGGACGTGGTGATGCTGGGCAACCCCCGGCTGGTAGAGATTATGAAGGAAAAGGAAGCCCTCTACGCCAAGGAGGACTTTACGGACGAGGACGGCATCCGGGCCAGCGAGCTGGAGGCGGAGTTCGCCACCATGAGCGGCTGGGAGGCGGAGTCGGACGCCGCCATCCTCTTAAACGGACTGGGGATTGAGCCGGAGCTGCACTCCAAATTGATGCGGGAGCTTTCCGGAAGCGAGCGGGTGAAGGTCCTGCTGGCCCAGGCCCTGTTTGGCAACCCGGACATCCTGCTGTTGGACGAGCCCACCAACCATCTGGACCTGGCGGCCATCGCCTGGCTGGAGGAATTCCTCATCAACTTTGAGAACACCGTGATCGTGGTCTCCCATGACCGGTACTTCCTGAACAAGGTCTGCACCCAGATTGCGGACATCGACTACGGCAAGATCCAGCTGTACGCCGGCAACTACGACTTCTGGTACGAGTCCAGCCAGCTGATGATCCGCCAGATGAAGGAAGCCAACAAGAAGAAGGAAGAAAAGATCAAAGAGCTGCAGGAATTTATCCAGCGGTTCTCCGCCAACGCCTCCAAGTCCCGGCAGGCCACGTCCCGGAAGCGGGCCCTGGAGAAAATCGAGCTGGACGAGATCCGTCCCTCCAGCCGCAAATACCCCTACATTGACTTCCGCCCGGACCGGGCCATCGGCAACGAGGTGCTGGAGGTAAGCCACCTGTCCAAGACGGTGGACGGGGTGAAGGTGCTGGACGACGTGTCCTTTATCCTGGGCCACGACGACAAGGTGGCCCTGGTAGGCTCCGACGAGCTGGCCAAAACTACCCTGTTCCAGATCCTGATGGGCGAGCTGGAGCCGGACGAGGGCAGCTACAAGTGGGGCGTCACCACCTCCCGGGCCTACTTCCCCAAGGACAGCACCCAGGAATTCCAGCAGGATCTGACCATCACCGAATGGCTTACCGGCTACTCCCCGGTCAAGGACGTGACCTACGTCCGGGGCTTCCTGGGGCGGATGCTGTTTGCCGGCGAAGACGGCGTAAAAAAGATCAACGTGCTTTCCGGAGGCGAGCGGGTCCGGTGCATGTTCTCCAAGATGATGATCTCCGGGGCCAACGTGCTGCTCTTTGACGAGCCCACCAACCACCTGGACATGGAGTCCATCACCGCCCTGAACAACGGCATGATCAAGTTCCCGGGCGTGATGATCTTCTCCTCCCGGGACCACCAGATTGTCCAGACCACGGCCAACCGGATTATGGAGCTGGTGGGCGGCAAGCTGATCGACAAGATTACCACCTACGACGAGTACCTGGCAAGCGACGAGATGGCTATGAAGCGCCAGGTCTACACGGCCCAGAAAGAAGAAGGGGACAACTAAGCCCTCTTTCCCCAAAAGGCTGCCGCACGGATTCCGCGCGGCAGCCTTTTCCATAGAAGCGCCTGTTTTGTTTTACTGGACCACCCGGCGGAACAGCTGCTCCGCAGACTGCTCCAGGGATTTCCAAGGTTCCCTATAATACCGGCCGTCGGTGATCTCCAGCGTCAGATACCGGCTGTAATCCCCTTCCTCCAGCTGCCGCAGGCAGGCGTCCAGATCCAGGACCCCGTCCCCCCAGGCCAAATGCCCCCGAGGCGCCCCATCGATAAAGTGGACGTGGATCAGATCCTTCCCAAAGGCCTGCAGGTACTGCTCCAGCGTCTCCCCGTTCAGCGCCATGGGAATGGTATCCACGTTGGCCCGCACCGAATCCATATGGATCTCCTCCACCATCCGCTTTAAAGATTCCAGGTTATAGACCAGGTTGCTCTCGTCAAAGCGGAGCACTTCCAGGGCCAGCAAAATCTGGTAGTCCGCCGCCATCTCGCCCAGCCGGGACAGATTTTCCACCGCGTACTTCCAGGCGTCCGCGTAATTGCTTCCATCGTAATATCCGGTGCCGCTGGTCACCAGCATTTGATCCGTTCCCAGTTCCGACGCCGCCCGGATGGAATCCTCAAAGAACCGCAGGCTCCGCCGCCGCTCCTCCTCATGGGCGGAAGCCAGGTTAATGGGATACAGGCACTGCTCCGGCGTATAGCAGATCAGCCGCAGGCCTCTGCTTTCGATTTCCCGGCGGGTCTGGGCCACCTGGCGGTAGGTCATCCCTTCCGAATAGAAGTGGGGCGCGCCGCCCCACAGTTCCACGTTCTGGAACCCATACCGCACCGTATCGTCCAAAAAACGGGCCAGCGGGTAATACCGGTACTGGATGTTCATGGAAGCAAACCGGTCTCTTGTCACCTTGCTCATCTTCGTCCCTCCTTGCCAATCGATGCTCTGCCCCTGGGAAAACGCCAGCGGCCTAAGTTTTTATTCCTCCTCCGGCGTATCGTCCTTGGGAATCACAATATTCAGGAAAAACACTACCAGGAAAGATACCACCAGAGAGCTGCCGAAAATATTTTTCAGAAGCGGCGGCACAAACTGAAGGATGTCCGGCGCCGCGTCAATCCCCAGGCCCAGGGCCAGGGCAATGCCTACAATCATCCGATTCCGGAAATTCAAAGGCTGCTCGTTCAGCAGCTGGATGCCGGACATGGTGATGGCCGCGAACACGGTAACCGTGGCCCCGCCCAGCACCGGCTGGGGGATGGTGGCCATCAGGCCGCTGAACTTAGGGAAGATCCCCGCCGCCAGCATAATGACCCCTACCAGGGTAAACACCCGGCGGGCCACCACCTTGGTGGTGCAGATCAGGCCCACGTTCTGGCTGTAAGGGTCCGTAGGCAGGCCGCCGATGCAGGCGCCCAGCATGCCGCAGATTCCCTGTCCCTTGATGGCGCCGCCCAGCTCCTGGTCGGTGCACTGGCGGCCGAAGCCGCCGATGGTGGTGGAGGATACGTCACCGATGGTCTGCACCGCCTGCACCATGTACATCAGGATCATCATCACAATGGCGTCCGGATGGAATTCCAGGCCAAAGTAGAAGGGCTGGGGCAGGGCGAACCAGGAGGCGGCGTGGAAATCCGCGAAGCTGACCACATTGCCCATCAGCAGGGCGGCCGCGTAGCCAACCACAATGCCCATCAGCATACCGGAAGCCTTCAACAGCCCTTTCCCAAAAAAGTTGCAGGCCAAGGTCACCAGCAGGGTCAGGATGGCCAGAAGCCAGAACCGGCCGGAGCCAAAGGTTCCGGCGTTCTGGGCCGCGGTGCCGCCGCCAATGTAGCCGATGGCCGTTTTATACAGGGACAGGCCGATGCTCATCACCACCGTCCCGCTGACAATGGGCGGGAAGAACCGGCGGATTTTCCCGATGAACATGCCGATAAAAATGGACGCGAACCCAGCCACCAGCTGGGAGCCAAAGATGGCCGCAATGCCGTACTGCTGGCCGATGATGGTCAGGATCGGCATATAGGCAAATGCCACGCCCATGACGTTTGGCAGCTTCATGCCGAAGCCGAACACCGGGAACAGCTGCAGCAGGGTGGTGATGCCGCCGATGATCATAGCCGCCTGGGTCAGAAGGATTTTTTCCTCCGGGCTTAGGCCGCAGGTGCCGGCAATCAGCATAGGCGGGGTAATATTCCCAATCAGCATGGCCAGCACATGCTGCATGGCCTGGGGAAACGCGGCCCCCCAGGAGGGCTTTCCATCGAACTTCCTTAGTTCGGCGTTGGTTTGGGTTGCGTTGCTCATTTTTCCGTTGCCTCTCTTTTCTTTATCCTGCGTAACGCCGGGCTGCGGCATTGTTACAGAGGACAGTATATCGGAAAAACCCGCGGGACGCAAGGATTTCTTGTCAATCGTTTATCCCAGGTCTCCCCAGGAAAGGCCTATGCCGGCCTGGACCGCCCGGTCGTAGATCCGTTTGGCGGTAACCAGGTCCTGGGCCGCAATGCCCACCGTTTTAAAGACGATAATCTCGTCCTCCCCTTCCCGGCCCGGCAGGTTCCCCAGGACCACCTGCCCCAGTTCCCCGGTAAACCGGTCCTGGGTAATGCGGCCTTCTGCCAGCGGGATCTGAATATCCCCCGACTCTGCCAGCACCGCTTCCTGGGAGTCAAAATAGATTTTGGCGGCCCGCTCCAGGATCACCGGATCCATCTCCTGCATGTGGGGCTGGTAGGATCCTACGCAGCTGACCACGGCTCCCGGCTTGACCCGCGCGCCGTCAAAAACCGGCGTGGAGGAGGGGGTGACAGTGGCAATCAGATCCGCCCCTTCCACCGCCTCCTCCGAGGAGGCCGCCGCCAGGATTTCCGCCCCGTACCCCTTCAAGGCTTCCTGCCGTTCCGCCGCAAACCGCCTGGCCCGCTCTTGGTTCATATCGTACACCCGCACCTGCCGCAGCGGCCGGGCGCACAGCATTGCCTCCAGCTGGGCCGCCGCCTGGCCGCCGGTGCCGATCAGCGCCCCTTCCTTGGCGTCCTGCCGGGCCAGCAAGTCAAAAGCAGCCCCGGAGGCGGCCCCGGTGCGCAGCTGCGTGACACAGGTCCCGTCTAACACCGCGGTCACCACCCCGGTGTTCCCGTCCATCAGCAGCACCTGGGCCGTACTGGTGGGAAGCCCTCGTTCTATATTCCCAGGGAAAATGTTAATGTTCTTCAGGGCTGCCGTCTCCAGCTCCGGGGCGTAGGCGGGCATAAAAAGGAAGCAGCCGTCCACCCCGGCCGCCTGGATGTTGGTGCGCAGGGGGGCCTGGCAGCCCCCTCGCACCGAAAGGGCAAAGGCCTCCTTGACCGCCTCCATGGCGTCTCTCATGGAAAATACGCTTCGGATTTCTTTTTCCGACAAAAGCAGCATAGGTTTTCCCTCCTTTACGATAAGACAAAGCCATATTTAACCGGGTCCTCTGGGTCAATCAAAAGCTGGCTGAAGCCGGTAATGTAAGCGCTTCCCGTAATCTCCGGGATCACCGCTTCCCTAGGCCCCACCTGGGTTTTTTCCACCGCCCGGGCCGTAAAGCGGGTCTGAAGAATGCTCTCATACACAAAATCCTGCCCCAGGGCCAGTTCCCCCCGGGCGCACAGCAGCGCCACCTTGGCGGAGGTGCCGGTGCCGCAGGGAGAGCGGTCGATCTGCCCGTCAAACACTGCCACGTTCTGCAGGTCCGCCTCCGGGGACTTGGCTCGCCCGTAAATCTCGCAGGCGGCTACCTCATGCATATAGCGAAGCTCCGGATGTTCCACCGGGATCTGTTCCCCCACTGCCCGCAGGATGTCCATCCCGGCCTCCGTCAGCCGGGCCGCGTTTTCCGGCCCAATGTCCAGGCCCAGCTGGCTGCCGTCTACCAAGGCGAAAAAGTTCCCGCCAAAGGCAATATCTATCTTCAGCCTGCCCCACCGGGGCACGTCCACCTCCCGGTCCCGACAAAAGACAAAAGCCGGCACATTCCGGAACGAGACTGCCTTAGCCCTGCCTTTTTCCACCTGCACCCGGGCGGTAACCAGCCCGGCCGGCGTATCCAGACGCACCAGGGTCTCCGGCTCCGTCACCGGCACCAGGCCGTTTTCCACCGCAATGGTGGTAACCGCGATGGTGCCGTGGCCGCACATATTGTGGTAGCCGCTGCCGTGCATAAAGATGACGCCCAGGTCGGCCTCCGGCCGGCACGGCGGCACCAGCAGCGCGCCGAACATATCCCGGTGGCCCCGGGGCTCCTGCATCACCGCAGTCCGCAGGAAATCGTAATGCTGGATCCAATACGTCCGTTTTTCCTCTATGGTGTTCCCCGGCAGATGGGGCAGCCCGCCTACCAGCAGCCGCAGCGGTTCTCCCATGGTGTGGGAATCAATGGCAAAAATGGTTTTTCCTATATTCATAAGCGCCTCCCTACCAAAGCTGCATAGCGCCGCCTTCTTCCGGCGGCCGGCAAAGGGCGGCGTACAGGGCCAGCACGCCTTTGGTAACCTTGGGCGGCGGGCAGACCCACTCCCGGCGGCGGGCTTCCAGCTCTTCCTCCGGTACTTCCAGGGTAACGGTCCCTTTTTCCAGATCCATGGTAATCTGGTCCCCCTCCCGCACCAGGGCAATGGGGCCTCCGTCGTACGCCTCCGGGGATACGTGTCCTACAATGGCGCCGTAATTAAAGCCGGAAAACCGTGCGTCCGTCACCAAGCCCACGCTTTTGTCCAGGCCGCGCCCGATCAAAGCGTCGGTGGTCAGCATTTCCTCCTTCATCCCCGGCGCGCCTTTGCAGCCCTCGTAGCGGATGACAATCACATCCCCCGGATGGATCTCCCCCCGGTCCAGAGCCGCCTTGGAGGCAGAATCGTTGTCAAAAACCCGGGCCTTCCCGGAAAAGACCCGCATTTCCTTGGGAACGCCGGTGGGCCGGACAATGGCCCCGTTGGGGCACAGGTTCCCCCGCAGTACCTGCAGGCCCGGCATCTGGAACCGGGGATTGTCCAGGCCGCGGATCACATCCGAGGAAACCGCCGGCACACGGCGCAGCAGCTCTCCCCAGGTTTCCCCGGTGATGGTGGGCACATCCAGGAACAGCTTGCTTTCCAGCTGTTTCATAACCGCCAGCACCCCGCCGGCCCGGTGGAAATCCACCACGGTATAGGGGCCGTTGGGGATCACGCCGTTCAGGCAGAACACTTCCCGGCTGTATGTTTCAAAATCCTCCAGGCTAAGGGACAGCCCCAGCTCCCGGCCAATGGCCAGCAGGTGCAGCACCGCGTTGGTGGAACCGGCCACCGCCATGTCAAACAGGACGCCGTTCAGAAGGGTCTCCCGGGTAATCAGCTGGGAGGGCTTCCGGCCGCTTTGAACCAGCCGCACCATGTACATGCCTGCCTCCCGGGCCTTGCGCAGCTTGCTGTTGTCCGCCGCCGGGATGGTGGCGGTGCCGGGAAGCACCAGGTTCAGCACCTCCCCCAGCATCTGCATGGTATTGGCGGTGCCCATGGACGGGCAGGCGCCAAAGGACGGGCAGACGCACTCTTCCATCTCCGCCAGCACTTCCTCCTTTTCCCCGCCCATGACGGCCACATTCAGTTCTGCCTCCACCATCTGCTTTCCGCAGTAGTTCCCCGGCATCATGGAACCGCCGGTAACCACCATGGCCGGAAGGTCCAGACGGGCCGCCGCCAGGTAAGTGCCGGCGATAATGTTGTCGCAGGTGGCCAGCATACAGAGGCCGTCAAAATGGTGGACCCGGGTCACCACCTCAATGGACATGGCCACCACGTCCCGGGCCACCTGCTCGTATTTCATCTCCTCGGAGCCAGCCGCCACGTTGCCGCAGGTGGCCGGGATCCCAAACTCCACCGGCACCCCGCCGGCGGCCCAGATCCCTTGCTTTACCGCCTCCGCCAGCTGCCGCAGGTGGGCCGTCCCCGGAGATCCCTCCATAAAAGAATTGGGGACTCCGATATGTGGCTTCCTTTTGATGTCCGCGTCCCCGTAGCCTGCCGCCTTCATCATCACACGCCGGTGGGCCGCCTCCGGCCCGTTCCAAAATGGATTTTCTCTGTTCATACGCGTCCTCCTGTTTGGGTTCTCCTTTTATCATACCGGATTTCGCCGGAGGCGGCTATTGAAACTTACTGAACACATCCTTCACAGAAACTAATGGGAGCCTCCCTGCCGCCTAAACCTGGGCCCCGGCCCTTTCCGGAAAAGGGAAAGTGTAGTATAATGCGGGTAAGGCCAAGCGGCTGCCGGAACCCCGGCGGCACGCCTGGCCTACGGAGGAATGCCAATTATGGGAAAATACGAAATTCTTTTGCGGGTCTGCCAGACCCGCAGTATCTCCAAAACCGCCCAGGACCTGCACTATACCCAGTCGGCTGTCAGCCAGGCCATTAAGTCCTTTGAGAATGAACTGGGAATGCCCCTTTTCCGCCGCTCCCGCCTGGGGATGGAGCTGCTTCCCAACACCGAGGAGATTGTGGAGGCCCTGACGGCCATCTGCCGGGAAAAAGCCCGGATGGAGGAGATTGCCCGGAATCTTACCAGCCTGGAAACCGGCTATATCCGCATTGGCTCCATCCAAAGCATCTCCTACCACTGGCTTCCGGACATCCTGGAGGAATTCTCCCGGCTGTATCCTCGTATACGGTTTGAAATGACGGTCAATGGATTTCAGGAACTGAAAGAAAAGCTGAACCGAAAAGAGCTGGACTGTATCTTTGTCTCCCAGTACGCGGTTCCCGGGCTGCCGTTCCTCCCCCTGGGGGAGGATGAGCTGATGCTGGCGGCGCCCATGGATCACCCGCTGTCCCGCAAGCCGGCTGTTTCCCTTTCGGACATCCAGCAGCAAAACTTTATTCTGTCCGCGGACGGGCTGGACTATGAGACAGGGGAAATTTTCCGGCAGAACGGCATTACCCCGGTGATCCGCTACCGGTTAAACGAAGATTTTGCCACGCTGAAAATGGTGGAGAAGGGCTTCGGCATTACCATCCTGCCCCGCCTCCTGCTGTACCACGCGCCGTTCCAGGTCTGCGTCCGCCCCTTTACCGAGCACTATACCCGGACCCTTGGCATTGCCTACGCCGCGGACACGGCTCCCAGCCTGGCCGCGGAGCGGTTTATGGATTTTGTCAAAGGCTGGAGCCAGGAACATCTCCCGGTGTAGCCGTACCCTCCGGCTGTCTCCCTGCCTCCGGCCGGCCCCACTCCTCCAAACGTCTTAAGTCCTCCGGCCGGTCCACGTCCGCCAGCTCCCAGGGGCCGGAGACCGGGACCAGCCGTACCCGCTCCGGATAGCGGGCCGCCACCGCGCCGCCGCCCTTTCCCTCCGGAAGGGAGCGCAGCTCCGGAAACGCCCAGCGGGGGAACAGGACCGGCGCGCCCGCCTGCCCCTGCCAGGCGGTCCGCCAAATCCACTCCGGCTCCCGCGCCGCATGCAGGGCTAAGGCTTCCACCGTCTCCCGGGACAGCAGCGGCTGGTCCGCCGGGCAGAACAGGCAGCCCGGCAGCTCCCCCAAGGCCTCCAGCCCCAGCCGCACGGTGTCGCTGCGGAAGGGAAGGCTGTGGAAAACCACCGGCACTTCCTGACGTTGGCACAGCTCCGCCACCTCCCGGCTCCGGGTCACCACCACCCGCCGGGAAAACAAGCCTTCGGTGATGTCCAGGGCCCACTGGATCAGCGGCTTCCCCCGGAACAGCGCCAGCAGCTTATTCCCGCCAAACCGCCGTCCCAGGCCGGAGGCCATCACCACGCAGCCCTGGGAAGCGGCGGAAACCATCGGTTCCCCCAGCCGTCCTTCCATATTCTTCACGCTTCTTTCTCCTTCCACAGCCCCAGCCGCCTTGCCGCAGCCGCCGGGAGCCCATCCGCCAACCGCCCTATCTTCTTTCCTTTATAGAGCCATATCCACCGCCTGTCAACCATCTCCCGCAAATTCACCTATTCTCCTTTTCAAACACCCCCCATACTGGTATAATAGCAGGGAAAGCCCCGCCAAGCGGCCAGACGGAAGGGCAAGCTTGCTTGCACAGCCGTCTGGACATTTGGCGGGCCAGGCGGATGAGCAGGAAGGCCATTCGGCCGGACTGCGAAGCCGGCTACGGAGGATAATTATGATCCAGATTCAAAAATACGTCCAGGCGGAAAGCCTGGAACAGGCATACCAGCTAAACCAAAAACGCAGCGCCCGGATCCTGGGCGGCATGCTGTGGCTGCGGCTCTCCCGGGGAAGCGTGGGGACCGCCATAGACCTGTGCCGCCTGGGCCTGGATACCATAGAGGAAACCCAGGACGCTTTTATTTTGGGCGCCATGGCGACCCTGCGGCAGCTGGAGCGGCACCCGGGGCTCAACGCCTACACCCACGGGGCGGCGGCCCGGGCGGTTCAGGATATTGTAGGAGTCCAGTTCCGGAACATGGCCACCGTAGGGGGCAGCGTCTGGGGCCGCTTTGGCTTCTCCGATGTGCTGACCTTCCTGCTGTCCCTGGATACCGCCGTGGAGCTGTATCACGGCGGCCGGGTTCCCCTGGAGGAATTTGCCCGCCGGAAGCCGGACGCGGACATCCTGACCCGAATCCACATCCGGAAGACCCCAGGGCGCTTTGCCTACCAGGCCCTGCGCGTCCAGCGGACCGACCTGCCGGCGCTGACCTGCGCCCTCTCTCAAATAGAGGGCGAGACCCGGGCCGTCATCGGCGCCCGCCCGGGGCGGGCCCTGGTAATCCGGGACGCGCCGGGCATCCTGCGGGACGGGATCACCGAGGAAAGCGCCCGTGCCTTTGGCGCTTATGTGGCCAGACAGACGCCCACCGGCTCCAACCTCCGGGGAAGCGCGGCTTACCGGAGCCATCTGGCAGAGATCTTAACCCGGCGCTGCGCCCTGGAAGCGGGAGGACAGAACGTATGATGGAAATTCAGCTGACTTTAAACGGAAAACCTTTGACCGCCCAGATTGAGCCGGATTTGCTTCTCCTGGACTTTCTCCGGTCCCACGGCTGCTTCAGCGTCAAGCGGGGCTGCGATACCTCCAACTGCGGCCTGTGCACGGTGCTGATGGACGGCAAGCCCATTCTTTCCTGCTCCCTGCTGGCAGCCCGGGCGGCGGGCCACGCCATCCAGACCCTGGAAGGGCTCCAGGAGGAGGCGGCGGATTTTGTAGGCTTTATCGCCGACCAGGGGGCGGATCAGTGCGGCTTCTGCAACCCGGGTTTTGTCATGAACACCCTTGCCCTGCTGCGGGAGATCCCGGAGCCTACGGACGATCAGATCCGCGGCTTCCTGGCCGGAAACCTGTGCCGCTGCTCCGGCTACGAGGGCCAGCTCCGGGGCATCCGGAATTACCTGGAAAGCCGGCGGAAAGGAGGGGAAAACCATGGAGCATAAGGAATACCGGGTGGTCAACCAATCGGTCCGAAAAAAAGACGCCATGCAGCTGCTGCTGGGAAAGCCGGTGTATATGGACGATTTTACGCCGGACAACGGGCTGGTGGTCAAAATCCTCCGCTCCCCCCACCCCCACGCCTGGATCCGGGACATCCGCACGGAGACGGCCTGCAAGGTGCCGGGCGTGGCGGCCGTCTACACCTGGAAGGACGTGCCCCAGACCCGCTTTGCCATTGCGGGACAGACGTACCCGGAGCCCTCGCCCTACGACCGGCGGATCCTGGACCGGCACGTGCGCTTTGCCGGGGACGCAGTGGCGATTATCGCCGCGGAGACGGAAAAGGCCGCCCAGCGGGCCATGCGCCTGATCCGGGTGGACTACGAAATCCGGGAGCCGCTGCTGGACTTCCGGGCCTCCAAGGACAACCCCATCCTGGTGCATCCGGAGGAGGACTGGTTCCCTCCCTGCCCGGTGGGCGGGGACAACCGGCGCAACCTGGTGGCCAGCGACGACAACGGGGACGGGGATGTGGACGCGGTGATGGCAGACTGTGAGGTGGTGCTGGACCGGACCTACCACACCAAGGCCTTCAGCCAAACCATGATGGAGACCTTCCGCACCTACACCGAGCTGGACCGCTACGGCCGCCTCCATGTGATTTCCTCCACTCAGATTGTCTTCCACTGCCGCCGGATCCTGTCCCGGGCCTTAGGGATCCCCATGAGCCGCATCCGGGTGGAAAAGCCCCGGATCGGCGGCGGCTTCGGGGCCAAGCAGACGGCGGTCTGCGAGGTGTACCCGGCCTTTGTGACGCTGAAAACCGGCCGTCCGGCCAAGCTGATCTATACCCGGGAGGAATCCCAGATTGCCGGTTCCCCCCGGCATGAGATGGAAATCCGGGTGCGGCTGGGAGCCAACCGGGACGGACGCATCCGCTGCGTAGACCTTTACACCCTTTCCAACACCGGCGCCTACGGGGAGCACGGGCCCACTACGGTGGGGCTTTCCGGCCACAAGTCCATCCCCCTGTACACCGGGAACCTGGAGGCCTACCGCTTCCGCTACGATGTGGTCTACACCAACCTGCAGCCCGCCGGCGCTTACCGGGGCTACGGGGCCACCCAGGGCATCTACGCCCTGGAGACTACCGTCAGCGAGCTGGCGGAGCAGCTGGGCATGGATCCTACGGTGATCCGGGACCAGAACATGGTCAAGGAGGGCATGCGGATGCCGGCCTACTACAACGAACCGGCCAACGCCTGCGCCCTGGACCGCTGCATGGAGCACTGCCGCCGGATGTTCCACTGGAAGGAAAAGTACCCGGTCCGCGACATGGGCAACGGCAAGGTGCGGGCCGCCGGGGTGGCCATGGCCATGCAGGGCTCCTGCATTTCCCGGGTAGACGTAGGCTCCGCCACCGTCAAGCTCAGCGAGGACGGCACCTACAACCTGATCATCGGCGCGGCGGACATGGGCACCGGCTGCGATACGATTTTGGCCCAGATGGCCGCGGAATGCCTGGACTGCTCCGTGGACGATGTGGCCGTGTTTGGGGCGGATACCGATACCTCCCCCTACGACTCCGGCTCCTACGCCTCCTCCACCACCTACGTCACCGGCAAGGCGGTGGAAAAAGCCTGCGGGGAGCTGAAGGAAAAGATCTGCTCCATCGGGGCGGAGCTTTTGGGCTGCACGCCCCAGGACGTGGCCTTTGAAGGAAAGCAAGTGCGCCGCCTGGATACCGGCCAGACCGTCTCCCTTTCGGAAATCGGCTACAAGACCCAGGTATTCAGCAACCAGGCGGCGGAGGCCACCGTCAGCCACTCCTCCCCCGTCTCCCCGCCGCCCTTTATGGTGGGCATGGTGGAGATTGAGCTGGACAAGGAAACCGGCCAGGTGACGGTGCTGGACTATATGGCCGTGGTGGACTGCGGCATCCCCATCAACCCGGCCCTGGCCCGGATCCAGACCGAGGGCGGCCTGGTCCAGGGCATCGGCCACACCCTGATGGAGGATGTGCGCTACGACCGCAACGGAAGGCCCATTGGCTCCTCCTTCCTCCAGTATAAAATCCCCACCCGGCTGGACATGGGGAACCTGCGGGTGGAGTTTGAGCACAGCTACGAGCCTACCGGCCCCTTTGGCGCCAAGTCCATTGGGGAGATTGTCATCAACACGCCGGCTCCGGCCCGGACCCACGCCATCTACCGGGCCACCGGCGTATGGCACCGGGAGCTGCCTATTACACCGGAGCAGATTTTATTCTCTCAGAAAAAGGAATAATCCCCAGCCTGCCTGCGGGCGGATCCGCAGGGGACCGGGCCGCGAAAGGAGAACAAGACACATGAAGTACGATTTTACTTCCATCATCGACCGGAGAGGGAAGGACGCCATTGCCGTGGACGGCATTGGCCGCGGGGACGGCTCCGCCCCCGATGCGCCCAAGGAAGGGTTTGACGCCATTCCCATGTGGATTGCGGACATGAACTTTCCCACGGTCCCTACCATCGGGGAGGAAATCCTCCGGCGGGCCCAGCACCCGCTGTTCGGCTATTTTAGCCCCAGCGAAGAATACTTCCAGTCCATTATCCGCTGGCAGGAAACCCGCAACGGCGTAAAGGGCCTGGCCCCGGAGCATATTGGGTACGAAAACGGCGTGCTAGGCGGCGTTGTGGCGGCCGTACAGTCCTTTGCCGCCCCTGGCGATTCGGTGCTGCTCCACAGCCCCACCTATATCGGTTTTACCAAATCCCTGGAGAACGCCGGTTACCGGATTACCCACTCCCCGCTGAAAAAGGACGAAAACGGCGTGTGGCGCATGGATTTTGAGGACATGGACCGGAAGCTGAAGGAAGGAAAAATCCACATGGCCATTTTCTGCAGCCCCCACAACCCCTGCGGGCGGGTCTGGGAGAGATGGGAGATCGAAAAAGCCATGGAGGTCTACCGGGCCAACGACTGTGTGGTCATCTCCGATGAGATCTGGTCGGATATCATCCTGGAAGGGTACCATCACATTCCCACCCAGTCTGTCAGCCAGGACGCCCGGAACCGGACCATCGCCTTCTACGCCCCCAGCAAAACCTTCAACCTGGCCGGCCTGGTGGGCAGCTACCATATTATCTACAACTCCTACCTGCGGGACCGGGTGCGGGCCCAGAGCGGCAAGTGCCACTACAACAGCATGAACGTCCTGTCCATGCACGCCCTCATCGGGGCCTACAAGCCGGAGGGCTATCAGTGGGTGGACCAGCTCTGCCAGGCCATCACCCAGAACGTGGCGTATGCCTGCGGCTTTATCCGGGAGCACTGGGAGGGCGTGGAGGTCAGCCAGCCCCAGGGCACCTATATGCTGTTTATGGACTGTGAAAAATGGTGCCGGCAGCATGGCAAGACCATCGAGGAGCTGGAAAAGGCCGGCTGGGACGTGGGCGTAGCCTGGCAGGACGGCCGGATGTTCCACGGCCCCTACTCCATCCGCGTCAACCTGGCCCTGCCCCTGAGCCGGGTCCAGGAAGCCTTTGAGCGGATGGACCGGTACGTGTTCCGCTAAAAGCACTGCCTGCAAAGGTCAAACAGATGCTGGACCGGTCCGGAGCGGTACAGGTCCTTGTGGTAGATCAAAAAGATATCCCGGTACTGAGGCGCCTCCCCATAGGAAACCAAACGCAGCTTGGAGGCATCCCGGGAATTGGTATCCAGCATGGCGTCCGCTCCAAACAGAATCCCTATCCCTCCGGCCACCGCGTCCAGCGCGGTGCGGAGGGTGCGGAATTCCGCTACCACCTGGGGCCGCTTCGGAAAGGAATTTAAAATCTCCTCCGTAGGCTGATGGGCCTCCGGATCCGGATGAAGGGTAATCACCCGCTGCTCCTGGCATTCCCGCAGATCCAGCCAGGGATAGCGGAACCCTTCTTTTTTTACGCACTTTTTCAGCAGTTCCGAGTGCTCCGGGACAATCAGCACCGCCTGGCTCTGGCACAGGGGAACCACCTGGTACGGATGGGCCGAAGCCGGGACCGGCCGGGCCGTAATCACCGCGTCCACCTGGAACCGTTTCAGCTTATCCAGCAGGTTTTCCACCCGGTCCTCCGAAAGGGAGATACAGATATCCGGATATTTTTCGTAAAAACGCGGCAGTATCTGATCCACAAACAGGCCGGAGACAAAGGACTGGACGCTGACCCGGATTTTCCCCTGCTGATGGGCGGACAGGTCCCGCATTTCCGCCCGCATCCTTTCCTCCAGCGCGTCGATTTCCTGGGCCCACGCCAGATAGCGCTGCCCTGCGTAATTCAGCACAAAGTGCTTGCCATAGCGCTCAAACAGCGGAAGGCCCATGTCCTGCTCCACTTTTTGGATGTACTTGCTCAGCGCCGAAGCGGAAATAAACAGCTGCTCCGCGGCATTTTTGATGCTGCCCCGTTCCGCCACCGCCTGGATATATGCCAGCGCCCTTCTTGCCATTTTCCAACACCTCCTGAAACAATATTAACCATTTGCTCCACAAAAATCAATTATTTTGCATTCTGATTCCACATTTTCTGTGGTAAAATGGCATAAAACAGTTCTTTTCTTTTTGTATTTACTGTTTTGCACAATAAAGGAGGTACATATGACTGAAAACAGCACCTTGAACCGCCTGTTTCCTGGGGCCACGCCGGAATCCTGCGGCATCCCGTCCCAGGCCATCCTGGATTTTATGGACCGCTTTGAGCAGGAAGGCATTGAACTGCACAGCTTTTCCATTTTCCGCGGAGGCAGGCAGATTGCCGCCGCCCACGCCAAGCCCTTTGAGGCAGAATCCCTGCACCGCCTTCAGTCTGCCGGTAAGACGGTGGTGGGCCTGGCGGTACTGTTCTGCGTGCAGGAAGGGCGGATCGGGCTGGAGGACCGGGTCACCCAATACCTGACGGAATACCTGCCCCCGGATATGGACGAAAAGTTCACCCGCCTGACCCTGTACGATCTGCTGACCATGCGCTCCGGCCATGCCAAAGATACCTTCCACGAAATGCAGTGCACCGACAACTGGAACCGGGAATTTTTCTCCCTTCCCCTGGACTATGAGCCTGGGACCCACTGGGTGTACAACAATGGGATCCCCCACGTGCTGGCCACGCTGGTGGAAAAGGTCTCCGGGCAGATTCTGCCAGAGTATCTGAAACCCCGTTTCCTGGACCCTCTGGGCATCCACATGACCTATGGCTTCAACCAACAGGGCGAATACGATCCTGCCGTCACCTGCCTGTCCCCTGCTTCCTTTGCCAAATTTACCCTTTTCTTCCTGCAGAAGGGCCAGTGGGAAGGAAAGCAGCTGCTTCGGGCCGACCTGGTGGAAATGAGCGGAAAAGCCCTGGTGCCCAACTGGGACAACGACCGGACCGACGCGGATTCCCACTGCGGGTACGGGTTCCAGATCTGGCACAACGAGGTGGGCGGCTTCCGGATTGCCGGAGGCGGCGGCCAATACGGCCTGATCTATCCGGAAAAGGATATGGCCGTTGTGACCATGGCCTTTACGCCGGTCAAGTACAATCTGATCCCTTCCTTTGTAAAGGAAACCTTCTACTTTAAGGCGCAGGAAAAACCGCTGCCGGAGGATCCTAAAACATACGCCCAGCTGCAGGACCGTATCCAGCGTTTCTCCCTGGTTTCCCGCTTCGGCACCTCCCAGTCCTCCACCGGGCGCGCCGTAGACGGAAAAACCTTTACCTTTGGGGAAAATTCCCTGGGGCTGGAAAGTATTGCTTTGCACCTGCAGGATCCGGGCTTTGCGCAGATTACCGCCCGGCAGAACGGGGCCCTTCTCTCCGCCCGGGCCGGTTACCAAGGGGAATGGCTGGCGGTGGAAGGCGAAGGCTTTGTGGTGGAAAACGACTATTCGGTTTTCTCCCGGATCTTTGAGACCGACACCAACCAGACCCTTCTGTCTGCCTGGTGGAAGGACGAATTTACGTTCCAGGTCAATATCCGGAGCATGGCCTCCATGGGAGGCGGCTCCCTGATCTTTGACTTCCGCCGGAACCGGCTGGTGCTTACCTGCATCCCCGCCCGCCTCAACGGCCGGAACCCTCGGACCATGGCCCGGAAAGCCTACAAATTTGAACCGATTATCCTGGAAGCCCAGGAAACCTACGAAGCCTAAAGGAATTCCGCCAAACCCGCCAAACCATGTACCTATCCAAAAAGTTTTAGGAGGATCCCATATGTTTGTAAAATTTGAAGATGTTTCCCCGGTCCTGTATCCCAGCTACCAGAAGCGTTCCCTGTACGTCAACGGCTACGATGGCACCCGGCTGGCGCTGGACTATCTGCGCCCGGTCCGGGAGGACGGCACGGTGGAGGAGAAACCGCTTCCGGTGGTGCTGATGGCGTCCCGAGGCGGCCGCTTCAGCATGACCCGGCCCAAATACCCCAACAACTACTACAACGGCAACGGCCCCCTGGCCCTGTATCTCATCGCCCGGGGCTACGTGTACGTGACGGTGGAAATGCGGGGCTGCGGCGCTTCCTTTGGCGTCAACGACAGCTTTGCCTCCCATGAGAACCGGCTGGACGTGGAAGCGGTAATCCAGTGGCTGACGCAGCAGCCTTGGTGCGACGGCAACGTAGGCATGATGGGCGGCTCCAACCGCAGCTTTATCCAGGTCTGCACGGCCAGCGACGTGGCGCCCAAGGGCTTAAAGGCCATCACCCCCTGCGTTTCCAATGTAAACTTTTATTACACCAATTTCCCCAACGGCGTTTCCCGCATTCCTTCCAAAATGCTCTCCGGCTTTATGAGCAAGGAGAAGCGGACCAAGGAAGAGCTGCTGAAGACCGTTGTGCCGGTGGACGACGACCCGGACGGGGACCTGGCCTACCAGGCTTACGAGCAGGATCAATTCCCCCACAATGTAAACTTTATGGGCAACCTGATCCGCGCCAACATGTGCCGGGACAGCTGGAACGAAGAGTTTGACCGCTATCCCAACCAGGAGCTGACCGCCATCCAGTTTACGGATCATTTTAAAGCCAGCGGCATTCAACAGCATCAGTACGCCGGATGGTTCGACACCAGCGCAGGCAGCCAGATTGCGGCCTGCAACGCCTGGGGCGGCACCATGACCATTGGCCCCTGGAGCCACCAGGGGACGGAGCGGGGAACCTACCGCCCGGAAAAATACCCGGATGAGACCTATAACGTGGCGGAGGAGCACCGGAGATGGTTTGACTACTCCCTGAAGGGCCTGCAGAATGGCTGGGAGAAGCGTCCGAAGTTCCACTATTACACCATCCACGCGCCGGAGGGCTTCCGCTGGAAATGGTCGGATTCCTTCCCTCTGAAAGAGACCATCCCCACGCCCCTTTACCTCCGGCAGGAAAAGTCCGGCACCATCGATTCCTGCTACGACGGCTCCCTGGCTTCCGGCAAACCGGAGACAGCCGGCTCGGTTCCCTACCGGGTGGATCTGGGCATCCAGTTTTTTGAAAAAATTGGGGGAGAGACTTACAACACCTACCATCGGGAATGGGATGGGGATATGACGCCTATGGACAAGCGCTGCCTGACCTTTACCAGCGAGCCTTTGGCGGCGGACGCGCCGAAGGAAATGACCGGCTATCCTATGGCAGAGCTGTGGGTCAGCTCCACCCAGCCGGACGGGGATTTTATCGCGGTGCTGGAGGAGGTATACGCAGACGGGAAAGCCAACTACGTAACCGACGGTGTGATCCGCGCCTCCCACCGTACCATTGTCCCCAACGAAGTGTGGGACGCCTCCGGCCTTCCCTTCCACCCCAGCATGGAGAAGGATGTGCAGGAAAAGCTGGCGGAAGGAATGAGCCAGCCGGTGCTGCTGAAATTTAACATGGAGCCTATTTCCTACCGGTTCCAGGAAGGCAGCCGGTTCCGCGTAACCATTTTCTGCGCGGAAACCGTAACCTACCAGCATCCCATGTACGACCCGGACAACCTGCCGGAGATTTCCCTGTACACCGGCGGAGAAACCGCCTCCGTGGTCACCCTGCCCATGATCGCGGATCCGGAACCGCTGTTTACCCCTCCGGCCCAGCCGTAAGCGGCGATATCTTTTAACGGCGGAAAAACACCAGGCTGAACCAAGTGATAATATTGTCCCCCATCTGGAATTCTATGGCGTTCTGCTCGGCCAGTTCGGTGACCAGAATGCCATAGCTTTCCACGCAGGGGAACATTTTGTCCGGATGCCGGCAGGGCTCCTGGGGATAGGAGCAGGCGCCGCAGATGGCGCAGGACTCGGTGGAAAGCACCCGCACCTTCCAGCCTGCCTCCTGAAAGACGTCCCGGACCTGCCGGGTCACAGCCTCATGCCCCTCCCGGGCCGCCAGGGTTTCCTTCAGATCACGGATATCCTGCACCTGGGCCGGCGTAGTAAACAGAAACGCCCCCTGGTAGCCCTGGCAGCGTTCCCGGCATTCTTCCACCGTGCCCACCGCCGGCGGGCAGGCCCAGGATTTTCCATACTGGGGGCATTCGGTCTCGCAGATATAGCGCACCCGCTCCCGGAACTGGATCTCCGAGACATCCAGAAAAGCGTACTGCATAATCGGCAGATCCGCCAGCTTCTCCAGCAGCGCTTTTTTTTCCGTTTCTTCCATTTTCCTCTTTCCTCTCCTTCTCTTTTGGCTCCAAGGCCCTACTCTGCCAGGCCGTACGCCTGGTACAGGGACAACATTTTCTGAAGCTGCAGCTTGCTTCCCATCCGCTGGCGGTAAGTGGCTGTTTTTTCTTTGCCCTCCTCTTTCAGCTGTTTCATTTCGGCGCCGGCCGCCTCATACTGCTCCTGGACGGACCGAAGCATCCGCTCAAAGGCCTCCAGCCGTTGTTCTTTCTCCGCGGTCATTTTTCCTCCTTTGCCGTTGACTTTTTATGCCCCGGTTGCTACAGTGTATGTCAGAATTCCGAAAAGGGAGTGAACCGGACATGATCCTCCGAAACTATCAGACCTCCGACCTAAGCGCCTTGGCCCAGCTGTTTTACGACACGGTCCACACCGTCAACGCCCGGGACTACACACCGGAACAGCTGGACGCGTGGGCGGCCGGCTCCATCGACTGGGAAGCGTGGGACCGGTCCCTGCAGGAGCATGTCAGCCTGGTGGCGGTAGACCAGGGGATCCTGGTAGGCTTTGGGGATATAGATCCCACCGGATACCTGGACCGCCTGTACGTCCACAAAGACCGGCAGGGACAGGGCATCGGGTCCGCCCTCTGCCGCTGCCTGGAGGCGGCTGTTCCAGGAACCATTGTAACCCATGCTTCCATTACCGCCAAGCCCTTTTTTGAGAAACGTGGCTACCGGATCCTCCGGGAGCAGCAGGTATGCCGGCAGGGGATCCTTCTAACCAATTATGTAATGGAAAAGCCCGGCCGGAACCGCCCCGCTACCGAAGCCCTACGATAAAGAGAACCAGCGCAGACGCCGCCAGCACCGTCCAGCCGATATACCGGCTGGCAATCTCCCAGTCCGATGGCTCCGCCTGGTCCGCCCTGCGGATGGAAAAGGATAGGCGCCACCGAAACAGTTCCTCCACAAAAAGAATGGAAATGGCGGTAAACACGCAGATTGCCGCTCCGTACAGCCAGCACATCCAATCCCCCTTATGGGTCAATTCCGGGCCTGCCGCCAGCTCCAGGATTTCCGAGACGGCCGGCTCCATAGGCTCCAATGAATTTCCGCCTCCGTCCAAGATCTCTCCGTCCGGTTGGGTAAGTACAATACCGTGAAACACCACGCTTCCGTCCTCACAGTACAGCTTCCGGGGATCCTCCTGGGACATGCCTCCCCGGAAAAGGACCTCCTGGCCCCGGCGAAGTTCCACGCCGATCAAGGATGGCGGATCCGAGGGAGTGGCCGTAGGGTCCTCCTGGACCGTATAGGGGCCGTAAGTCCGGCTGCCGTACTGGAACACGATGGTCCCGTCCGCGGACACGGTAAAGCAGGCCGCCTCCCCTTCTATTTTGCCCGAATAGACCGTACCGCCATTTTCCTCCCGGGGAACCAGGATCTGATCCCGGTATTCAAAGCCTTCCCGGCGGATAACCGCAAAATAGAGCCCAGCAAACACCAGGACCATGGCCGCCATAAAGATCAGAAGCCCTTTTTGATACCGCCCTAAGTTTTGGATCCGTTTCACTCCATTCCCCCCTTCCGTCTCTTGTTCCGATCCCAATGGGATGGGGCCCCGCCGAGATTCCCCGTGAGATCTGTACTGCACGGCGTTCCTTTTGGTTACTTTTATTATATTCGAAATCCGAAAGGCAATCAAGAAAAACCCTCGGATAAGCCCAAAAACTCCGGAACTGCGCGGTTGACAAGGCTAAGGCTTTAGAGTATAATATTTGCCATGTCATCCAGGCAGAACCTGGGAAAGGGTGTAGGAGTTAGTCATGGCAGAGAAAAAGATTCTGACGTATACCGGACTGAAAAAGCTGGAAGATGAGCTGTCCAACCTGAAAGTCGTAAAACGCAGAGAGATCGCGGAAAAGATTAAAGAGGCCAGAGAGCAGGGCGACCTTTCGGAGAACGCGGAGTACGACGCGGCCAAGGACGAGCAGCGCGATATTGAAGCCCGGATTGAAGAACTGGAAAAGATCCTGAAAAACGCGGAAGTGGTCGTGGAGGACGAGGTGGAGCTGGATAAAATCAGCATTGGCTGCCGGGTCAAGGTACACGACATTGAGTTTGACGAAACCATGGAGTTTCGGATCGTAGGCTCCACAGAGGCCAACAGCCTCCAGGGAAAGATTTCCAATGAATCCCCGGTGGGAAAAGCGCTGTTGGGCAAGAAGGTGGGCGATGAGGTCGTGGTGGAAACCCAGGCCGGCACCATCACCTACCAGGTTTTGGAGATTGACCGGGGCTAAAGAAAAGCGGAAGCCCAAAACGGAAGCGGATTTTTCAGGCGGCCTGATCCAGGTCGCCTGATTGCTGAAAAAGCCCCGGAAAACAGGGGCCCGGCAGACGCCGGAGCGGAAAAAAAGATGGAGGAAGACGATGGCGGAAAAGACGAACCTGCCCCAGGAACAGGACGTGGGGCATCTGCGCCAGGTGCGCCGGGAAAAGCTGGCGGCCCTGCAGGCAGAAGGCAAAAACCCCTTTGTGATTACCCGGTACGATGTGACCCATCACACCACGGAAATCAAGGACCAATTTGAAGCGCTGGAAGGCCAGGAGGTGTCCATTGCCGGACGGCTTATGTCCAAGCGGGTCATGGGAAAAGCTTCCTTTGGCCATGTGCAGGACCGGGACGGCAGCCTGCAGGTATATGTGGCCCGGGATATGATTGGGGAGGAGCCTTACAAGGATTTTAAAAAGATGGACATCGGCGACCTGCTGGGGATCCGGGGGGAAGTGTTCCGGACCAACGCCGGGGAGATCTCCGTCAAAGCCCATCAGGTAACCTTGCTGTCCAAAAGCCTGCAGATCCTGCCGGAGAAATACCACGGCCTGACCAACACGGATACCCGTTACCGGCAGCGGTATGTGGACTTGATTATGAATCCGGAGGTAAAGGATACCTTTATCAAGCGCTCCCGGATCCTCCGCGCCATCCGCCAGTACCTGGACAGCCAGGGCTTTATGGAAGTGGAAACCCCCATGCTGGTAAGCAACGCCGGCGGCGCGGCGGCCCGGCCTTTTGAAACCCATTTTAACGCCCTGAACGAGGACCTGAAGCTGCGGATTTCCCTGGAGCTGTACCTGAAGCGGCTGATCGTAGGCGGCCTGGAGCGGGTGTACGAGATTGGCCGGGTGTTCCGGAACGAAGGGCTGGATACCCGCCACAACCCGGAATTTACCCTAATGGAGCTGTATCAGGCCTACACCGATTACCACGGCATGATGGATCTGACGGAAAACCTGTACCGCCATGTGGCCCAGGAGGTGCTGGGCACCACCACGATTGTGTACAACGGCGTGGAGATGGATCTGGGCAAGCCCTTTGAGCGGATCACCATGGTGGACGCGGTCAAGAAGTACACCGGCGTGGACTTCTCCCAGATCCACACCCTGGAGGAGGCACGGGCTGCGGCCAAGGAGCACCACGTGGCCTACGAGGAGCGGCATAAGAAGGGGGATATCCTGAACCTGTTCTTCGAGGAGTTTGTGGAGGAGCATCTGGTGCAGCCTACCTTCCTGATGGATCACCCGGTGGAAATTTCCCCGCTGACCAAGCGGAAGCCGGAGAACCCGGAGTACGTGGAACGGTTTGAGTTCTTTATGAACGGCTGGGAGCTGGCCAACGCCTACTCGGAGCTGAACGATCCCATTGACCAGCGGGAGCGCTTTGCCCAGCAGGACGCCAATGCGGCGGCTGGGGATGAGGAAGCGGAGCATACCGACGAGGACTTCCTCAACGCCCTGGAGATCGGCATGCCGCCCACCGGCGGCATTGGCTTCGGCATCGACCGGATGTGTATGCTGCTGACAGACAGCGCCGCCATCCGGGATGTGCTGCTGTTTCCCACCATGAAGACCTTAAAGGATGGCGGCGCGGGAAATAATGCAGAGACGGAGAAGGCCCCGTCCCTCACGCTGGAGGAGGCCATGGACCAGGCGGCCCAGGCGGTAACGAAACAGCTGGAACAGATGCCGGCGGAGCCCATCGATTTCTCCAAGGTGGAGATCGAGCCGCTGTTTGTGGATTTGGTGGACTTTGAGACCTTCAGCAAGTCGGATTTCCGGGCGGTGAAGGTACTGGCCTGCGAGGCGGTGCCCAAGTCCAAAAAGCTGCTGAAGTTTACCCTGGACGATGGAAGCGGCGCGGAACGGATTATTTTAAGCGGCATCCACGCTTACTACGAGCCGGAGGAGCTGGTGGGCAAAACCTGTATCGCCATCACCAACCTGCCTCCTCGGAAGATGATGGGCATCGACTCCTGCGGGATGCTGATTTCCGCGGTCCATACCGAGGAAGGGGAGGAAAAGCTCCATCTGCTGATGGTGGATCCCCATATTCCGGCCGGGGCGAAGCTGTACTAAAACGAGAGGTGCTTCCTTTTCTAAAAACCTTGCATTTTACACAGCCCCTGAGAGGGTAATCGCCTCTCAGGGGCTGATTTTGTCTAAAAAAACTCCTCCAGCAGGGCCAACAGGTCCGCCATGGTTTCCACCTGGTTGGCCCGCCCCCGCAGGGCGGAGGAATGGGGGAAACCGGCGGTATACCAGGCCAGGTGCTTCCGCATTTCCCGCATGGCGGTGTACTCTCCTTTGTATTGGATCAGCAGGCGGCTGTGCCGCAGCACCGTGTCCCGGATCTCCCCCACGGAGGGCCGGGGCGGGATAGGCTCCCCGGCCAGGGCTGCCTGGATCTCCCGGAACAGCCAGGGATTCCCCTTGGCGCCCCGGGCCGCCATCACCCCATCGCAGCCAGTCTCCCGGATCATCCGCGCCGCATCCTCCCCGGAGAAAATATCCCCGTTGCCGATGACGGGAATGGACACCGCCTCCTTTACCTGGCGGATCACCTCCCAGTCCGCCCGGCCGGAATAATACTGCTCCCGGGTGCGGCCGTGGACGGCCACCGCCGCGCCGCCGGCTGCCTCGATCCGCCGGGCAATCTCCGCCGCGTTGCGGCTGCCTCCGTCAAAACCGGCCCGGATCTTGACCGTCAGCGGCTTTTTCAGCCGCCGGGCCATAGCCTCTACAATCCGGCTTACCAGCGGCGGATCCTTCATTAGGGCGGAGCCTTCCCCATTGTTCACCACCTTGGGGACCGGGCAGCCCATATTGACGTCGATAAAGTCAAACTGCTCCTCCAGGGAAGCGGCCATCTCCGCCATCAGTTCCGGATCGGAGCCAAACAGCTGCACCGCCATCGGGCGCTCCGAAGGTTCTGTCTGCAGCAGCGTCCGGGTATTTTTGCTCCGGTAATACAAGGCCTTGGCGCTGACCATCTCCGTACACATTCCATCGCAGCCCTGCTCCTTGCAGAGCAGGCGGAAGGGAAGGTCCGTCACCCCGGCCATAGGCGCCAGGAACACCGGATGCTCCCAAGAAAATTCTCCCAGCCTCACAGGAATTCCTCCGTATCCGCCGTGCCCTGGCCTTCCTCCCCGTCCTCGCCCAGAAAGACAATCCGGAAGTAGCGCTCCAGGGATACCATCAGTTCCTCCTGCTCCCGCTGGATCTGCCGGATTTTCCACTCGCTGCCAATCTCGTCAAACAGGTAATCCCCGTCCGAGTGGGCCACATTCAAGGTCAGGGTGCCGTCCTCCAGGAATTCCAGGGTCAGGATCCCCCCTACGTCCTCGGTAAACAGAACGCACAGGATCTTTAGTTCCTGCTTGACCTGCTCCGGCAGCCCGGAAAATTCTTCGTTAAAATAGTATTTCTGCTCATAGGAGTTGGCTCCGCAGAGCACCGTTCTTTCTGCTTCCATAACCTTCCCTTTCCCCCGGCCCGGGATGCCCCGGCGGGTTCCGCCCTCCGCGCGGTATGGGCGCGGATCAGACATATCCGTACAGTCCCCGGACGCTGACCTCCCCGGCGTCCACCGCCTCCACCTGCCCGGAAGGCCGGCGCACCAGCAGGGAGCCGGAGGCGTCGATCCCCAGGGAAATCCCTTCCCAGCCGCCGTCCGGGGCCAGCACCTGCACCGGGCCGTTTAAGCCCGCCAGGGACCGGTTGTAGTCCTCCTGGACAAAGGCCAGGTTCTCGGTTTGCTGAAACGTCTCGTAGTACCCTTCCCAGGCCTCCAAAATCCGGGCCAAAAGCTCCGCCCGGTGAAAGGGCCGCCCCGCCTCCATCCGCAGGGAAACCGCCCGGTCCCGCAGCGCCTCCGGAAACTCCGTCTGGTTGACATTGATGCCGATTCCCACCACCACGTGCTGGATGTACTCGGCCTCCAGGGCCATTTCCGTGAGAATTCCGCAGCCCTTCCGGCTCCCCAGCGTCAGGTCGTTGGGCCACTTGATGCCGGGCTCCAGGCCGCAGGTCTGCCGGATGCCGTCCCGAACGGCCAAAGCCGCTAGCAGCGTCAGCATCGGCGCCTTCCCCGGGGCAAAGGAGGGCCGGAGAATCAGGCTCATGGCGATGGCCGTCCCCTCCGGGGAAGCCTCCCAGACCCTTCCCCGGCGGCCCTTGCCCCCTTCCTGCACGTCCGCCGCCACCAGCGTCCCGTGAACCGCTCCGGCGTCCGCCAGCTGCTTGGCCCGCAGATTGGTGGAGCAGCCGATGTGCCGGTGGGCTTCCAGCTCCCGGCCGGCCCAGCGGCCGGTCAGGAGACTGCCGATTTCCGCCTCCGTCAGCACATCCGGGGCAAACTCCAGCCGGTAGCCCCGATTGGGCACCGCCTCGATCCGGTATCCCTCTTCCTTCAGACTGTTGACGCCCTTCCACACGGCAGTCCGGGAGACTCCAAGGGACCGGCAGATGTCCTGGCCGGACACATACCCGCCGCCGCGCAGCAGCGTTAAAATCTCCCGCTTCATCCGGCCGCCCACACCACCTTTCCGCAGAGCGCCGCCAGACACGCCAGAGCCGCCGCCGCCAGCGCCAAGGCGGCTCCGGAAAGCCGTTTTCCGCCGCTTCCCCGGCGCAGCCGGACCGCGGCCTGCACCGCGCTGAGAGCCGCCGCGTCCAGGAAGATCCACGGAAACAGCCCCATGGGGCGAGTCCGATAAAAAAACGAAGCCGCCGCCAAAAT
>CALWEC010000216.1 GCA_944376945.1 uncultured Lachnospiraceae bacterium | reverse complement strand
CTTAACAGGCCGGTTAACAGGTAGCCTACGAAGCACAATGCCGCCACAAAGGTGGCGTAGGGCAGCTGGGTGGACACGTGCCGCAGATGGTTGCAGCGGGCCCCGGTGGAGGACAGGATGGTGGTGTCCGAGATGGGGGAGCAGTGGTCCCCGTAGACGGATCCGGCCAGCGTAGCGCCGATGGAGGCCACCAGGTAGGGGGCCCCGGCCTCCCCGGAGCAGATGGGGATGACAATGGGCAGCAGGATCCCGAAGGTTCCCCAGGCAGTGCCGGTGGAGAAGGAAAGGAACGCCGCCACCAGGAACACAAAGGCCGGAAGGATGGCCAGAGGCACGCCGGAGCGGGATACCACGTCGCTGACAAACTCGCCGGTGCCCAGCATAGAGCGGCAGGTGCCGCTGAGGGACCAGGCGAAGGTCAGGATCATCACCGCCGGTACCATAGACTTGACGCCGCTGACGCAGCCGTCCATAAAGTCGCGGAAGCGGACCAGCTTCCGGGGCAGGTACAGAAGGAAGGCGGTGATCAGGGCCGCAAAAGCGCCCAGGGAAAGGCCGAAGGTAGGGTTCTCCCCGATGGCGGCGATAAAATCCACCCTGCCGTCAAAAAAGCCGCCTACGTACGCCATGCCCAGCACGGAGCAGACAATCAGCACCAGGATGGGCAGCACCAGGTCCAGCACCGTCCCCCGGGAGGAGGCCTGGATCCCCTGGATCTCATCCTGGGCCTCGGTTTCCTGGTAGCCGTTGGTCTGGGCCTCCCGCTCCGCCTGGCGCATAGGGCCAAAGTCAAAGCGGGTCACGCAGAGGAAGAACACCATCAGCAGGGTCAGGATGGCGTACAGGTTGTAGGGGATGGCCTGCAGGAAAATGGTAAACCCGTCCGCCTCGGAGCCAATCTGGCCAGCCACCGCCACCGCCCAGCTGGAGATGGGGGAGATAATGCACACCGGCGCGGCGGTGGCGTCGATAAAGTACGCCAGCTTTTCCCGGGAAACCTTAAACTTGTCCGTAACCGGGCCCATGACCGTGCCCACGGTCAGGCAGTTAAAATAATCGTCGATAAAGATCAGCACGCCCAGCACCGCGGTGCAGAGCTTGGCCCCCACCGCGGAACGGATCTTCCGGCTGGCCCACTCCCCGTAGGCCCGGGAGCCCCCGGCCAGGGTGACCACCGCCACCAGGGCGCCCAAAAGCGCCAGGAATAGGATCATAAACCCGTTGCCGCTGATCTGCTCCGCCATCATCCGGGGTACCAGGAACAGCCCTTCCAGCACGCCGGTACCGGCGGCGCAGCTGTAGATGACCATGCCGGAGGCCACGCCTACCAGCAGGGAGGAATACACCTCCTTGGTGATAAGGGCCAGGGCAATGGCCAGGACCGGCGGCAGGATGGACAGCCAGCCCACCTGCAGCAGTTCCAAACCTTCCATAATATATGTCTCTCCTCTCGCCTGCGGGGATTCCCCCGTTTTGTCTCCCGTATCTTAGCACGATTTTAACAAATCCGCAAGGGCCCCGCAGGGAAGAAAACGTCCTTCGGGGCTCCGCAGGGAAGAAAACGTCCTCCAGGGCTCTCACAGGGAAGAAAACGTCCCCCAGGGTTTCGGGGAAAAAGCTGCCCCCAGGGTCTTGACAGGGGGAGGGAAAGCAGACATAGTATGGATAGGGCTCCTTGGGCGGCAGTACGCTTGGCCAGGGGCGTATTGAAACAAAAAGAAGCGGAAATAGAAGGAAGAGGCCGACAATGCGCTATATCGAATGCCGGAATCTGCGGATGAACCAGATTCAGATCTTTCTCTGCGCGGCGGAATGCGGGAACTTTACTGCCGCCGCGGAACAAATGCATGTGACGCAGCCTATGGTCAGCAAAACCATCCGGACGTTGGAACAGGAGTTGGGGATCCTTCTGTTTCGGAAGTCCCACGGGAAACCATGTCTGACGCCGGCCGGGCGAGAACTGCGGATCTATTGGAACAATATGATGGAACTGTTTGAAATGTCCATCAGCAACGCCCATGCGGTCCAGGAAGCGCGGCAGGTGCCTCTCCGGATCGGCTTGGGCATGTCCTGTGACCGTCCGGATATCCGGAGCCAGCTGGAGGTGCTGGGGCAAAAAGTGCCGTCCCTAAATCTGATTTATGAATGCGGAAGCATGGCGGGGCTGTTGGAGCGGGTGGCGCAGGCCCATCTGGATCTGACCCTTTGCTCCGGCCATCTGCTGCCCAGCGCGCAGCGGCATCGCCTGCGGTCCCGGCTGCTGGTGGATACGCCGCTGGCGGTGTTCCTTCCAGAGAGCCATCCTTTGGCGGCGCGCCCCCATCTTACTTTTGCGGATTTCAGCGGGGAGCCGTTTATCGCGTATTCCCCGGAGGCAGATCCGGATTACTGGGAGCTGCTGAATACGTTGGCGGCGGAGGCAGGATTCTGCCCGAAAATCGGCTGCTACGTCAAAGACGAACTGTCCTTTCGGATCAATCTGGAGCAGGGAAGGGGCGTGGTGCTGGCGGATCGGGGCACTCTTGCCGTTCCGGGTATTCGGCAGGTTGTCCTGGAGGGCACTTCCTGCGGCCTGTATCTGGTGTGGGATGGGGAAAATGAAAACCCTGCCCTAGAGCAGCTGTTGAAAATCCTTTGAGTATTCCGTCCGGTTATGAGCCGAAGAAACTGGTTATTTCCGTGTTTCTCCCAGCGGGCCTATAATAAGGGTATACAAAGGCGCCCAGGCGATTGCCAGCGCCGCAGGCATAAAAGGAGGCTGTGGGGATGACGGAAAAAGAAAATGTACAGGTTGCGCTGGAGGGAGGAATTCCGGAACATACGCCGCTATTCTGGAATGGAGGCCAGCTGATGGTCAGTTCCGTAATCGGCAATATGCCGGTTCCCGGAACCGCGGAAGGCTACGATTGGTGGGGCGTCCACTGGACGGCTTGCGAGGAAGCCTGCGGGGCGTTTGCGCCCACCGCCGGGCGGCCGCCGGTGATCACGGACATTACCCGTTGGCGGGAACAGGTGAAGGTGCCGGATATTTCCGGGATCGATTGGGAAGCAGCCGCGGCGCGGGATACGGCGCATCTGGATCCAAACAAGGTGACCAATTTTTACGGGCTGGCCAATGGTGTTTTTGAGCGGATCCATTTCCTGATGGGGTTTGAGGAGACGATGATCGCCCTGGCGGAAGAACCGGAAGAAGTGGCGGCTCTGGCGGAAACCATAGGAGATTTTTACTGCCGGATTATCGAAAAAGTAGGGCAGTACTACCGGCCGGATTATTTTACTCTGCTGGACGACTACTGCCATCAAAATGGGGCGTTTATGTCGAAGGCTGTGTTCCGCCAATGCTTTGCGCCGGCGCTGCGGAAGATCCGGGATACGGCGGAAGCATGCGGCATGAAATTTATTCTTCATTGCTGTGGGAAATCGGAGGCGATGTTGGATTGTTTCCATGAGGCAGGCGTCCGCCGGCTGGAACCCTGTCAGCCTATCAATGACATCTGCGCGATGAAGGCGCAGTACCCGGACATGTCCTTTATGGGCGGCCTGGATCTGCAGGGCGTGATAGACAATCCGGAGGCAACGGAGGAAGATCTGCGGAAGGAAGTGCGCCGCTGTGTGGATGCCTACTCGGAGGGCGGGCGTTATGTGGTGTTTGGCGTTACCTTGTCCA
>CALWEC010000215.1 GCA_944376945.1 uncultured Lachnospiraceae bacterium | reverse complement strand
GATATTCCAAAGAAAGCAGGGGTTTATATGGCTGACCTAACCGATCTGCGGGAGCGTCTGGCTCCCCATGAAATCCAACGGCAACTTCGTCATTCCCAAATCCGCGCGGAGGTGTTTTTCCCGCTTCCTGGCCCGGACAGCCATTGGAAGCCGGGAAGGCTGTACGTAAGCGGCTGGCGGCAAGCGGTCTCGGCGGTTTCCGCCTGCCCTCCGCCGGTCCCGGTTTCTTTTCTGCTTTCTGCCTCCCAGGGAAGCGGCCTTCCGGAGGAGGAAGAGAAAGCCGTCCTGGACCGGCCGCAGATCAACTGGATCCTTACGGACCTTCCCCTCTCCTCCCTGGAGGATTTGTGCGAAGAATCCATGTCCGCCTGCCACTCCTGGTCCGCGCTACTGGCGGAACAGATGGCAGGGAAATCCCGCCCCCGCCAGTTGCTGGCGGCGTTTGCCCAGGCCGCAGGGGCCCATCTGTTTTTGCTGAACCAAAACTATCAGGTAATCTGCGGCTGTCCAGAGATTTTTTCGGATGACCCGGCCGGAAGGCTTTTGATGGATTCCCTGTGGATTTCCCCGGAAACCCGGGAAGAATGGTCCTTGCCGGAACTGGACGGTTCCTGGGAGGAGCGGCACGGCGTCCGTTCCTTTGGCTGCTGGTATCTGCGGAAGCTTCCTTCCGGGGATATGTGGCTTTGGCTTTCCTCCTCCCATCCGGTTGCCGGCGCCGAGCTGCTCCGTCTTTTGGCCCCGGCCCTGGCGGCGATCCTGCCCCAAAATGAGGAAAGCTCCCCCTGTTTCCGTTTTCTTCAGCACTTGGCGGAAAACAGCGCCACCGACTCGGCCCGGATCCGGCAGCTGATGAAAACCCTGCCCTACCCTTTGGAGGGGTATCTTTCCTGCCTGGTTATCCGCTTCGCGCCCAGAACCTTCCCTCCCTACGCGTATTTCAGCTGCCGGCTGGAGGAACTGTTCCCCCGTATGAATTACTGCCTGTACCAGGGGGATATTGTCCTGTTTCACACACAGCCTGGCCGGCCGGCGGCTCAGCTGGATTTTTCGTATCCCAAGCTTCAGGCCCTCCTGGAGGAATTTTCCGCCTACGCGGCGGTCAGCAACGCCACGCACCGGCCCCGGCACCTGCGCACCATGTACCAGATGGCCTGCGACACGCTGCGGCTGGCCGCCGCCTTAAAAATCCACCGGGGTTCCTCGCGGATTTTCCCCCAGGAAGAATACACCACCTTTGAAATCATCGACCTGTGCGCCCGGCAGTTTATCCAGCAGCACCGGCATGAGGATTTGATCTTCCTGATCCATCCGGCCATCGTCCAGCTTTGCCGGTACGACCAGCAGCACCATTCCAACCTGCGGGAGGTTATGTTCTACTATCTGATCTCCGACCGGAGTCTGAACAAAACCGCCCAGAAAATGTTTATGCACCGCAATACGGTGCTCAATAAAGTCAATAAGATCCTGGAGATCCTTCAGCTGCCTTTGGAGGACGGCTACCTGCAGCACCGGCTGATTTTTTCCTGCCTGATCCTGCAATACTATGAAAAAGTCATGGGGCGGTCCCTGCGGCTGTAACGCCGCCGGAACCGCCCCTTGGTCCAGGCCCTTTACCGGCCAAAATAGGCGTCCAGCCCATCGGCAATGCCTTCCGCCGCCGCCTGCTGGAACTCCTGGGTGCCCATCCATTCATCCTCGTCCGGATTGCTCATGTACCCCATCTCAAGAATGGTGTTGGGCACCTGGCACCAGTTGGTGCCGGTCATGGTATCCGTCTCCCAGATACCGGTGTTGTCCGCCCCGGTGGAATGGCAGTGGCCCTCCAGCACCGCCTCCGTCAGCCGCAGGCACTCATCGTAAATCTCCCCGCAGTAAGGGTTGTCCTCGGTCTGGCAGATGCCCAAGGCCCCCCGGACCGAGGAGCTGTCCGCGCTGTTGCAGTGGATCCGCACCATGGCGTCCGCTCCCGCCTCGTTGGCCAGCTGGGCCCGCTCCACATTGCTCAGTTCTACGTCGTTGGTTTCCCGGCTCATCAGCACGCTGTACCCCCGGGACAGCAGTTCGTCCCGCAGCAAAAGCGCCACCTGCAGGTTGATCCTGTATTCTTCGTTGCCGGTGGAAACCCCCTCCGTCCCGCTGGAAACCTTGGCCTTCCTCTCCGAGGAACCGGGGCCGTTGGGCTCCGTATCCCGCATCTGGCGGCTCTGGTGGCCGGCGTCGATGACCACCAGGATGTCCCCGCCTTCATGGTAGATGCCGGTTCCCGGCTGGTTTTCCGCCACCTGCGGCTTTTCCGTGGTCAGATACTGGCTGGAAGCATAGCCCTCCTGCCCGTTCCAGGACACCCGGCTCCACTCTGCGCTGACCCCGGTGCGCTCCAGAGGAAGATTTTTGGACAGAACCGTTATCACCGGGCCGTCCAGGGACGGCTGGGCCCGCAGGTTGATCCGCTCGGTGGTGTAGACCTTCTCCTCCACAGTCTGGAAAACCGGCTCCGGGGCGGTGCTTTCCTCGGTCCCGGAGGCGCTGGGGGCCTCGGCGCTGCTTTCCTCCGCCCCGGCAGTGCCGGAGGTCTCGATCCCGGCAGCCGCCGTCTCCAGCGCCGAAGGAATCAGGCCCGGCAGCTCGGTTGTTTCGCCGGAAGGCTCCGTTTCCGGCACTGTCGTCAAATCGTTCCCCCGGCCGCAGCCGGCCAAAGCTAAAATCAAGATCCCCGTTCCCAAAATAGCCGCGTATTTTTTCATTTGCTTCTCCGTTTCCGCCCTGTTCCAGGCCTGTCTCTCTACTATATCAACTTTTTCCCGGGAATTCCACGTCCAAAAACGAAAGATTTCCGAAAGTAAGGGTTCCGAAACGGCTTACGGTTCCTGGCAGATGGTCCCGCCGCCCAGCACCACCCGGTCCTGATAAAACACCATGGCCTGTCCCGGGGTTGCCGCCCGCACCGGCTGGTCAAACAGACATTCCGCCAAATCCTCCCCCAGCATCCGGACGGTTCCCGCCGCCCCCTGGTGGTTGTAGCGGATTTTGGCCGTCACCTGCGCTGGCTCCGGAAACCCTGGCGCCGCCATAAAATTTAGGTTCCGGCACAGCACCCGCCGGGTAAACAGCTCCTCGTTGGTCCCCAGCACCACCTGGTTGGTCTCCGGGCAGAGCCGCTGCACAAACACCGGCACGCCCAGGGAAATCCCCAGGCCTTTCCTCTGCCCCACCGTGTAGTAAGGAAGGCCCCGGTGCCTTCCCAGCACCCGGCCCTCCGTATCCACAAAATCCCCTTCCTCTGGGGCTCTGCCCCGCTGGCGGCACAAAAACGCCCCATAGTCCTGATCGGGTATAAAACAAATTTCCTGGCTGTCCGGTTTATGGGCTACTGGAAGCCCTGCCTGCGCCGCCATCCGGCGCACCTGCTCCTTGGAATAAGCCCCCAAAGGCATCCGGGTATGGGCCAGCTGCTCCTGGGTCAGCCGGTACAGGGCATAGGTCTGGTCCTTGGCGTCCCAGGCCGCCCGCTCCACCGTCCAGCGCCCGTTTTTCAGCTGCCGGACCCCGGCATAGTGGCCGGTGGCCAGCCCCCAGGCCCCCTGCCGCCGGGCCTCCTCCAGGAGCGCCCCCCATTTCACGTACCGGTTGCAGGCAATACAGGGATTGGGCGTGCGGCCTGCCTCATACTCTTCCATGAAGTACTCCACCACCTGCCGCCGGAACGTTTCCCGCACATCCAGCACCACATGGGGGATCCCCAGGAAATCTGCCACCTTCCGGGCATCCGAAACTGCGGAAGGGCCGCAGGCAGAAGAAGCTTCCTCCTGCCCCGCGGCCCAGGCCCGTTCCTCCTGCCAGGTTTCCAAGGTCACGCCGATTACGTGCCAGCCTTCTTTTTGCAGCAGCCAGGCTGCCACGGAGGAGTCCACCCCTCCGGACAGCCCCACAACAATTTTTCCCTTCATTTCCACGGCCTCCGGAACGCCTTAATATTCCTCTTCTTCTTCGTGTTCGCTAATGTCCTGGACCGGCTTTTCCAACCCGGGGATCTGTATGCCGTGTTTTTCCGCGTAGTCCCAAAGGGCCGCGTGGATGGCCTCTTCCGCCAGCAGGGAGCAGTGGACCTTCACCGGAGGAAGCCCGTCCAGCGCGTCCATCACCGCTTTATTGGTTACCTGCAGCGCCTCATAGATGCTCTTTCCTTTGACCAGCTCCGTGGCCATGCTGCTGGTGGCCACCGCGGCCCCGCAGCCAAAGGTTTTAAACTTTACATCCCGGATGATCTGGTTTTCGTCCACATCCAAATAGATCCGCATAATGTCGCCGCACTTGGCGTTGCCCACCGTCCCTACCCCGCTGGGGTTCTCCAGTTCCCCTACATTCCGGGGATTCTGAAAATGATCCATTACTTTTTCACTGTACATATCCGCTTCCTCCGTACCCTGTTGGGTTTTCCTTGTCCTTCCGGCCCCTGGAACCGCGCCGCTTAATGGGCGCGTCCGTTTTTCTTTACATAGTCCTCGTAAAGCGGCGACATATCCCGCAGCCGCGCTACCATCTCCTTCAGCCGGTCCACCACAAAATCCACCTGCTCCCGTGTATTGTCCTCCCCCAAGGTCAGCCGCAGGGAGCCGTGGGCAATCTCGTGGGGCAGGCCGATGGCCATCAGCACGTGGGACGGGTCCAAGGATCCGGTGGTGCAGGCCGAACCGCTGGAACCGCAGATCCCCTCCATATCCAGCAGGATCAGCAGGGATTCCCCCTCAATAAACTGAAAGCTGAAATTGGCGTTTCCCGGCAGGCGGCGCTTCCGGTCTCCGTTCAGCCGGGTATAGGGGATCTCCCGAAGCACCCGGTCAATCAGATGGTCCCGCAGGGCCGTAATCCGCTCCACCGTTTCCTTCCGCTCCGCCATGGCCAGCTCCGCCGCCTTGCCCATTCCCACGATCCCCGGCACATTTTCCGTGCCGGCTCGGCGTTTCCGCTCCTGGGCTCCGCCGTGGATAAAGGAACGGATCTTAACACCCCGGCGGATATACAGGAAACCGATCCCCTTGGGGCCGCCAAACTTGTGCGCGCTGGCGCTGAGCATGTCAATGTGGCAGGCGTCCACGGAAATATCCAGATGGGCAAAAGCCTGCACGGCGTCTGTGTGGAACAGGATCCCCTTTTCTTTGGCAATGGCGCCAATCTCCTCCACCGGCTCCAGGGTTCCAATCTCATTGTTGGCATACATGACGCTGATCAGGAAGGTATCCGGCCGTATGGCCTTCCGCACCGCCTCCGGAGACACAAGCCCTTGCTCATCCACATCCAGATACGTGACCGCCACCCCGTGTTTTTCCAGATACTGGCAGGTGTGAAGAATCGCGTGATGTTCGATCTTGGTGGTAATGATATGGCCGCCGCCTTTTCCGTAGGCGTCTGCCGCGGCCTTCAGCGCCCAGTTGTCCGCCTCGCTGCCGCCGGCGGTAAAGTAAATCTCCTCCGGCCGGGCCCCCAGCGCTTCCGCCAGGGTGGAGCGGGCCTGGTCCATCGCCTTCTTGCTCTCCGCTCCCAAGCCGTAGATGGAGGAGGCGTTTCCATATTTTTCTGTAAAGAACGGCAGCATGGCCTCCACCACTTCCGGCCGGGTAGCCGTGGTAGCCGCGTGATCCAGATAAATAATCGGTTTCATAGGTTGCTTCCTTTCCGGTGTCTCCACCTATCTCCCATGGTATATTGTATGATACGGCTGTAAAGTGCCGAAAGTGCGGAAAACCGCCGGCTTCCCTTATCCAGGTTCCCTGGACCCCTGCCGAAGCTGCTCCCGGCTCTGCTCCCGCAGTTCCTCCAGGGAAATACCGTCCACCGCCGCCTCGATGCTTTCTCCGATCCGGCGCCAGACCCCTTTGGCCACGCAGGAACCTTCCTTTTCGCAGGGAGGGCCTCCTTCCAGGCCGCCGCACTCAACCGATAGCAGGCTGCCCTCCAGGGCCCGAAGGATATCCCCTACGGAGATATCCGCCGCCGGCCGGGCCAGCCGGTAGCCGCCGGCAGCTCCCCGGACGCTTTCCACCAGCCCGGCCCGCTTCAGCTTTCCAATCAGCTGCTCCAGATAGCCGTCGGAAATGCCCTGGCGCTCTCCCATGCTGTGGGTGGAAACCGGCCCGTTTTCCTGAAACACAGCCAGGTCCACCATGGCCCGCAGGCCGTATCTTCCTTTTGTGGTAATCTTCATAGGCCTTCTTCCTTCCTTCTTACGTCCTGGCCTGCCGGCTTCTGCAGCAGCCTGCCGGCAGAAACCCGAGTTTTTTAATTCCTATTATTTTACTTTGATTTGATGGTTTCACTATATCACTTCTATCTTTTCCTGTCAAGCCATATATTGTATCAATTTTCTTTTCAGGCGGTACGCATGAAACGGCAGTCCCATCCTATCCTCACCGGTGCCCTGATCCTTACGGCTGCCGGTTTTATCTCCCGAACCCTGGGTTTTTTTTACCGCGTATATCTTTCCCATCTGATCGGCGCCGAAGGGATGGGGCTTTACCAGATGATCTCTCCGGTGTCCGGCGTTTGCTTTGCCCTTTGCTGCGGTCCTGTCCAGACCGCCATCTCCCGGTTTGTGGCCGGCTCCGTTTCGGAAAACGGTGGGCTGGAAAACCGGATCCGGAACGGCCGCCGCTATTTTGCCGCAGGCCTTCTGCTGGCCCTGGGGCTTTCCCTGGCCTTGGCCGCCTTCCTGTATACCCAGGCCGGCTGGCTGGCCCCCGCGGTCCTGGGAGACGCCCGCACCGCGGATCTGCTGCGGCTGCTGGCCCTTTCCCTGCCGGTTACCGCTGTCCATTCCGCCGTCAACGGTTACTACTACGGAAAGCAGAAGACTCAGGTCCCGTCCCTGAGCCAGCTGGCGGAACAGCTGGTGCGGGTTGGCTTTGTCTACCTTCTGGCCGGCTGGCTGCTGGCCCAGGGACGGAAGCTGACGGTAGTCCTGGCCGCCCTGGGCCTGGTTGCCGGGGAACTGGCCTCTCTGGGGGTATCCCTCTTGGCTCTCCGGGTCACCTTTTTCCGGGAATCCCTTTTGCGCTCGGAATCCCCTTGGCGCTCGGAGGAGGAAGGCTCCGCCCTTCCAGGAACCGCCGGTTCTGCTTCCCCCGCCTTGGGAAGGGCCCTGCGCGGCATTGTCCTGCTGGCCGCCCCTTTGTGCGCCAACCGCCTGATTCTGGGCCTGCTCCAAAGCCTGGAGGCCATCCAGATCCCTCTGCGCCTGGAGATGTCCGGCCTTTCCGCTTCCGAAGCCCTTGGCGTCTACGGCACCCTAACCGGAATGGCCCTGCCTTTCATCCTGTTTCCCTCCGCCTTGACCAATTCCTTATCCGTTATGCTGCTGCCTTCGGTGGCGGAAGCCCAGTCCCTTCAAAATACCAGGAAGATCCGCCGCACCGCGGAGCTTTCCATCCGCTGCAGCCTATACCTGGGAATCCTTTGCGCCGCCGTGTTTTCCACCTGGGGCCATGCGATGGGCGCTCTTTTTTTCCAAAGCTCCCAGGCTGGCAGCTGTATTGCCATCCTTGGATGGCTCTGTCCTTTTTTGTACCTTTCCACCACCTCCAGCAGCATTCTAAACGGCATGGGGAAAACCGGCGCCACCTTCCTGCAGCATCTGGCCGGCCTGGGCCTGCGGCTGGCCTTTGTGTTTGCCCTGATCCCCCGGTATGGGATCGCCGCCTGCCTGTGGGGCATGCTGGCTTCGGAACTGCTCGTAGCCGGGCTGCACCTGGTCACCCTGCACCGCCTGGTGGCGCTGGCTCCTTCCGCCCTGTACGGGCTCCTGCGGCCTATGGCTGCCGCCGCCCTGGCTATCTGGATCAGCCGCCGCCTGCCCTTCCTTCCGGGGCTTCCCGGCCTGATCGCCGGCTGCGCCTCCATGGCCGGACTGTACCTGGCCTTCCTGCTGGCTACCCGGAAGCGCCGGTAAACCAAAGGGAAACGGCCGCCTTCTGGTTCTTGCAATCTCCGCAAAAATGCGGTAAGATACCTACAGCCGGCAGAAAGGCCGGCTCCATCAATTTGAGAAGGGGATTTTTATGTATACCACACAGGACTTATTGGATCTTGACCATACCCTGGCGCGCCCGCTGCTGGAAAGCGCCGTCTACCCTTGGGAGATTCTGGGAAAGATCCAGGAATTTATTTTGGCGCTGGGATCCCAGCTGCCCCAGGAAGAATACGAGGAAATCGCCCCTCAGGTCTGGGCTGCCCGGGACGCGCGCATTGCCCCCACGGCGTTTCTGGGAAAAGCGGTGATTATCGGGCATGAGACGGAAGTACGCCACGGCGCCTTTATCCGGGGCAGCGCCCTGGTAGGGGATGGGGCGGTGGTAGGCAATTCCACCGAGCTGAAAAACGTCGTTCTCTTTGACCAGGTGGAGGTTCCCCACTACAATTACGTGGGGGATTCTATCCTGGGCTTCCACGCTCACATGGGGGCCGGCTCCATCACCTCCAATATCAAGGCGGACAAAAAGAACATCGTCGTCCACGGCCAGGGGGAGGACGCGGCCACCGGCCTGCGGAAAATGGGCGCCATTCTGGGAGACTGGGCGGACATTGGCTGCAACTCGGTCCTGAATCCTGGCAGCGTCATCGGCCGCCGCGCCCGCGTGTACCCGCTTTCCATGATCCGCGGCGTTGTGCCGTCGGACACCATCTACAAACGGGCCGGGGAATTGGCCCACATCCAGGAAACCCTGTAAGGAGGATACACCCGATGCCCATTAAAATTCAAAACGACCTGCCCGCCCGGGCGGAGCTGGAGCGGGAAAATATTTTCGACATGGACGAGACACGGGCCCTGTCCCCGGACATTCTTCCTCTGCAGCTTTTGATTCTGAAGCTGATGTCCATTAAGCAGGACACGGAGACCCAGCTGTTCCGGGCTTTCTCCAACACGCC
>CALWEC010000214.1 GCA_944376945.1 uncultured Lachnospiraceae bacterium | reverse complement strand
CGGTAAAAGATCCGGGCGAAGGAATCCGCCAGGACGGCTGTAGCTCCCATGTGCCGCAGGGCGATTACCGCGTGCTCCCGGCTGGAGCCGCAGCCAAAATTCCGTCCGGCCACCACCATCCCTCCGGGAGGGAAGTGGACCGCCAGGCTTTCCTCCACCCCCTCCAGGCAATGGCTGGCAATCTCCGACGGATCGGTAAGGGCCAGATAGCGGCCCGGGTAAATTTGATCCGTGTCCACATTGTCCCCTACGGTTATCAATTTTCCTGTCCACTGTTTCCGCATAGTTTCCTTGTATGATGTTTATAGAAGCGAAAACACCATATTCCTTTCTTTTTGATATCGTGGTTTAATACAACTCAGATACTGTGGACTTTTGATTTTTTCCTGTAGCCTTGACTACTTGCTAGGAGTGTATTGCCGCTGCCTTTATCTGAATTGTTTATTAGCTGGATGTTGCCGGGAGGTCTCCTCCTGAGTACTTATTTCAATCAAGTCTACGATGATAATCGCTGGTGGATATCACGGTATCAGACTATCTTGAAAGGGAGGTGTTTCCTCTTGATTTATGTTGGTATTGATGTAGCTAAACTCAACCACTTCGCTTCTCTCGTCTCCTCTGATGGCGAAGTTCTTGTTGGGCCGTTTCAATTCTCAAATGACGGTGATGGCTTCCATTATCTCGTTTCCGCCTTCGAACCTTTCGACGACGAAGAGATCATCATCGGTCTTGAATCAACGGCTCATTATGCCGACAACCTGATCCGTTTTCTTGTTGCGGAGGGCTACCATGTTTGTGTCATCAATCCCCTCTCTACCTCTTCTATGCGGAAAAACATGATCCGCAAAACAAAAACGGATAAGATCGACACCTACATCATTGCCCAGACTCTTATGATGCAGAAGTCTTTTCGGTTCGTCACCTTTGACGATCTCGACCGGATCAACCTCAAAGCACTGGGGCGGTTCCGACAGAAATCTATTAAGCAGCGAACCCGTCTGAAAATCCAGCTTACTTCTTACGTGGATCAGACATTTCCGGAACTTCAGTACTTCTTTAGATCCGGTCTGCATCAGAAATCTGTCTATGCGCTCCTGAAAGAAGCGCCGACAGCGGAATCCATTGCTTCCATGCATCTGACTCATCTTGCCTCTCTGCTCCTTAAGACTTCCCACGGTCATTTCAAAAAACAGCAGGCTGCAGAATTAAGAGTTCTGGCACGGAAGTCGGTCGGTCAATCCGACCAGGCACTGTCCATCCAGGTTACTTCCTTGATTGCTCAGATTGAACTTCTGGATGAGCAGATCGCCCGCATTGAATCTGAAATGACAGATATCATGCGTTTCAATGATTCTGTCATTATGACCATTCCCGGCATCGGTTACCTGAATGGCGGGATGATCCTAGGCGAAATCGGTAACATTCACCGATTCTCTGCCCCAAACAAACTTCTTGCATTCGCCGGCCTGGATCCATCTGTGTATCAGTCTGGTAATTTCAACGCCAGGCGCACACGGATGTCTAAACGCGGCTCCAGGGTGCTAAGATATGCCCTGATGAATGCAGCTCATAATGTCGTTAAGAACAATGCCACCTTTAAAGCTTACTATGATAAAAAGATGGCGGAAGGCCGGACTCATTACAATGCACTTGGACACTGTGCCGGCAAACTGGTCCGGGTCATCTGGAAGATGATGACTGACGAAGTGGAATTCAACCTCGACTAAGAGGCCTGTATCCGGATATCAATATTTTTTGAAAAGCACCTTGTGGGAGCTTTATTAAGGTTACCCTTTTTTTCCCTCGATAACAAAAAGAATTTTTCGCTATTTTGTACTTGACTTTTCATAGCTGGTCTCCTATCATTTTATAATTTCGGCCCCGCGGGAAGCTGCTTTCTACAGCAGCTCCTTTCGGGCCGATGCGGTAATCCGTTCCATCTCCCGCTCCACTTCCGCCGGAAGGGGGATGGCTTCCTCTTCCTGGATCCACTGCCGCGCCTGCGCTTCCGCCTCCCGGATCAGATCGTTGGCGTTTACAGAATCTCCTTCCTCCGGCATACGGTCAAAGCCAATGCTTCCGCTGTAGACCTCTCCGCTGCGGATGTATTCCAAGGTATGGGGCTCCACCAGGAATGTGGAGCCGTCCAGCGCCACGCTGTCTATGGCCTCCAGGCCCAGCGCGTCCTCGTCGGTACGGTATGGGTAGAAGCAGCGGCGCACCATGGCGATCTGCTCGTTGTCCAGTACCATCTGGCCCAGGGAGCCGTACATAACGCTGGCCAGCGATCCCATGCCGGTGATCAGGGCGGCGCCGCTGAGGGCGGGCACCAGTGTGTTGAACATTTTTTCGTAGCCTGCCTGCTGGTCCGGCGCCATGGCCGTGCAGGACATCCCATACACATCGCACAGGAAGCCGTCCGCCGCGGCCAGCTCCACGCACATGGCCGAGCCAATGCCATTCTCCGGCAGTCCCAGGATGGCCTGGGCGTATTTCATGTTGGTAAAGAACGTGCGGGGCGCCAGGATCACCGGGGTCCCTGGGTTCACCATCCAGCAGTAGGCAGCGGCAGCCAGCATTTCCGCGTAGCACTGGGCCACGCAGCCGGCGGCCGTAATGGGGCCGGTAAGGCCGGACATAGGCGCGGCCAAAATGCTGACCGGCATCCCCGCCCCTACCACGATACGCAGGATATCCGTAATCTCCCGGGGCAGGTACAGCGGTGCCTCCGGCGATACGCCGGTCATGGCCACATAGGTCTCTTTCTCCGTCTGGAACAGCTGAAACAGCTCCGCGATATAGCGGGCGTTGCCGGCCATGGAGATCCCCGGCGCGTAGATCGGCTTCCGGCAGCAGCGGAACATGGCTTCGGTCTGCACGTACTGGCTGATGGCGGCCGGGACATCGGATGGGTAAAACAGGCAGCAGGGCAGATCCAACTGGTCCAGCGCGTTGGTCAGTTTCAGGGAATCCATCATATCTGCGGAAACCGCGTTCCGGCAGCTGCCGTCCGCGTCCTGGATCCAGGGAGCTCCGCCGGTGCAGTGCGTCCGGGGGAAGCCTGCCTTCAAGGAGAAGTCCCAGCCGTTCCGCTTGAAGCGGACGCTCCGGTGCGCGTCTGCGCACACCTGCCGGATCAGCTCCTCCGGAATCCGCACCCGGTCTTCCCAGATCACGCAGCCGTGGGCGGCAAACAGGCGGCGTACCTCCTCGTCCTCCACCCGCATCCCCACAGTCCGCAGGATCTTCCGGGACGCGGCCCGCAGTGCCTCCAACTGTGTCTTGCCAAGTAAGCTCATACCAGGAGCTCCTTTTCCGCTGCCCGGGTCAGGTCATCGATCTCCTTCCTCAGCGCGGGATCCAGCTCCGGCGGCTCGTAGCCGGCCAGGATCTCCCGGGCCCGTTCCGCCGCTTTCTCGCGGATATCCGGCATCCCGACTTCCTCCCAGATCCTCCAGGTATCCTGGAAGGAGACCGTGGGGCGGAACAGCTCTCTCAGGTATTCAATGGTATGGGGCTCCTGCAGGAATGTGCTGCCGCCCAGCACCACTTCATCCAAGGCATCCATGCCGAACACATCCTCATCGCTCAGGTCAATGGGCTTCATTGCGTGTTTGACGCGGCCCAGGATCTCGTCGTCGATCACATGCTGCACCGGCGAATAGACCGTGCCGCCGGCAATGGCTCCGGCCCCGGTGACAATGGTTGCGCCGGCCAGGGCCGGAAGCAGGCAGTTCATCATCTTCTCGTAGCCGATCTGCACATCGGAGGCGCAGCTGGTGGTGTAGCCGCCGTTGACGTCCGAGACAAAGCCGCAGTAGTCGCCAAGCTGAGAGGCGATAGCGCTGGCAATAGCGTTCTCCGGCAGGCCTATGGACAGCTGGCAGGACTTCATGTTAGGGAAGAAGCACCGCGGCGCGTACATTCTGGGGCTGTCCGGGTTGACCACATAGAACCATACGCCCCAGGCCAGGATCTCCGCGTGAACCTGCGTCACATGGCCCACAATGGAGAGAGGGCTGGTAAGCCCGGCCATGGGAGCAGCCAGCAGCGTGCAGGGGATGCCCGCCTCGCTGATGTAGCGCACGCACTCAATGTCCTCCTTGGTCCAAATAAAGGGAGACTGGGGAGAAACATGGGTCATAAAGGGACGCGGCTTGTTCTTGTCCCCGCCGGTCACCAGCTCGCTGAGCTTGGCTACATATTTGGCCGGCCCTGGATGAGACATGGCCGCGCCGCAAACCGGCTTCCGGCTGGCCATCAGAGGCAGGGCGCATTCCAGGTACTGGCACATCCGGTTGTCCAGATCCGTGGGATAGACCAGCGCGCAGGCCATGTCCAGACTGTCCAGGCTGTCGTTGAGGCAGTAGGAGTCTACCAGGTCCTGTCCGGTCGCACGGCGGTATTTCCCATCCAGATCCACAATATCAGCCGCGCCGCCAAAGGTATGGGCGTAGGTCTTTCCTCTTTCGACCGTGAGCTTTTTTCCGAAAAGGCTTTCAAATTCGATCACCTGGCGGTTGCTTTCGATCATGGCGTCAATCAGTTCATGGGCGATCTGCACGCGGCCGTTGGGCATCTGCCGGCAGCCGCGCTCCAAAAGGGTGTTCCGGCAGCCTTCATCCATCACGTCAATGCCGTACCGGTCCAGCATATCAATGGCCTTCTGATGGATCTGCCGCACCTGCTCATCTGAGATCAGTTTTAATACTGACATAATGTCCCTCCTTGCTTACAAAGGCATCTTGGTGCCAATCCCCATTTCCACTGCTTTTTCAAAAATCGCTTTCCCCATTACCACATCGCAGACCGACATCCCAATATTGGAGACAACGATCCGCTCATCGGCGGACGTCCGGCCTTCCCGCAGGCCGGCCAGCACTTCCCCGGTCTGGCCGCAGATTTCAGGCAGCCCGTCCGGGAAATAGCCCATCTCCGCGAACAGTTTGTGCTCGTCTATACTGTCCACAAAATATTTGTCCGCGCTAGTCTGGATGGAAGGCTCCCAGAAGGTATTCAGGTCGCAGGGGAGGATGGTCTGTCCGGCGTGGACCCATTCCCGTTTGACAACGGAGAGGGGGTTCAGCAGGATAATGGTGGCGGAGCACATTACATCGCACTTTTCCGCCATAGTCTGGGGATCCGACTTGACGATCTCCACGTCCACATACGGCTTCACATTTTCCGCCAGCGCATCCATCATCTCCGGACGAATGTCGTAGACATAGATCTTCTTCAGCTTCTTTAAAGTCTTAACGATAAATTTCACATGCTCCTGACCCTGGACACCGCAGCCAAACATACCGAAAGTCTCTGCGTCCGGATGGAAAGCCGCCGCCGTAAGAGCCGTGGTGGCCGGTGTCCGCATGGCGGTGAGCCAGGAGCAGTCCATGACCGCATAGGGCACGCCGGTTTCAATGTCGTTCAGGATTTCCAGCCCTGTGGTCTGGCTGAGTCCAAACTGTTTGGGGTTCCGTGGAAAGCATTCGATCCACTTGATGCCGCAGGCCAGGTTGTTGGGTACATAGGCCGGCATGGCGTGGAAAAATACGTCCGGCCAGGGGTGAATGCCGATCTTGGCCGGCATCTCAAACTCCTTCTTCCCGTGGGCCGTCAGTGCCTGGCGCGTCAATTCCAGGGTCTCTTCCATGGACGGGCCCGCCTGGATGCACTCCTCCCGGGTCAGCCACAGGACTTCACTGCCCAGGTTCAGGATCTCCTTCAGGTGCGCATGGTCTTTTGCAAACATTTCTTTCTGCGCTTCGGTTGCTGTGTAGGGCATAGACAACTCCTCCTTTCGGTCTATGTTTTTTAATCGCGATTATTTATTGATAATATAGACTTGTTTTATTTTCCTGTCAATATTTTTCATTGTATTATGAGAAATTTCTGTAAGAAATGTTATTATTTTAACGTTTGCACTTTTCGTCTCTTTTTTATTTATATATTCCAAAAGTATGTTTTATCCATATTTGTTTTGATTTTTCTTATTCCGTTTTGAAAATCTTTCCGTTTTGGGCAAAAAAAAGCCCGGGATCCGATCCCAGGCATACTTTTCCCTCTTTCCCCCTATGGTACTGCGATACGCCGCCGCGCGGCCATCCGGGCCTACTCCACGACCCGGTTCCCGGCCGCGCAGCGCACGCCGTCCTTCATCACAAAATCGCACTCAAACAAGGCGTCCGGATCCTGCAGCAGATCCCGGTGCCACCCCGCCAGATCCGCCCGCTTCCCCGGCTCCACAGTCCCCACCTGGTCCGCTATACCGAGGATCCCAGCGTTGACCGAAGTGGCTGCCTTCAGCGTCCGGAACGCTCCCATGCCGCTGCGCATCCAGCTGCGGTATTCGTAGCAGCTTTCATACGGCTGATGAACCGAGCAGAAATCCGACCCAAATCCCAGGCGGATGGACGAATCCCGGATCACCTGACGGCTGGCCCGCAGCAGCGGCGCATACCGGCGGAGCTTGGCCTGCGCATCCGCCGTAAGCCGATGGATGAACGCCTCATTCTCCTCGATTATATCCTGGTACGGGGCAAAGGTGGGAACCAGGTAGGCTCCGCTGTTCTCAAACAGCCGGGCTGTTTCCTCATCCATCAGCGCGCCATGCTCCATCCCATCGATCTCCATGGCCAGCAGGCGTCTCATGGCCTGCCCCGGATACACGTGGGCCGTCACCGGCTTCCGCAGGTCATGGGCAGTCTGGATGATCGCACGAAGCTCTTCCTCCGACAGATAGCAGACCTCCGGGCCTCCGTCCGGGCTCAGGAAGCTGCCGGATAAAAATATCTTTATAAAATCACTGCCATATTTGATCTCCCGACGGACCTGGTTGGCAAAAAAATCCGGGCCGCTCCCCACAAAGGAGGGCTGCGCCTGATCCGAAAGCAGAGGATTGGCCGATACGTACATGCTCATATCCGCCGGCATCCCGGGGCATCCAAGGGAATGGCATCCCACAACCATGCGCGCGCCAGCAAAAAACCCCCGGTTGATCAGCTGCCTGCAGTCAATCGCCCCAAACCCTGTGGGCCCCAGCCCGTTTACCCGGATGGAAGTAAAGCCTCGCTCCAGGCACCGCTGGGCCGTGTGCAGGTAGGCCAAGGTAAAATAGCCCTCCGACTGGTTCAGGATGTGATCCATCTCCTGCCACCGGAGGATGTTTCCATGCACGTGGGCATCGATCAGTCCCGGCGTTACCGTAAGATGCCGCAGATCGATCCGCCGCGTGTGCTCCGGGCATGGCAGCCCGCGCCCTACCGCCTCAATGGTATCTCCCCGAATCAGGATCTCCATTTGCTCCTGCAGTTCATCCCTTATCCCATCGTACAGCTTTCCGCATAAGATCAGCTGATCCATCCGCCGCCTCCTTCCGGTCTTCCACCGGCCAGCCAGCCGTGATATAGCCCTTCAGCACAAACCAAAGCGTATCCAGAAACTTCTGTATATAGAACGGGAGCATATCCCCCTGCATGTCCAGATCCAGGACGGTTTTGAAATATCCCTTGAACAGGTTGACCGCCACATTGTTAAGGACCACTGCGTCCGCTTCCTCCATGCACCCCTGTTTGACGATTTCATGCAGCATCAGGTAATCCCGGTAATCAAAATCCCCCTGCAAGAAAATGCGCTGCAGATCCGCGTCGATGGCGGATAGCTCCTCCGGGAACAGACGGTAGTAATCCTGGATCACCTTGTACAGTTCCAAGCTGTATTCGCTGAAGAACAGCAGGTCAAACAGCTGCGCCTGGGAAAAGGCATGGGTGCAGAAGCGTTTCCAGACCCCAAAGTAGCGCCGGATGCTGTCGCTTTCCGCCTGGAACAGCTCCCCGACGTCCCGCAGATACCCCCGGAGGCTGTCCAGGGCCGCGTACATCCGCAGTTCCTCCAGACTGGAAAAATACCGGTACAGATTGGCTGTATTGCAGTTTAGCTCCCGCCCCAGCCGGCGGATGGTAAGGGCTTCCACGCCGCCCTCCCGGATAATCTCACATGCAGCCGCCACATATTGCTTTTTGGAAATTGTCGCCTTGCGCATTTTTACGCCTCCGGGTCCCCGCTCCGAATCCTGTCCCCTTTTTATGGAAGAAAAAGGCCTCCGAAGCATTCAGAGGCAGGAATCGGCAAGAATGCCGGGACTGCTTTTTGCTGTATTCAGTATAGCATTCTTAACCGCTTCCTGCAAGGACGCTTCTTCCTTCCAGCGAGAGCCGCCGCCCGCCCTACTCGTCCGTGGCGGAAAGCCTTCCGTAGAGGATGTTGTCCATGACCGTGCCGGTAAACAGGGGGGCGTCCTGGAGCACCCTCCCCAGGGAGCGGCGCAGGGCCCCTTTCCGGATTTTGTGGATGTGGATGCCGTCGTAGCGGATTTTCCCGCCGGCGATGGCGTAAAACCGGTTGGTCAGGTTAGTGAAGGTGGTTTTTCCGGCGTGTAGCCAAAGTCCACCTGCTCCAGCACCACGGCCCCCTCCTGCCGGACGTAGGAGGCGCCCCCGTCCTTCTGGGGAATCTTCCAGGCCCACTAACCCGTCCGCTCCGAAGCTTCGGCTAACCTCCCGTCCTCCGCCTCCCGGACGCTGACCAGCTCCACCATGCCCGCGCCCTCCTCCGGCGTCTCGTCCATGAGCCGGAACACCCGCTCCGCCCCGGCCATGGCGTTGATCACGAAGTTTACCTGCTGGCTCACCGTCGCCATGATCCAGTTGTAGGCGTAGGCCGCGGCCACGCCTACAGCCATGACGCAGGCCATCCCCTTCAGATCGGCGGCCAAGCCGCTGAAATCCCAGGAGCCGCTTGCTAACATCGCTCCACGTAATCGTCCAGCAGCGTCTGGGGAAAGGTGGCCCCCACCACCGTGGCGATGGCGGTGACAAGGATGCACAGCACCACCAGGGCAAAGGGAATTTTGTAATAGCGAAGCATATAGCGGA
>CALWEC010000213.1 GCA_944376945.1 uncultured Lachnospiraceae bacterium | reverse complement strand
TGCGGGATGGATCCTGGCGGGAAAGCCCGGTGCGGGTGCTGTTTTCGCCGGACGCGTCCCAGAAAGGGGTTTTCCTGCTGGAGGGGGAGCGTATGTCCTTCCAGCCGGTGGATGTGGCGTTCCCGGTTCTTCATGGCCTGTACGGGGAGGATGGGACGGTCCAGGGGCTCCTGGAGCTGGCCCGGATCCCCTATGTAGGCTGCGGGGTCCTTTCCTCCGCCGTATCCATGGATAAGCTGACCACCAAAATTTTGGCGGACACCCTGGGTATCCGCCAGGCCCGGTATGTGCCGGTGCGGGCCAGGGAACTGGCGGATCCGGAGGCGGTCCTTCGCCGGGTGGAGGAGGCGCTGGACTATCCGGTGTTCGTCAAACCCTCCAACGCCGGTTCCTCCCGGGGGGTTTCCAAAGCGGCCAACCGGCAGGAGCTGGAGACGGCCCTGCAGGTGGCGGCCAAAGAGGACACCAAGATCCTGGTGGAGGAGACCATTGTGGGCCGGGAGCTGGAGTGCGCGGTCCTGGCCGGGGAGGAAATCCAGGTTTCCGGCGTAGGGGAGATTTTGGCCGCGGCGGAATTTTACGATTACGACGCCAAATACAACAGCGAGGAGTCCCGGACGGTGGTGGATCCGGAGCTGCCGGAGGGAAAGGCGGAGGAAATCCGGCGGGATGCCGCCGCCATCTTCCAGGCGGTAGACGGCATGGGCCTGGCGCGGGTGGATTTCTTCCTGGAAAACGGCACCAACCAGGTGGTATTCAACGAGATCAACACGCTGCCGGGCTTTACCTCCATTAGCATGTACCCCATGCTGTGGGCGGCCCGGGGGATCCCGGCGCCGGAACTGGTGGAAAAACTGATTCAGACGGCGTACCTGCGGAGGTAAGGCCATGGGACAGCATACATCCGCGGAACGGGGCGCGCCGGTGGGTGTGTTTGACTCCGGCGTAGGGGGGCTGACGGTGGCCCGGGAGATCATGCGCCAGCTGCCGGAAGAACGTCTGGTCTATTTCGGGGACACGGCCCGGGTGCCTTACGGCAGCAAATCCCAGGGGACCATCCTGCGGTTTGTGCGGCAGATTGTGCGCTTCCTGGAGACCAAGGAGGTGAAGGCCATCGTGGTGGCCTGCAATACCGCCAGCGCGTACGCCCTGGAAACCATCGAAAAGGAAATCCGGCTTCCCATTATTGGGGTGGTAAAGCCGGGAGCCAGGACCGCGGCGGCGGCCAGCCGCAACGGGCGCATCGGCGTGATCGCCACCGACGCCACCATCGGCAGCGGCCTGTACACCCAGTTTATCCAGGGGATCAATCCCCGGCTGCAGGTTTTCGGCAAGGCGTGCCCGCTGTTTGTGCCGTTGGTGGAGGAAGGCCTGACCCACGATTTTGTCACCGAGGAAATTGCCCGGCGCTACCTGAAGGAGCTGCAGGAGAAAGAGATCGACACCCTGATTTTGGGATGTACCCATTACCCGCTGCTGCGCTCCCTGATCCGGGGGATTATGGGCGACGAGGTACAGCTGGTGAACCCGGCCTACGAGACGGCCCTAGATCTGCGCCGCCTGCTGGAGGAAAACGGGCTCCTTTCGGAGCACGCGCCGGAGGGGCTGGAAAAATATCAATACTATGTCAGCGATGGGGCGGAAAAATTCCGCCTGTTCGCCAATTCCATCCTGCCGCACGAAATCCGGACCACCCAGGTGGTGGACATCGAAAAGTATTGAGAGAAAACGGGAAGGACAAAGGAGAAGGAAAAACCTTATGGATCGAAGCGTTTTGGTTACGGTAAGCGGCCTGCTTTTTACCGGGGCCATCGAAGAGGAGCGGGAGGACGTGGAGGTGGTGGCTCCCGGCGAGTACTTCTATAAAAATGGGAAACACTACGTGCTGTATGAGGAAGCGGCGGAGAACTTTGACGAAACCGTCCACAACGTCCTGAAGATTGGGCCGGATCAGATGAGCATCCGCAAAAAAGGGCTGGTGGACACGGAGCTGACGTTCGCCCCCGGAAAGGAAACCCTGTCCCACTACTCCACTCCCTACGGGGATCTGGTGGTGGGGATCCGGGCCAACGAGCTGGAAGTGCTGGAGGAAGAGCAGCGGCTTTCGGTCCAGGTGGACTATTCGCTGGAAATCAATTACGAGCATGTCTCCAACTGCTTTATTAAAATTCACGTACAGGACAAGACGGCGGAGGGCTTTTCCCTTCAGTCCTGAGGCGGGAGGTGTTGGCTTTGAAGAACAAACGAAGAAAAATCTGGTGTGTTTGGCTGCTGGCGGCGGCGCTGCTGCTGGGAGCCGCGCCGGTTTGGGCGGTAGGCGGCCGGACGGACGGGAAGGTAACCGACGCCCGGGAACTGGAAGGCTGGCCCTCCGGCCCCTCCATCACCGGGGAAAGCGCGTATCTGGTGGAAATCAATTCCGGAACGGTGCTCTACGGGAAAAATGAAAACGAAACCCGCTATCCGGCCAGCATCACCAAGGTGATGACAGCCCTGGTAGTGCTGGAAAACTGCGCCCTGGACGAGCCGGTGACCTTTTCCCACGAGGCGGTGACGGACATTGAATCCGGCGGCAGCTTCGGCTACCTGAACCTGGAGGGGGAGACCTACACGGTGGAACAGTGCCTGTACCTGCTGCTGCTGGAGTCGGTCAACGAAAGCGGATACGCCCTGGCGGAGCATGTGGCCGGTTCCCTGCCTGCTTTCGCGGAGCTGATGAACCAGAAGGCGTCTTCCCTCGGCTGCACCAACACCCATTTTGCTAATCCCCATGGGCTGAACGACGAAAACCACACCACTACGGCCCACGACATGGCGCTAATCCTGTGGGCGGCCCTGCAGAACGAAACCTTCTACCGGATCGATTCGGCCACCTCCTACGAGATCCCGGCCACGGAGCAGAACCCCAACGGCTACCGGTGCACCATGCACCACAAAATGATGATTTCAGACAGCGAGTATTACGACGAGCGGGTGAAGGCAGGCAAAACCGGCTACACCTCCATCGCCAAAAACACGCTGGTCACCTATGCGGAGCAGGACGGGATGGAGCTGGTCTGCGTGGTGATGAAGGACGCCGGAGGCGGCGTGGTGTATCAGGATACCAAAGCCCTGCTGGACTATGGCTTTGAAAATTTCCGCCTGGTGGATATGAGCGCCACCAGCGAAAACTTCTGTTCCGGCCTTCAGGCCGGTTATCCCATGCCCCTGTCCCTGTCGGGAAACGCCTATCTGACGGTTCCGGTGAGCATGAGCAGCGTAACCTTGGAATTTGCGGAGCGGACGGAAAGCGACCCGGAGGGGACCGTGGGGAACCTGCTGTACCGCAGCGGGGACGTAACCCTGGGAAGCCAGCCGGTGGTAATCCGGGGCAGCGCCGGGGATAAGCCGGCGCTGGAGACGGCGGCGGAGCCTCAGAAGGAAGGACGGCCGTTCTGGTTCTGGCCGCTGGTGATTCTGGGAGCCTTGGTGGGCCTGGTGGTATTGGCCTGGGTTGTGATCCAGATCCTGAAGGCCAACCGGCGGAGAAAGCGCCGGAAGCTGCGGCGGCAGCGCCGGGAGGAATACTACCGGCGTCAGCAGGCGGGACGGCCGGGCGGCAGCGCCCGGACGGGAGGAAACGCCCGGATGGGAGAAAGCGCCCGGACGGGAAGCAGTGCCCGGATGGGAGAAAGCGTCCGGACGGGAAGCAGTGCCCGGATGGGAGAAAGCGCCCGGACCGGAGGGAGTACCCGGCCAGGGGGCAGCCGGACCGGCGGCAGCGCCCCGGCCAAGGGGCCGTCCCGGAGCAGCCGGCGGCCGCAATAAAGAAGAAATCGCATAGGGGAACAAAAAACGGAGCCGCCCTTTCACAGGACGGCTCCTCATTCATTTAGAAGCACTTGCTCCAGCCGCAGCTTTTGCAGATGTTGCAGCCGCCTTCAAAGACCAAAGGCTCGCCGCACTCCGGGCAGACCATTTTGTCCCGGGCGCTCTGGACCGCCTTGGGCTTGGGGATTTTCTTGGGCGGCTGGGCCGGGTCCTTCCCGGCGATCTCCTGCTGCACCTCCCGGTACATATCCAACAGGGCGTTGCCCACGGCCATGGGGCAGCAGCTGCCCTTGCTGGTATCCTTCTGCAGGGCCCGCCGCACCGTGTAGGACGGGCAGGAGCCGGTGGAATTCAGCTGGTCGATGATGGTGTAAATATCGATGCCGCCCCGGGCGCTGATGGAAATCATCCGGGAGAGGCCGATCATAAAGTTGTTGCAGCCGCCGGTGGAGCCTTTGCTCAGGTAGGTCTCCAGCAGCGCCCCGGTGTGAGGGTCAAAAAGGGCGATACAGTGGAGGCTGCCGCAGCCGGTGATCAGCTTGCGCTTTTTGCCTACCACATCGTCGGTGACCAGCACAATTTCGCCCCGCTTTAAGCCTTCCCCGGCCACCGGGGTTTCCTGGGCCGGCTTCTCCTCCGTGCTGAGGATGCCAGTGCGCTTGCAGCCGTCCCGGAAAATGGTCACGCCCTTCAGGCCCTTCTCGTAGGCGTATAAGTACAGGTTTTCCGTCTCCTCCACCGTAAAGTGGTTGGGCACGTTGACCGTGGAACTGATGGACGCGTCAATGTGCCGCTGCCAGGTGGCCTGCATGTCGATCCGGGGCCGGTACTCCAGGGTCATGGCAGTCACAAAGTAGTCCGGCAGATCCCGGTCGTCGGCAATCTTAAACTCCTTCATGTAATTTTCCACGATCTTGGTATATACCTTATAATAGACGTCCGTCCCGTGAAGGGATTCGGTCTTCCGCTCATAGTAGTTGGCGTACACCGGTTCGATGCCGCCGGAAATCCCCAGCATGGTGGAGATGGTGCCGGTGGGGGCGATGGTCAGCAGCTGGGAATTGCGCAGGCCGTATTTTTTCACCAGCTCCACCGTGGCCTCGGAGGCGTTGGCCTGGAAATAGGGCGTGCTCATTACATGCTCCATCTGATAGCCCGGGTACGGTCCCTGCTCCTTGGCCAGCAGGGCGGAGGCGGCCAGGGCGGTATCCGCCATAATAAAGCCGATCTGGTCGCACAGCTCCAGGGCCTCTTTTTCCCCGTAGGTCAGCCCCAGCTTGATCAGCATATCCGCCAGGCCCATAATCCCCAGGCCGATCTGGCGCCAGGTGCGGACGCTTTCCTGCTGCTCCGGCAGGGGATGCAGGGGAAGCCCTTCGTCCAGCACTTCGTTCAGGGCGCGCACCGACACGGAAACGGCCTTCTTAAAGTCCTCAAAGTCAAATACCGCGTGGTTCGTAAAGGGATCCCGCACAAACTGGGATAGGTTCAGGCTGCCCAGCAGGCAGCTGCCCCCGGCGGGCAGGGGCTCCTCGGCGCAGGGGTTGACGCCGGCAAAGGAAAATTCCGGCGTGTGGCTCAGCAGGTTCCAGCCTTTGACCCGGTCCCAGAACAGGGCGCCAGGCTCGGCGTAGTCCCAGTTGACCTCCGCGATCCGGTGGAACAGATCCCGGGCGTTGACGGTGCGGGAGATTTCCTGGCCGGTGGCCTCCCGGGTATAGTGGAGAGTGTAAGGGGCGTTGTTCTTGACCGCCTCCATAAATTCATCGTCAATCCGCACGGAAATGTTGGCCTTGGTCACCTTCTCCAGATCGGTTTTCAGGTTGATAAATTCCTCCACGTCCGGGTGGGAGCAGTGGATGGAGATCATCAAGGCGCCCCGGCGGCCGTTCTGGCCAATCAGCTCCGTAACCAGGGAAAACAGGGTCATAAAGGAAACGGCTCCGCTGGTCTCCTTGGCGGCGTTGTTGATCCGGGCGCCGTGGGGGGCCAGGCCGGAAATGTCTACGCCGCAGCCGCCGCCGTAGCTGTAGGTGCGGGCCAGCTTTTTGGCGCAGTCAAAAATGCTTTCAATGTTGTCCTCCGGCGGTTCCACCACATAGCAGTTGGAAAGGCTGACCTTGCGGCCTTCGTATTCCAGGCCCCGGTTGGAAAGGATCCGCCCGCCGAAAAGGAACTTTTTCTGCCGGATCAGCTCTGCGATCTCCGGGTTTCCGGCGCTGATCCGCTCCACCCACTGCTCAAAATTTTCCCCGTGGCTGCGGTATTTGTTGTTCCAGATGTCCATGCCCAGCTGGTTGTCGGAACCCAGCCATTCCGCTATCTCCATGTGTTTGCCTCCTTGCCGTTTTCTGCCGGGCCAAAGCCCGGACTGTATATAAAATCAGAAGTACATTTAGTGCGCAGAGAACATATTAGCACAAGATATAGAAGTAGGCAAGGGGGATTTTCAAAACCGCAGCTTTAATCCTCTGCTCCGCGGTAGATCCAGGTGCAGCCGTTTTCCGCCCCGTCCACCATCTGGCGGTAGGCGGCCAGCAGGCCCGGCGCCGGGTGGCGGGGGCGCTGGATGCTCTGCAGGCGGGCGGCCAGTTCCGCATCGCTCACCTCCAGACGGATGGTACGGGCATTCAGATCAATCTCAATCATGTCTCCGTCCCGAACGGCGGCAATGGGCCCGCCTTCCCAGGCCTCCGGGGAGACATGGCCGATACAGGGCCCCCGGGAGGCCCCGCTGAACCGGCCGTCCGTCACCATGGCGCAGCTTTTCTGGAGCCCCATACCCACCAGCATAGCGGCCGGGATGGACATTTCCCGCATGCCGGGGCCGCCTTTGGGACCTTCGTAGCGGATTACCAGCACGCTGCCGGGCTGAATGTCCTTGGTGCCCATGAAATCCCGCAGTTCCTCCTCCGAGTCAAAGCAGACCGCTGGGCCCCGGTGGTAGAACATTTCCGGGTCTACGCCGCTTTTTTTCACCAGGCAGCCCTTGGGGGCCAGGTTGCCGTGGAGCACGGCAAAGCAGCCGTCCGGGTACAGGGGATCCTCCAGGGTGTGGATGATTTGGCGGTTTACCGGCGGATGAACCTGCTCCAGGTATTGGCCTAACGTACAGCCGTACATGGCCAGCTTTTCCTCCAGGTGCAGATATGGTTGGATTTCCTTCAAGGTGGCCCCCACCCCGCCTGCCAGATGGTAATCGTACAGATTATAGGGGGAGGACGGCTTCAGCTTGGCAATACAGGGGACCGGGCGCTGGATCCGGTCAAAATCATCCATGTCCAGGGGAAGCCCCATCACCTTGGACAGAGCGCAAAAATGGATCTGGGTATTGGAGGAGCCTCCGGTGGCCGCCGCATGGCGCAGGCCATTGATCAGGCTTTTTTCGGTGACAATATCCCGGAAGCGTACCTGGTCTTTTGTCAGCTGGACAATCCGCTCCCCCACATCCCGGGCCTGTTTGTACTTTTCCGAAGAGCAGAACAGCATGGTGGTGCTGCCGATGGGGCACACGCCGATGACCTCCGCGAATACGCCCATGGTATTGGCCGTGCCGTACATGCTGCAGGTACCGCAGGAGTGGCAGATGTTTTCCTGATAGGAGGCAAAGGTCTCCGGGCTGATGGCTCCCACCCGGCGCTGGCCGATGGACTCCTTCAGGTCCGGGGTGACAAAGGTTTGCTCCGGCGTCTGGTAGGGCAGCATACTGCCGGCAGTCAGGAACAAGGATGGCTTGTTCAGGGCGGCAGCAGCCATCAGCATGCCGGGGACGATTTTGTCGCAGCTGCACAGGAAGACCATCCCGTCAAAATCGTGGGCTTTGGCCATCCCTTCAATGGAACCGGCAATCAGCTCCCGGGAGGGAAGTACCGTGTGCATGCCGGAACCCTGGGCCATGCCGTCGCAGGGGGCGGGAACGTGAAACTCCGCCGGAACGCCGCCAGCCGCCCAGATTCCTTCTTTCACAAACTGCGCCAGCTCTCCCAATGGCCGGTGGCCAGGGTTTACATCTGCATAAGAATTGGCAATGCCAATGATGGGTTTTCGCAAATCCTCCGTGCGGTAGCCGCAGGCATTCATCAGCCCGACAAAATAGGCCTCCTGGGGATTGTCTGGATTCCGGTTCCCGTGAAAATTACGCATCTATGCTGCTCCTTTCTGCCGGATAGGGCCTTTCTGGCAGGATGTTTCCGGATGGCCCTGCCGCCTACTTTTTGGTCCTTCTCTTAAATTCCGCCTGCCGCTGTCCGTCAAACCCCAGCAGCACCGAGGGGTTTTTGCTGTAAACCAGAGCCGACAGAGCCTGGATCTCCTGGCCGCCCTTTTTCTTGCTGGGCTTCAGCTTGCAGAAGGAGAGGATCCGGCCGTCCCGGTTTCCCACCATAATCTGGGAGCTGACAGGGACAAAGTAGTACCGCAGAAGG
>CALWEC010000212.1 GCA_944376945.1 uncultured Lachnospiraceae bacterium | reverse complement strand
TGGCGGATTTCCCGGTGTACGCCCGGGGCGTCACCCCCAACGGCCCCTACAAAAACGGACCGGGGGAGATCAACGTGCCGGTGGTAATCGGCGGAAAGGTGGTCCGGCCGGGGGATATTGTGGTGGGCGATGATGACGGCGTGCTCTTTATTCCCCCGGAGCAGGCGGAGGCCATTGCCCGGGCCACCGCAGAGGTAGAGAAAAAGGAAGCAAAAATTATGGAGCAGATTTTGCAGGAGGGAACCTATATCCGCCCTTGGGTGGAAGAAAAGCTGCGGGAGATCGGCTGCCTGCGCTTATAGAGGAAGTGTCAAAGGGCTCCCATCCCGCCGTCTACGCCGTAGATGGCCCCGCTGATATAGCCGGCTTCGCCGCTGGCAAGGAAGGCTGCCACATTGGCCACCTCTTCCGGCTGCCCAAAGCGCTTGCAGGGAACGCTGGCGGCAATGCCAGCCTCATGGGCCTTGGCCTCCTCCGGGGAGAGTCCGGGGACATTCCAGATGTTGGTCCGGATGGCTCCCGGGGAGATGGCGTTGACCCGCACACCATCCTCCGCCAGCTCCAGAGCCCAGACCCGGGTGAAATTTTCCACAGCGGCTTTTTCCAAATTCACATTGTAACGCCGTTGGCCTAGGGGGAGAAGTCCCAAAAAGTTGTGCAGTGTGAACCTTCCTGTATCAAGAAGATTTCTTTACTCTTGCAGAAATGGCCGCTTCCCCGTATACTAGAGGCAGGGAGGAAATGCGGATGGAATTGATCATTTTGGTGATTGTGATTGCGGCGGTGGTATCCTCTGCCAAGTCGCAGAAGCGCCGGAACCGCTCCGGGGGACAGGCAGACAGAGGCCAGACATTGTACCGGGGCGGCCAGACGGTGTTTTACCCCAACAGCAGGCCGCGCTCTCAGGGCGGCTCCGGGGGACGCCCGCAGCAGACCGGCAGGCCGGCGGCACACGGCGGCCCACGGCCGCAGCCAGGCGGCCCGGCACAGCCTTATCCCCAGAACCGTCCTCCGTATGCCAGCCAGCCGGTATCCATTCCGGAGCCGGAGCCCAGCGCCAGCGACTGGGACTGGCGGGACCGGAAAAACGGGGAGGATGAGCTGGAGGCGCTGATCCGTCAGAACCATGCGTACGAAAAGGAGCTGGAGAAGCTGCTGGCGGTGCAGGAGGACAGCCAGTAAGCAGCGCCCGATCCCAGGCGTCCGGAGGAACCAACACCTAACCCTCAGGACGCTGGTTTCCCACGGGGCAGAGCTGGAAATCCAGGCCGCGCAGCAGGGAAGGGTCCGGTTCGGTCAGAAGGACGATTTTCTTTTTGGCTACCGCTTCCAGCCGCCGGAGGATCCCAGGCCGGCATTCCGGATCCGCAAAAGAGAAGGGGCGGCGGAGCAGGTAAACCGGCGCTTCGGAGGAAAGGGTGACCGCCAGCCGCACCTGCCGGCGGGCCTGGGAGGAAAGCTGCCCCAAGGGACAGGCGGCAAAGGCGGCCAGATGGAGCTGCTCCAGCAGCCGGTCCGCTTTGGCCTGGGCCGGTTCCGGCGGCAGCCTTTGCAGCAGGTTGGCGTACAGAAGAAAGTGCCGCAGCGGAAAGCTGTCTGGAAACAGCGGATAGCGGGAAAAGTAGGCCAGATGGTTTTGATAGGCGCGGCCCAGCAGGAAAATGTCGTATCCGAGAAACAGGATCTGCCCTTGCGCGGGAGGACAGCGGCCGGTCAGAAGGTCCAGGAGGGCGTCGGCCGCCGCCATATCCGGCCCGGTCAGCAGATGGATCCCTTCCGAGAAGGAAGCCGAGAACGAAAAGCAGCCGGAGAAAGAGGTTGGTGTCACTTGCAGGCATTCTAACTTCACAGCATACGATCCCTTTCCGTTTACGAGGATATTATGATAGGAGGTATTCCCAAATGCAATCCTTTGTTTACTACACACCCACCAAGGTATTCTTTGGCCAAGACGCGGAGTCCCACATCGGGGAGGCCTTAAAGGGCTACGGTGTAAAAAAGGTGCTTCTCCACTACGGCGGCGGAAGCATTAAGCGCATCGGCCTGTACGACAAAGTGGTGGCCCAGCTTACCGGCGCCGGTATTCCCTTTGTGGAGGTGGGCGGCGTGGAGCCGAACCCGAAGATCCGCCTGGTGCGCAGCACCGTGGAGCTTTGCCGCCGGGAGGGCGTGGATTTCCTCCTGGGCGTAGGCGGAGGCAGCGTCAGCGATTCCTGCAAGGCTGTGGGCCTGGGGCTGGCCACCGGCCTGGATCCCTGGGAAGCCGTGGTCAAAAACATTGTGCCGGAAAAGCCCTTCCCCATGGGCCTGGTGCTTACCATATCCGCGGCTGGCAGCGAGATGAGCAATTCCTGCGTGATTACCAACGAGGAGGAGCATCTGAAGCGGGGCTGCAACCACGACGCCAACCGTCCCACCTTTGCCTTTATGAACCCGGCCAACACCCTTTCCGTCTCCCCTTATCAGACGGCGGCGGGAGTGGTGGATATTATGATGCACACCATGGAGCGGTATCTGACCCGGGATCCGGATACCCTGCTGACGGACCGGCTGGCGGAGGCCCTGCTGCGGACTGTCCGGGAGTGCGGCGCCCGCCTGGCCCAGGATCCTTCGGACTTGGAGGCCCGGGCCCAGATTATGTGGGCTTCCAGCCTGGCCCACAACGATCTGACCGGATGCGGCCGGAACAAGACCTTTACGGCCCATAAAATTGAGCACGACCTTAGCGGCGTCCACGACAACATTACCCACGGCGCAGGGCTGGCGGTGGTGTTCCCGGCTTGGGTGCGGTACGAGTACCGGAACGGCCTGCAGCGGTTCGCCCAGTGGGCGGTCAACATCTGGGACGCGGATCCCCAGGCGGAGCCGGAGCAGGCGGTGCTGGAGGGCGTGGCCAACATGGTTTCCTATTTCCGTTCCCTGGGTATGCCCACCACCATGGAGGAGTTGGGCGTAAAGCCGGAGGAATACGAGACGATTTCCCGCCTGACCACCGATGGGGACAGCAAAACCATCCCTTCCTTCGGAGGCCCGCTGACCAGCCGGGAAATCCAGGAAATTTACCGTTTGGCGGAAGCGCCCAAGGCGTAAATTTCCGGCGGTTTCTTGTTGGGAAAATGCAGAGGCGGCGCGCCCTTGCCGGATGTGCGGCAGCGGTGCGCTGCCTTTTTGTCCTACAGCTGCTATTATGACAGGCCCCAAAGGGAAAGAAAAACTTTTGGACAAAACCGGTCGGGGAAAGAGGAAAAATGGGCGTAAGGCTTGGGGCGGGGGATGGATTCCCCGTAGGATCCTGGAAGTGGTTTCCGTCAATTTTCCGCTTCCATTTCCCACCGCTTTTGTTTATAATAGAAAGGAACGTCTGGAAGCAAGAAGGAAAGGAGATTCCTTGGGCAAGATTTTTTATATTATGGGAAAAAGCGCCTCGGGCAAGGATACGATTTTCCGGCGCCTGCTTTCCGACGGACGGCTGGGGCTGCGGGAATGGGTGCTCTATACCACCCGGCCCATGCGGGACGGGGAGCGGGAAGGCGTAGAATACCATTTTGTCACGGAAAAACAGCTGGAAGAATTCCGGCGGCAGGGAAAAGTCATAGAGGAGCGCACCTATCAGACGGTGATGGGGCCGTGGACCTACGCCACGGTGGACGATGGGCAGATGGATCTGTCCCGGGCCGATTACCTGGCCTGCGGGGTGCTGGAATCCTATCAAAGCATCCGCCGGTATTTGGGGGCCGGGCTGGTGGTCCCTCTTTACGTGGAGGTGGAGGACGGGGAGCGGCTGCGCCGGGCCTGGCTGCGGGAAAGGGCCCAGGCGCACCCCCGGTACGGGGAAATGTGCCGCCGGTTCCTGGCGGACGAGGAGGATTTTTCGGAGGAAAAGCTCCGGGAGGCGGGGATTGGCCGCCGGTACGCCAACCAGGACCTGGAAGCCTGCCTGGAGGAGATCCGGCAGGAAATCCGCCGGAAAAGGTAGGAAGCCATGAATAGCAAGGAGATTCGGGAGTACTTGGGACGGGTGCAGGAGTCTGGCATGCTTTCCCACGCCTATATCCTGGAGGAAGAAAACGGACAGGAGGCGGAGGCCCTGGCCAGTTGGTTCGCCGCCCGGCTGGAATGCGAAACCGGAAGCGGCTGCGGGGCGTGCGAGGCCTGCCGGGCCTGCTCCCAGGGGAACCACCCGGACGTGCGCCGGGTTTTCCACGAAAAGCCGGACAGCATCGGCGTGGAGGAAATCCGAGAGCAGCTGGTGGACGACATGCCCATCCGCCCTTACTGGGGGCCTTATAAGGTATATTGGATCCCGGAAGCGGAAAAGCTGACGGTGCAGGCCCAGAACGCGCTGCTGAAAACCCTGGAAGAACCGCCTTCCTACGGGGTGATCCTGCTTTTGACCGCCAACGCGGACAAGCTTTTGCCCACCATCCGCTCCCGCGGGATCCTGCTGAAGCTGACGGAGGAGGAGCGGCCGGAGGACCTGCTGCCGCCGGAGGACCGGGAGCTGGCGCTTTCCCTGCTGCGGCAGGCCGGGCAGCTGACGGTAACGCAGATGGCGGACGGAGCCAAGGCCCTGCGGGAGCGGCGGGTCCCGGCGGCGGGGCTGGCGGCGCTGGTCCGGATGTACCTGCGGGACGCCATGGCCTTAAAGGCCACCGGCAGGGCGGAGCTGCTGCGGCTGCCGGAGGAACAGGCAGGCAGCCGGGAGCTGGCGGAGCGCCTGTCCTTTGGTCGGCTGCGCCAGGCCTTTGAGGAGGCAGACCGGATGGAAAGCCGGATGCTTTCCAACGTGAATTACGAATTGGCGGTGGAGCTGCTGCTCATGGCCATGAAAGCATAACAGGAGGTGAATCGTCATGGTTACGATTATCGGAGTGCGGTTTCGCTGCGCCGGGAAGGTCTACTATTTTGACCCCGGCCAGCTGGAGATACCCAAATATTCAAAGGTGATTGTGGAGACGGCCCGGGGCCTGGAAATGGGCACGGTGGTGCTGGGGAACAAGCAGGTGGAGGAGGACGCGGTGGTGCAGCCGCTGAAGCCGGTGATCCGGGTGGCCACCGAGGCGGACCAGGAGACGGTCCGCCGGAACCGGGAGAAGGAAAAATCGGCCTTCCAGATCTGCCGGGAAAAGATTGCCAAGCACGGGCTGGAAATGAAGCTGGTGGATGTGGAATACACCTTCGACAACAATAAGATTCTGTTTTATTTTACGGCGGACGGCCGGATTGACTTCCGGGAGCTGGTAAAGGATCTGGCCTCGGTGTTTAAGACCCGCATTGAGCTGCGGCAGATTGGGGTGCGGGACGAAACCAAGATGTTGGGGGGCATCGGCATCTGCGGCCGTCCCCTGTGCTGCCACTCGTACCTGTCGGAGTTTGCGCCGGTTTCCATTAAGATGGCCAAGGAGCAGAATCTGTCCTTAAACCCCAGCAAGATTTCCGGCGTCTGCGGCCGCCTGATGTGCTGCCTGAAAAACGAGCAGGAAACCTACGAATACCTGAACAGCCGCCTGCCGGCCATTGGGGATTTGGTGGTGCACAAGGGGGACGGGGTTCACGGGACGGTCCAGAGCGTAAACGTGCTGCGCCAGCTGGTGAAGGTGACGGTGAACCTGGAGGGGGACGACGTGGAAGTCCGGGAGTACCCTCTGTACGAGCTGCGCTACCGGCCGAAGCGGAAGAAGGGCGGGAAGGACGCCCGGGAGAACCGGGAAGATCTGGAAAGCATGGAATTTATAGACGGCGGGGATTTTTCCGCGCCGCCGGAGGAGCGGGAACCCCGGGAAGCCTTGGAAGGGCCGGGGGACGCGGCGGGAACGGAGAACCGGGAGGACGCGGAGGGCCGGAAGCCCCGGGAACGCCGGGAGCGGCGGGGCCGGCGGGAGAACCCGGAAAACCGGGAGCCGAAGCCCAGGGAAGAACGGGACGCGGCAGGAAACCGGGGCCCGAGAAGCCGGGAAGGCCAGGAAAACCGCGGCCAAAGAGGCCGGGAGGGCCAGGAGGGCCGCGGCCAAAGGAGCCGGGAGGGCCAGGAAGGCCGGGGCCAGCGGGAACGGGAAGGCCAGGAAGGCCGCAGCCCGCGGAACCGGGGAAACCGGGGCCCGCGGAACCGGGAGAATCCGGAAGGCCGGGAGCCCAGGGAAAACCGGGAGCGGGAGCCCCGGGAAGGCCGGGAGCCTAGGGAAAACCGGGAGCGCCGGCGGGAACGGCGCCGGGACAACCGGGAAGGCGGCCAGGCGGCGGAGCACTCCCAGGCGGCGGAGCACCCTCACGGGGCGGAGCCGGCGGCCTCACCGGCCGGGGAGGCCGCCCGTGAGCAGTGAGTACCTGCGGGAAGGCGAACGGCTGGACGACCTGCAGCGGAGCCATTACCGGATTATCCAGCATCCGGGGAAATTCTGCTTTGGCATGGACGCGGTGCTGCTCTCCGGGTTTGCCACGGTGCGGCCAGGGGAGCGGGTGCTGGATCTGGGGACCGGCACAGGGATTATCCCTCTGTTGCTGGCGGCCAAAACCCAGGGAGCGCATTTTACCGGGCTGGAAATCCAGGAGGAAATGGCGGAGATGGCGGGCCGCAGCGTCCGCCTCAACGGCCTGGAGGCGCGGGTGGAAATTGTCACAGGGGATCTGCGGGAAGCCTCCCGGCGGTTTGGGGGGGCTTCTTTTGATGTGGTTACCTGCAATCCCCCTTACATCCCTGCGGGCCACGGGCGGAAGAACCCTTCGGAGCCTATGGCCATTGCCCGGCATGAGATCCGGTGCAGTCTGGAGGACGTGGCGCGGGAGGCGTCCCGGTGCCTGCGGCCCGGCGGGAGGCTGGCCCTGGTGCACCGGCCTCACCGGCTGGCGGAGATTTTTTCCGTGCTGGGGCGCTACCGCCTGCAGCCTAAGCGGATGAAGCTGGTGCATCCCCTGGCGGACCGGGAGGCCAACCTGGTGCTGCTGGAGTGCGCGCTGGGAGGCGGCGTGTGGCTGCAGGTGGAAAAGCCGCTGATCGTGTACCGGGAGCCTGGCGTGTACAGCCAGGAAATCTACGATATTTACGGGTATTAAGGAGGGACAGAGATGGCCGGAACCTTGTTTCTGTGCGCGACGCCCATTGGAAATCTGGAGGATATTACCCTGCGGACGCTGAAGCTTCTGCGGGAGGTGGACTGGATTGCCGCGGAGGACACCCGCCACAGCCGGATTTTGCTGGAGCATTATCAGATCCGCACGCCTCTTACCAGCTACCACGAGCATAATAAATACGAAAAAGCCCAGGTGCTGGTGGAAAAGCTTTTAGCCGGGGAGCGGGGCGCGCTGATTACAGACGCGGGGACACCGGCTATTTCGGATCCGGGGGAGGAACTGGTGCGCCAGTGCCTGGCGGCCGGGGTGCCGGTAACCTCCCTGCCCGGGGCCTGCGCCGGTATTACAGCGCTGACAGTTTCCGGGCTTTCTACCCGCCGCTTTTGTTTTGAGGGCTTTCTGCCGGCGGACAAGAAGGAACGGCGGCAGGTGCTGGAAGCCCTGGGGCAGGAGGTTCGCACCGTGGTGCTTTACGAAGCGCCCCACCGGCTGGCGCGGACGCTGGGAGAACTGCGGGAGGCCTTGGGAAACCGGCGGGTAACCGTCTGCCGGGAGCTGACCAAGCTGCACGAAGAAATCTGGCCGGCCACCCTGGAGGAAGCGGAGACCCGGTTCCGGGAGGAGGCTCCCCGGGGAGAGTTTGTGCTGGTGCTGGAGGGCCGCTCCCTGCGGGAGCTTTCGGAGGAAAAGGCCCGGGCCTGGGAGGGGATGAGCCTTGCGGAGCATCTGGAGCACTATCAAAGCCAGGGCCTGGATAAGAAGGAGGCCATGAAGCGGATGGCCCAGGACCGGGGCTGCAGCCGCCGGGAGATTTACCAGGGGCTGCTGGAGGAGTCATAATCGGACGGTTTCCGCAAAAAAACACAATTTGGAGACACTTTGTTTACATTTTCGCGGTACAATAGCCATGTCCGCAAAGGATTCTGTATGAGCACAGGGGAGGCACATAGAGAATGGGGGGATCGGTATCGAGATTCGTATGGACAAAGTTACGCAAGATTTTCCCTCGGCCCGCCAGGGCCTGAAAGGTGTCTGCCTGTGCGTCCAGGAAGGACAGCCGCTTTTGATCCAGGGGGAGCCAGGCAGCGGGAAAACCCTATTGCTGGAAACCCTCTGCGGCAAGCGGATTCCCGGCGGCGGTAAGGTGACGGTGGACGGCCGGGACTGGCGGCTGATGTCGGAGCTGAAACGGGGCCGGCTATGCCGGGAGCTTTTCGGCATGGTGCGCCCAGGCCGGGTGTTCATGGAGTCGCTGACGCTGGAAGAAAACCTGCTTTTGCCGCTGGATTTTGCGGGAGGCGGCAGGACGGCCGCCAAACGCCGCGCTTGGGCGGCGGCGGAGCGGGCGGGAGTTTTGGGGCTGTTGGGGCAGTACCCGGAACGGCTGCCGCCTGCCGCCCGGTACCGGGCCCGGCTGGCCAGGGCCCTTCTCCTGTCGCCCCGGTTCCTTTTGCTGGACGGATGGCCTCCGGATCTTTCCGAAGAGGAACGCCGCAGCATCCGGGAACTGCTGGACCGCTGGGAACAGCAGGGACTGGCCACCTGTGTCCGGACCGCCGGCCTGGGGGAGGCCAGCCGCCCGGGGGAGGAGGTTTTCCTGCTGCGCCGCGGACGGCTGCAAAGGCGGGATACGGGAATCCGGCCGGCCGGCGGGCTGGCGTGCCAGCCTGCCAGGGGGATACGAGCTATTTTATAGCCGGATGGAAAAGGGAGCCGGGAACGCGGAAGCGGGACCGGCTCCCTTGCTGGTAAGGCGATGTTCCCGAGGCCAGCAGCCTCTTGCCGGTAAGGCGGCATAGGGAGGACTGCCTCCGCATACAATAAAAGAAAAACGGAGGCGGCGGGATGAACCGATTGTGGGCGTCGATGCTGCTGCTGGGTTTGGGATACGGCGTGCTGAGCGGGCGGAGCGGGCAGGTGACGGAGGCGGTGCTTTCCGGGGCGGCGGACGGCGTGGAGCTGTGCCTGGCCATGCTGGGGGTGATGGCCCTGTGGACAGGGATCCTGGAGGTGGGGGAGAAGGCCGGCCTAATCCGGCGGATTACCCAAAGGCTGGGGCCGGCCCTGCGGTTTTTGTTTCCGGAACTTCCGGAAGGGCATCCGGCCCTGGCTGCCATTTCCACCAACTTCGCCGCCAATTTTCTGGGCCTAGGCTGGGCGGCCACCCCGGCCGGCCTTACGGCCATGGAAGAGCTGGGCAGGCTGGAGGAGAACCGGCGGGCGGGCCGGGCGAGTGGGCCTGCCCGGGCGCGAGGGGAGGCCAGCAGCGAAATGTGCACCTTCCTGATCTTAAATATCTCCTCTCTGCAGCTGCTGCCTATGACCATACTGGCGTACCGCCAGCAGTATGGCTCCCTGAGCCCCACTTCTATTGTAGGGCCGTCTATTTTGGCCACGGCTTTAAGCACTGCGGCGGCGGTGGTTTTTTGCCGGTGGATGGGAAGAAAAAGAAATTGACAAGATTCGGAAATCCTCCTATAATAAATTCAATTCAGCCAAATGCGGTGACAACACGGCGGACTTATTTGCCCTGAGCATCTTGGATGCTTAGGGTATTCTTTTACAGCCCCACCGGATGGAGCAAGGAGGTAACCGATGAGACAGATTTCTGGAAATAAGCTTTTGGTAAAAGCGCTGAAGGAAGAAGGCGTGGATACCCTTTTTGGCTATCCTGGCGCCTGCACCATTGATATCAGCGACGAGCTGTACAAGCAAAAGGAGATCCGGGTGATCCTGCCCCGGCACGAGCAGGCCCTGGTCCACGAGGCGGACGCCTACGCCCGGACCACCGGCAAGGTGGGGGTATGCCTGGTGACCAGCGGCCCCGGAGCCACCAACCTGGTGACCGGCCTGGCCACGGCCAACTACGACAGCGTGCCCCTGGTTTGCTTTACCGGCCAGGTGGCCAAAAACCTGATCGGCAACGACGCCTTCCAGGAGGTGGATATTGTGGGCATTACCCGCAGCATCACCAAGTACGGGGTGACGGTGCGGAACCGGGAGGATCTGGGGCGGATTATTAAAGAAGCCTTCTACATTGCCCGGACAGGACGTCCCGGCCCGGTGCTCATTGACCTGCCCAAGGACGTAATGGCGGAGCTGGGAAGCCCGGATTATCCGAAAACCGTAAATATTCGGGGCTATAAGCCCAACACTAGCGTCCACATGGGGCAGCTGAAGAAAGCTTTGAAGATGCTGAAGCAGGCCAAGCGGCCCTTGTTCCTGGTGGGCGGCGGCGTAAACATTGCCCGGGCTGGGGATGTGTTTACGGAGGTGGTTCAAAAGACCCAGGTCCCGGTGGTTACCACGATTATGGGGCGGGGCGCCCTTCCCACCACCCATCCTCTGTACGTAGGCAACCTGGGGATGCACGGGTCTTACGCTGCCAATCAGGCGGTGCAGGAGTGCGACCTGCTGTTTTCCATCGGCACACGGTTTAACGACCGGATTACCGGAAGGCTCCAAGCTTTTGCCCCCAAGGCCCAGATTGTGCACATTGACATTGACACCGCCTCCATCTCCCGGAACATCCAGGTGCAGATCCCCATTGTGGCGGACGCCCGGGAGGCGCTTACCAAAATGAACGAATATGTGGAGCCCTGCGAGACGGAAAATTGGCGGAAGCAGATTGAAGGCTGGAAGGCGGAGCACCCGCTGGTCCTGAAGGAGCACGGGGAAATGGGCCCCATGGACATCATCCAGGAGATGAACCGGCAGTTTGACGACGCTATTATTGTGACGGACGTGGGCCAGCACCAGATGTTTGTGACCCAGTACGCGGAGATTACAGAGAAAAAACAGCTGATTACCTCCGGAGGCCTGGGCACCATGGGGTATGGCTTCCCCGGGGCCATCGGCGCCCAGATTGGAAACCCGGACAAGAGGGTCATCGCCATTTCCGGGGACGGCGGCATGCAGATGAACATCCAGGAGTTTGCCACCGCCGTGCTGGAGGAGCTGCCCCTGATCCTCTGCGTGTTTAACAACGGCTATCTGGGCATGGTGCGCCAGTGGCAGAAGCTGTTCTACGGCAAACGCTACGGCATGACCAACCTGCGGGCTGGGGCCCTGTTCCGGCGGACGGAGGGCCAGGAGCTGCCGGCCTACACCCCGGACTTTGTGCGGCTGGCGGAAAGCTACGGGGCCAAGGGCATCCGGGTGACCCGGAAGGAGGAGATTGCCCCGGCCTTTGAGGCAGCCAAAAAGACGGAGAAGGTCCCTACCCTGATTGAGTTTGTCTTGGACCCGGAGGATCTGGTCTCCCCCATGATCCGGCCCGGCGGAACCCTGGAAGATATGATCTTGGATTGTTAAGGAGGCAGAGAGAATGGATACCAGTATGAGAAAAAGATGGATTTCCCTGTATGTGGAGAACCAGGTAGGCGTGCTCTCCAAGATCTCCGGCCTGTTTTCCGCCAAATCCTACAACCTGGACAGTCTGACGGTGGGAACCACCGAGGATCCCACCATCTCCCGGATGACCATCGCCACGGTCAGCGACGACGAGACCTTTGAGCAGATTAAAAAGCAGCTGAACCGGATGATCGAGGTGATCAAGGTCATCGACTTTACGGATATTTTTGTGCGGATGAAGGAAATCCTGTATGTGAAGGTGTTCCACTGCACCCCGGAGGATAAGACGGAGGTGTTCCAGATCGCCGAGACCTTTAAGGCCCGGGTCATCGACTACGGCCGGGACAGCGTCCTGGTGGAGTTCGTTCAGACCGCCACCAAAAACGATGCGGTGGTGAAGCTGATGAAGGAGGAGTTCCGGACCATCGAGGTGGTCCGAGGCGGCAGCGTAGGAATCGAGTCCATCAGCATGATGGAGCGGTAAAGGAAAGAAGATGGGGCTGTCGCATCGATGATTTGAACTGCTCCCTGTCAAGTAGACAGATGAAAAAATAAAATTTTTCTATCTCCAGCCGTGGTTATACGGTTGGAGATATTTTTATGCGGATTTGATTTGCAGGTAGTGCCTGTATTCTAAAGGTGTCATACAATTAAGCCGTTTTTGATATCGTGAGCCATTATAGTACCCTATGTAGTCAATCACTGCTTGTTTCAGTTCCTCATAGGAAGCAAATGCCTT
>CALWEC010000211.1 GCA_944376945.1 uncultured Lachnospiraceae bacterium | reverse complement strand
CCTGCAGACCGCGGAGGTCCTTTTTATGGAAAACATACGGGACGGCATCCGGAAATATGTGCAGGGCCTGGAAGGGCCGCGGCATCCGGCCGGGGTGGTGGGGGCGGCGGTTATGAACTGCAACCCTTTTACCTATGGCCACCGTTACCTGATTGAGACGGCGGCAGGCCAGTGCGGCACGCTGCACCTGTTTATCCTTTCGGAGGACCGAAGCGCCTTCCCCGCGGATGTCCGCTATGAGCTGGTGCGGCAGGGGATCCAGGGAATCGGCAACGTGATCCTGCACCGTACCTCCGATTACTTGATTTCTTCCGCGGTATTTCCTACTTATTTTCTCAAGGAGCAGGCCCGGGCAGACCAAATCAACTGCGAATTAGACCTGCGGATTTTCTGCGAGTATTTCGCCAAGGAGCTTTCCATTACCCGCCGCTTTGTAGGCACCGAACCTTTCTGCCCGGTTACCAGCGCCTACAATCGGGAGATGAAGCGGGTGCTGGGGGAGTACGGCGTGGAGGTGGTGGAGATTCCCCGCAAGGAGCAGGACGGGCAGGCAATCAGCGCCTCCCGGGTACGGGACTGCCTGCAGGCGGGGGACTACGCGGAACTGGAGAAGCTGGTGCCGCCCAGCACCCTGGGCTTCCTGCGCTCAGAGGCCGGGCAGGCGATTGCGGAAAAATTGAGACAGGAAGAGGGAAAGGCATGAAGGAACGTGGAAGACCGGAAGAACCGCTAGGGCAGGAAAGACGATTGAGGCCGGAGGGACGGTTGAGGCCGGAAGGACAACAAGGTCCGGAAGTCCCGGAAGGCCCGCAGGGATCAGATGGAAGGCCGGGCCCGGAAGGCCCGCAGGGACCAGATGGAAGGCCGGGCCCGCAGGAACCGCTGGAACCGGCGGGGGGAGCCCCGCTGGATTGGGTGGAGCAAACGCTGGGGGAGATCCTGCATACGCCCCCTCTTTCCCTGGCGGAAATTCTGGAGGCTAGGGAGCGGCGGGCGGAAACCCAGCGGCAGATCCGAAAGCGGCAGGAGGGAACGTTGATCTGCCTGACCTTGAATATTGCCGGGGCGGTGAAAAGCGCGCCGGCTTTTTTACAACCCTTCCAGGAAGGCAAGCGGCGGATCCTGGCCCAGCTGCGGCGGGAACCGGCGGAGATTTTGGCGTGCCAGGAACGCCACGAAAAAACCGGGGACGAGCTGTATCTGCTTACCAATCTGGAGGAGAGGACGGCCAAAGAACGGATGGTGGCCATCGAGGAAGGATTCCCCCTGGGGCGTCTTTTGGATATCGACGTAATCGGCCGGGACGGAAGGCCCATTTCCCGGCGGCAGCTGGGCCTGCCGCCGCGCCGGTGTTTGGTCTGCGGGGAACTGGCGGCGGCCTGCGCCCGCAGCCAGCGGCACAGCATCCAGGCCCTTTTGCGCTGCACGCTGGAGCGGATCGACGGGTATTTTTCCGGGGATCGGACGGCTCTGCCGCCCCTTTAAATAATTAAGGCGAAATGCCTTGTAAAATTAGGAATTAGGGCGGAAAGTTTTGAAAATGAAAATTGCCAAAAGGGTGGAATGGTGGTACAGTGAGCACGGACAAGGGCGGGGACGGCAAAAGTGGCGGAACCGCAGAGTAATTTGGGAGGAAATGCGATGAGAGAGATCGATGCGAAAGACATTACAGAGCAGGTAAAACGTCTTTGCATGGAAGCCAATTCCTATCTTCCGGAAGATATTAAGGAGCGGATCTGCCGAAGCGAACAGGAAGAACCCTGGGAGCTGGCCAAGAACATCCTGGGGATCATCCGTGAGAACTATCAGATCGCGGAGGAAAATTACGTCCCGGTCTGCCAGGACACCGGCATGGCCTGTGTTTTTCTGGAGATCGGCCAGGACGTCCACATCAATGGGAACCTGGAGGAAGCGGTGAACGAGGGGGTCCGCCAGGGGTACACCGAAGGGTGCCTGCGCAAATCGGTGGTCCGGGATCCGCTGGACCGGGTCAACACCAAGGACAACACGCCGGCGCTGATCTACTACGACATCGTCCCCGGCGACGGCCTGAAGCTGACCGTAGCGCCTAAAGGCTTCGGCAGCGAAAATATGAGCCAGATTAAGATGCTGAAGCCTTCGGATGGGATCCAGGGAGTTAAGGATTTTATCCTGAAGGTGGTAGAGGACGCAGGGCCGAACCCCTGTCCGCCCATTGTGGTGGGCGTGGGCATTGGCGGCACCTTCGACAAGGCGGCCCTGCTGGCCAAAAAGGCGCTGATGCGCAGCACCAACGTCCGCAACGCCTCTCCCCTTTACGCGGCGCTGGAGGAGGAGATGCTCCAGAAAATCAACAGCCTGGGCATCGGCCCCCAGGGAGTCGGCGGCCGGACCACGGCCCTGGCGGTGAACATCGAACAGATGCCGACCCATATCGCCGGCCTGCCGGTGGCGGTGAACATCAACTGCCATGTCACCCGTCATAAGACGGTGGAACTGTAAAGGAGGAGGAGAAGGTTATGGAAAAACGGATAACAACTCCACTCACCCTGGAGCAGGTAAAGGATCTGAAATGCGGCGACAGCGTGCTGATTTCCGGGGTTATCTATACCGCCCGGGACGCGGCGCACAAGCGGCTGTGCGAATTGATTGCCCAGGGCAAGGAACTGCCCTTTGAGGTAAAGGATTCTGTCATTTATTATGTAGGCCCGGCGCCGGCCAAGGGCAGCCAGGTGATCGGCTCCGCCGGTCCTACCACCAGCTACCGGATGGACGCCTACTCTCCGGCCTTGATCGCCCTGGGACAGCGGGGCATGATCGGCAAGGGCAAGAGAAGCCCGGAGGTTGTGGAGGCCATGAAGCAGCACGGGGCCGTTTACTTCGGCGCCATCGGCGGCGCCGGCGCGCTGCTTTCCCGCTGCATCAAGAAGGCGGAGGTAATCGCGTATGAGGATCTGGGGGCCGAAGCGCTGCGCCGCCTGGAGGTGGAGGATCTGCCGGCCTTCGTGATCATCGACTGCGAAGGGAACAATCTGTACGAAACGGGAAGGAAAGAATATCTGGAATCCGTGGGACAGGTAAAATAAGAAAGGAAACTCTTTAAAAAATCAATAAGAGGTGCAAGGAGATGGAGAAGAAGAAATTGGTGATTGGCGTGATCGGCGCGGACGTTCACGCGGTGGGCAACACAATCCTCAACCGCGCGTTTTTGGACGCGGGCTTTGACGTAACCAACCTGGGCGTGCTGGTTCCCCAGGATGAGTTTATCAAAGCCGCGGTGGAGGTAGGCGCAGACGCCATCTGTGTTTCCTCGCTGTACGGCCAGGGGGAGATCGACTGTACCGGGATGCGGGAAAAATGCGACGAGGCAGGCCTGAAGGGCATCCTGCTGTACGCAGGCGGCAACCTGGTGGTAGGCAAGGTCCCGGTGGAGGAAATCGAGAGACGCTACAAGGCCATGGGCTTTGACCGGGCGTTTGGCCCGGGAACCGATCCGCAGGTGACCATTGCGTGCCTGAAGGAAGACCTGGGTGTAGAGTAAGCCAAATAGCAAGAGAAGGTGATGGCAATGAAGGCTGTTTTGCTGATTGATTTTGGAAGCACCTATACCAAAATCACGGCTGTAGATGTGGAAGAAGAGCGGATCCTGGGCACGGCCCAAAGCTTTACCACCATTGAGACGGATATCCTGGATGGTTTAAACAATGCGCTGGCCATCCTGAAAGAGCAGATCGGGGAGGTGGAATTCTCCGAGCGGTACGCCTGCTCCAGCGCCGCAGGAGGCCTTCGGATGGTGGCCATCGGCCTGGTGCCGGACCTGACGGCCAAGGCGGCCCGCCAGGCGTCTCTGGGGGCGGGGGCCAAGGTTATCAAAACCTACTCCTACGAGCTGACGGAAGGGGACCGGAAGGAGATCGACCAGATCCATCCGGATATCTGCCTGCTGACCGGCGGCACAGACGGCGGCAACAAGGAAAATATTGTTTACAACGCGCGGATGCTGGCGGAAACCCAGCAGGATTTCCCCATTATTATTGCCGGCAACCGCAGCTGCGCGGATCAGTGCCAGGAAATCCTGAAGGATAAGCAGACGTATATCTGCGAGAACGTCATGCCGCAGCTGAACATCCCCAACGTGGAGCCGGTGCAGAAGAAGATCCGGGAGATCTTCCTGGAGCAGATTGTCAAAGCCAAAGGTTTAAGCCACGCCCAGGATCTGATCCAGGGCATCCTGATGCCTACCCCCTCGGCTATGCTTACCGCCATGAAGCTGCTGGCCAAGGGAACCCCGAAAGAGGCGGGCATGGACGATCTGGTCTGCGTGGATCTGGGGGGAGCCACCACCGACGTCTACTCCATGTCCTTCGGACTTCCGTCCACGGGGATGGTGGTCCTCCGGGGGCTCCGGGAAGAATACGCCAAACGCACGGTGGAGGGGGACATTGGCATGCGCTACAGCATCCACGGCATTGTGGAGGCCACCGACATGATGCGGGTTTCGGAGCTTTCGGGCTTGAGCGAGGAGCGCTGCCGGGAGCTGATCGATTACCTGGGCGTCCACACGGACGTAGTGCCGGGGGCGGACGATGGGGAGCTGGAAGCGCTGGATTACGCGCTGGCCTCTCTGGCCATTGAGGTGGCCGTGACCCGCCACGCAGGACGGCTGGAGCAGTTCTACTCCCCCATGGGCATCAGTTACCTGCAGACCGGCAAGGATCTGACCGGGGTCAAGACGGTGGTGGTCACCGGCGGCGCCATCATCCACACCAAGCGCACCGCCCAGATTGCCGCCCACGCGCTGTTCGACCCGGTGGACGCGTTTTCCTTAAAGCCTAAGAACGCGGACATCTACGTGGATCGCCGGTATATCCTGGCGGCCATGGGCCTTCTGAGCACCCAGTATCCGGAGACCGCTTTAAGAATCATGAAAAAGGAATTAGTAAAGGAGTGAAACAGATGGATTTCAGCAGACTGAAAAATAAAAAATGGACCGACGATGAATTTTACAAAATGCGGGAAGAAGTCCTGGCCACTTGGCCCACCGGCAAAGAGGTGGATCTGGACGAAGCCATCGCCTACCACAAGGCCCTGCCGGAGCACAAGGTATTCTCCAACAAGCTGAACAAGGCAAAGCAGGAGGGCGTCACCCTGGTGCAGCCCAGAGCCGGCGTTGGCCTGATTGAGAACCACATTGAACTGCTCAAGCACCTGCAGGACTACGGCGAGGCGGATCTGCTGCCTACCACCATCGATTCCTACACCCGCCAGAACCAGTACGAGAACTGTGCGGAGGGCATCCGCCGGGAGAAAGAGGGAATGGCCAACGGCAATTTCCATCCGTACCTGAACGGCTTCCCGGCTGTCAACCACGGAGTACATGGCTGCCGCCAGGTGGTGGACGCCCTGGATACCCCGCTGCAGGTCCGCCACGGGACCCCGGACGCCCGTCTGCTGACCGAAATTGCCTACGCAGGCGGCTTTACCTCCTACGAGGGCGGCGGTATTTCCTACAACATTCCTTACGCCAAGAATATTCCCATTGAGCAGACTATGCTGGATTGGCAGTATGTGGACCGTCTCACCGGCATCTACGAGGAAGCCGGCGTGCCCATCAACCGGGAGCCCTACGGCCCGCTGACCGGCACCCTGGTGCCCCCCTGCATCTCCCATTCGGTAGCCATCATTGAGGCGCTGGCGGCGGCGGAGCAGGGCGTAAAGAACATTACGGTGGGCTACGGCCAGCTGGGCAACCAGATCCAGGACGTGGCGGCCATCCGCACCCTGGAGGAGCTGACCGAGGAATACCTGCATAAGTTTGGTTACTATGACATCAACGTGACCACTGTATTCCATCAGTGGATGGGCGGTTTCCCGGCGGACGAGGCCAAGGCCTTTGGCGTCATCGCCTGGGGCGCGGCCTGCGCCACCCTGGCCAAGGCCACCAAGGTGATTGTCAAGACCCCGCACGAGGCGGCGGGCGTTCCCACCAAGGAAGCCAACGCAGCCGGCCTGCGCTGCACCAAGCAGCTGGCCCACATGCTGGTAGACCAGGTAACCGTCGGCTCCCGTATGGAGCACGAGAAGGAGATCATCAAAGCGGAGACCCGCTGCATTATGGACCGGGTGATCGCCCTGGGCCACGGCGATGTGGTTTTGGGCGGCATTGCGGCCATCCACGCAGGCGTCATCGATGTCCCGTTCGGCCCGGCCAAGTGCAACGCCGGCATTATGCTGCCGGCCCGTGACAACGGCGGCGCGGTCCGGATCCTGGAAGTGGGCAATCTGCCCTTCAGCGATGACCTGAAGAAGTTCCACCGGGAAAAGCTGGAGGAGCGGGCCAAGGCGGAGGGCCGGGAAGTGTCCTTCCAGATGGTCATCGACGATGTGTACGCCATCAGCAAAGGCCGCCTGGTAGGCCGGCCCAGATAAGGGAAAGCAAGGCAGAAAGCACAAGTATATCCATGCCCGCGGGAGCGGAAGAAACGCCTCCCGCGGGAATCAAAAGAAGGGAGATCTTTTACCATGAAAATCGTAGACGTAGTATGCGCTCCGGGCCGTACAGGGTTCTTCTTTGACGATCAGAAAGCCATCAAGGCAGGGGCGGTTGCCGATGGCGCCGCTTATATCGGCACCCCGGTGACCCCTGGCTTTAAATCCATCCGCCAGGCCGGCGAGTCCATCTCCGTAATGCTGATCCTGGAGGACGGCCAGGTTGCCTGGGGCGACTGCGCGGCGGTCCAGTATTCCGGCGCCGGCGGACGTGACCCGCTGTTTTTGGCGGAGGACTTTATCCCTGTGATCGAGAAACACATCAAACCGGTGCTGGTAGGCAAGGAGGCAGACAATTTCCGGGCGCTGACCAAGGAGATGGAAGCCATCCAGGTGGACGGCAAGCGCCTGCACACCGCCATCCGCTACGGCGTTTCCCAGGCCATCCTGGACGCGGTGGCCAAGGCTTCCCATCGCCTGATGTGCGAGGTGGTGGCGGATGAGTACGGCACTACGGTTTCCGACAAGATGGTTCCCATCTTTACCCAGTCCGGCGACAACCGCTACGACAACGCGGATCAGATGATCCTGAAAGAGGCGGCGGTTCTGCCTCACGCCCTGATCAACAACGTGGAGACCAAGCTGGGCCGGGACGGCTCCATCCTGAAGGAGTACGTGACCTGGCTGCGCAACCGGATCCTTCAGCTGCGGCACGATGAAAACTACAACCCCATCCTGCACATTGACGTATACGGCACCATCGGCCAGGCCTTCGGCGATGAGAACTACACCGCCATGGCCGATTATCTGGAAGAGCTGGCGGAAGCCGCCAAGCCGTTCCATCTGCGCATTGAAGGCCCTATGGACGCCGGCGAGAGAGAAAAACAGATGCTTTGCATGAAGCACCTGCGGGAGGAAGTGGACCGCCGCGGCATCCCGGTGGAGCTGGTGGCCGACGAGTGGTGCAACACCCTGGAGGACGTGATCTACTTCTGCGACAACAAGGCAGGACATATGGCTCAGATCAAGACCCCGGACCTGGGCGGCATCAACAACACCATCGAGGCGGTGCTGTACTGCAAGAAGAACCACTTTGGCGCGTACCAGGGCGGTACCTGCAACGAGACCGACCGCTCCGGCCAGGTGTGCGTGGAGTGCGCCATGGCCACCCAGCCGGATCAGATCCTGGCCAAGCCTGGCATGGGCGTGGACGAGGGCTATATGATCGTTTACAATGAGATGAGCCGCATCCTTGCGCTGCGGAACGCCAAGAAGGCGTAACCAATCCACCCGAGAGGAGAGGCATTCCATGTCATACATCAGCCACCTGTACAGCGTCTATTTCGCGCCGCGCGGCAATGTGCGTATGGCGGAACTGGGAATGCAGATTGCCCAGCAGTATCTGCGGCCCACGGATAAGCTGATTGGGGTCATCGGAGACCCGGGTTCCGGCAAAAGTATGCTGATCCGGGGCATGTTCCCGGGCCTGGACCTGACCAACGGCGACAACGGCGTCAGCGTCCGCCCGCTTCCGATTCTGGAGATGCTGGACGATCCCCTGGGGGTAAACAAAAAAGGGCTTTCCCTGTTTGCAACCCCTCACACCTACCACCTGGATGTCCGCTTTGAGCAGGGCTTTACCCAGCTGCCGGTGCTGGCCGACGCGATTATGGCGGCCCTGCGGAAGGGAAAAAGGGTGGTGGTGGAGCATTTTGAACTGATCTACCCGTTCCTAAAGCGGCAGACCAGCAACCTGCCGGTGAACGCGGACCTGATGGTAGGGGTGGGCGGAGAGGTGATTATCACCCGCGCCAACCTGTTTGGCCCGGAGCCTCAGGACATTGCCAACATTGTGTTTAAGTCCATCCGTTACCGCAAGATGGCCCATTCCGCGGAGGACATCACCAGCTACTTCTTGACCCACGGAGGCGAGGAGGAGTACGAGCACGCGGACGTAAAGCATGGCTTTGTGCTCTGCTTTAAGGAAAAGCCCATCGTCTCGCTGGAGAAGATCGAAAGCAAGGTAAAGGCGGTCATCGAGCAGGATGTGCCCATTACCTTCCACGACGACGAGCACATTAAAATCGGCGATGTGGTCTACCACTGCAACGCGCCCCGGAACCATGTGCGGCGCAGCGGCGAGATTGAAGGCTTTACGCTGATCAAGGACATTCCTTACGATCCGGTCCGCAAGGCGTACCTGATCGTGGGCCTGGTCGGCTACAAGGAAGCGCCGAAAATCGGCGCGGATCTGGATAAGATTGAGCGGATCTACTAAGAGGATCCGCAGAAGCAAAGGCCGCCCGGGAAACACGAAGCGGCCTTTGTTGTCGGGGAAGTCTGGGGGATTCCCCGGCGGCGTATCCGGCCCCCCAGAAAGGAGGAAGGACAGATGGAGAAAGGCTGTATCCAGCTTTATTACGGCGACGGCAAGGGCAAAACCACGGCGGCTATGGGACAGATTGTGCGCTGCGTGGGCCACGGCTTCCGGGTGCTGCTCTATCAGTTTTTAAAAGAGCCTACCAGCGGGGAGATCCGTGTGATCCGCTCGCTTCCGGGGGTGGAATATATCCCCAACGAAGGCCCCATCCCGTTTCTGTTTAACTTGACCCCGGAACAGCAGGAATTTTACCGGCAGAAATTCCAGAAGTCCTTTGACCAGGTGCGGCAGAAGTTTTTTACCGGCGCGTACGATCTGGTGGTGCTGGATGAGATTATCGACGCCTACAACCTGGAGCTGGTGCCCCGGGAGCAGATCCTGGAGATGATGGAGAAAAAGCCGGAGGGCACCGAACTGGTCCTTACCGGCCACGACTACGGCATGGACATCCGCGCCCTAACGGACCGGGCGGACTATGTGACCAAATTTGTCAAGGAAAAGCACCCCTTTGACCTGGGACAGGGATGCCGCCAGGGAATCGAGGAGTAGAGAGGAGAACGCCAATATGAACATAAAAACAAGCGCGGCGGCTGGGACGCTGGAGTCCAGCGACGCGTATGTGATGGTAGAACCCAGCGATACGCTGGAGATTGCGATTGAGTCGGTGGTTTACAACCAGTACGCCGATCAGATCCGGGCGGGCATCGAACAGGTGCTGGATCAGCTGGGGGTAAAAACCGGCCGGATTTCCATCAACGATAAAGGCGCGGTAGATTGCGTGATCCAGGCGCGGGTGGAGACCGCTATCAAGAGAGCAGGAGGGGAAGGCTGATGAGAAGATCTATGTTGTTTATTCCGGGCAATACCCCGAACCTGTTGATGAACGGCGATGTGCTGGGCGCGGACAGCCTGATCCTGGACCTGGAGGACGCGGTTTCCCCGGCGGAGAAAGACTCGGCCCGGATCCTGGTCCGCAATGTGCTGCGGGACTTGCACTACAAGGGCTGTGAGATTATCATCCGCATCAACCCGGTGGAGACCGAATATTGGACCCACGATCTGGATGAGATTATTCCCCTGAAGCCCCATATGATTATGCCGCCGAAGGTCAGCTGCGCCCAGGACGTGAAAACCGTTTCGGAGTATATCGGCCGGCTGGAGGAGGCCTGCGGTTTCCCCAAGAATACGGTGAAGCTGATCCCGCTGATTGAGACGGCCATGGGCGTGGAAAACGCTTTCCAGATCGCCTCCGCCGACCAGAGGGTGGCGGCCCTGTTTTTAGGCGGCGAGGACCTGACCGCCGACCTGCGCTGCAAGCGCACCAAGGAAGGGCAGGAAATCTTCTACGCCCGTACCCGGCTGGTCTGCGCGGCCCGGGCCTGCGCCATCGACGTCTACGATACCCCGTTTACCGATGTCAACGACCTTCCGGGCCTGTATGCCGACGCCCAGTTCGCCAAGGCTCTGGGCTTCTCCGGAAAAGCGTCCATCTCCCCCAGCCATGTGGCGGGGATCAACGAAGTCTTTAGCCCCACCCAGGAGGACATTGATTATGCCCACGATGTGATGGAGACCATCCGCATCGCCAAGGAGCAGGGCAAGGGCGTGGTTTCCCTGCGGGGCAAGATGATCGACGCGCCCATTGTGGAGCGGGCCAGACAGGTGATTGAGATGGAAAAAGCAATGTTTGGGGAGGTGGAAGAGGATGAGTAAGCTGGTAGCATCCATACGAGAGGCCATCGAAAAATGTGAACTGCGGGACGGAATGACCATTTCCTTCCATCACCACATGCGCAACGGCGACTATGTGCTGAATATGGTGCTGGAAGAGATCGCCAAAATGGGAATCAAAAACCTGACGGTCAACGCCAGTTCCATCTTTGATATCCACGAGCCGATTATCGGCCACATCCAGAACGGCGTGGTCACCGGCCTGGAGTGCAACTACATGGGGGCCAAGGTAGGCAAGGCCATCTCCGAGGGCGTCCTGGAGAAGCCGGTGATCTTCCGCAGCCACGGCGGCCGGGCCTCCGACATGGAGAAGGGGACCTCCGTCATCGACGTGGCCTTTATCGCCGCGCCTACGGCCGACGACATGGGCAACTGCACCGGCAAGCTGGGGCCTTCCGCCTGCGGCTCCATCGGCTACGCCTTTGCCGACGCCATGAACGCCAAGAAGGTGGTGGTGGTCACCGACAACCTGGTGCCCTATCCCCTGGTGGGCTTCTCCATCCCGGAGGTCTATGTGGACTATGTGGTGACGGTGGACCAGATCGGCAACCCGGCGGGGATTGTGTCCGGCACCACCAAGATTACCCGGGATCCGGTGGGCCTGCGGATGGCCAACTATACGGCCCAGGTTATTGAGGCCTCCGGCCTGCTGCGGGACGGCTTTTCCTTCCAGACTGGCGCCGGCGGCGCCACCCTGGCTACGGCCCAGTATGTGAAGGAGAAAATGCTGGCCAAGGGCATCAAGGGAAGCTACGGCATGGGCGGCATTACCGGTTACATGGTGGATATGCTCAACGAAGGGTGCTTCCAGGCGCTGCTGGACGTCCAGTGCTTCGACCTGAAGGCGGTGGAGTCCATCCGCACCAACCCCAAGCACATGGAGGTTTCCGCCACCCAGTACGCGGGCGTCAGCGGCAAGAGCGCCGGCGTGGACAACCTGGACGTGGTGCTTTTGGGCGCTACCCAGGTGGATCTGGACTTTAACGTCAACGTCCACACCGATTCCAACGGCTATATCATGGGCGGCTCCGGCGGCCACTGCGACACCGCCGCCGGCGCGAAGCTGGCCATCATCATCGCGCCGCTGACCCGGGCCAGACTGCCCCTGGTGGTGGACCGCTGCCTGTGTATCTCCACGCCTGGAAAGACCGTGGACGTGGTGGTGACCCAGCGGGGCATCGCGGTGAACACCAAGTACGGCAAAAACGCGGAGCTGAAGGAAAAGCTGAAAGCGGCCAAGCTGCCGGTGGTGGAGATTGAGGATCTGAAGCAGAAGGCGGAGGAACTGGCAGGAGTTCCGAAGCCGGTACAGCTGGGCCAGAAGGTGGTGGCCAACGTCCTCTACCGGGACGGCACTCTTCTGGATGTGATCCACGCGGTCCGGTAAGTCGTTTTTTTCCGAGGGCGTCCCGAGGCTATGGGGAATCCTATAGAAGCGGGACGCCTTTTTTCTGTAAAAAATTCATAAAAATATTTTCCGGCGTGTCCCTATTGGCTTTTGCCATACGAAGTCAATAGATGGGAAATCGATAGAGAATCGGACAACCGGAGGGAGGGAAGGATGGAACAGCATCCGTTTACAGAAGAAGAACTGCTGCGCCTTTTGGAGGAGGACCTAGAGGAAGGCGCCAGGGCCCTGTGGGATACCTACAGCGGGCTGGTGTGCTGGGTCTGCGGCCGCCGCCTGCCGGATCCGGAGGATGTGAAGGAATGCGTCAACGATACCTTCGCGGAATTCTGCCGGGATTGGAGGCGGTTTGACCCGGAAAAAGGGAGCCTGAAAAATTACCTTTGCCTGCTGGCGGACCGGCGGGCCCTGGACCGGTACCGGAAAAACCAGAACCGGGAACGGGCGGAGGCCAAGGCCAGGGAGCAGGAAGCGCCGGCGGCGGAGCCGCTGGAATACCAGGATCTGGAGGAGGCGCTGGCCCAGCTGGATCCGGTGGATCAGGAAATCCTCCGGAAAAAATACTACGGCGGCCTGAGCTTCCGCGAGATCGCCGGGCAGCTGGGCCTGCCCCACGAGACGGTGAAAAAGCGGAACCAGCGGGCCCTAAAAAAGCTGCTGCAGATTCTGGCCATCGGCCTGCTTTTGGGCCTTCTGGCCGGGTGCGCGGCCCTGGTCTACCGGTATTTCCAGTTCCGGGAGGGCAGCGGCGTTCACTGGGATCTGGAGCTTCCCCAGTACCAGCTGGCGGAGGCGCCGCCTTCCTGCGAGGCGGACGGCATCCGCTTTACCCTGGCGGATATGGAGTATCAGGACGGGCAGCTGCGGGCCACCATCGTCTACCAATCCCTGCGGGAGGTGGAGTCGGAGGCGGGCTGGCTCCGGTTCCAGGAGCTTCCCAGCTTCTATTTCCGGGAGGCCTACGCAGACGGGGTTCGCCTGTCCCTGCCGGAAGGAGGCTACTATTCTTCCAGCACGGAACTGGCCCGGGATAAAAAGCAGACGGACCTGTTTTTCCGTTGGCAGCCTCAGGAAGAGACGGAGGAGATTTCCTTCCGGTTTTCCCTGTGCCCCAGCCAGGAGGACGGGGAGCCGGCCGTCTGGACCATTTCTTCCGGCGGTACCGGCAGGGAGGACTACCGGATGCAGGGGCCAACCCCGGCCTTTGACGTGACCCTGCGGAAAACGGAGGTGTACACGGATCCCCGGGAACTGGGCCAGGTGTTGGAGCATGGGACCGGAAGCCTGCTCCTGAGGGAACCGGAAACCGCGGCGGGGGATGTGTGGCTCTCCCTGTATCCGCTGGAGGGGCCGGAGGGGGTGAACCTTTCCTACCTGCTGACCTACCATGCGCTGGGCCTGGGGGACTTTCCGCGGGAAGCGGCGTACCTGACGGATTCACGGGGAAACCGGCGGGAGGCGGACCGTGTGGAGGGCCAGGATTTCCAGGGGGAGAGTCGGCTGTATTTCCCGGATCTGGAGGCGGGGGCGTACACCCTGCACCTTCCTTACCTGTGCTGGGAGGGGGACGGGTCGGAGACGGAGATTTCCGTGCCGGTCCCGGAGCCGGGGGAATGGCTGCCCTTGGACGAGACGGTGGAGCTTGCCACCGGCGCTTCCGTCCGCTTTACCGGCATCCGCTGCCAGCTGGCCCAGGAGGAAGTCTGGGATTTCGATTACTCGGTGAGCCCGGATCCGGTGCGGCGGGTGAACCAGTACCGGGATTACTACCTGGAAGTGGAGCTTTTGGACGGCTCCGGCCCTCTGCGCCTCTGCGCGGTGCAGCTGCTGGAAAATTCCTCCTATCCGCGGAGCAGCCTGGCCACCTCGGAAGGCCTGCGGATCCGGACGTGGGCGGAGGAGGAAGGGACCAGCCTGCTCCTCCGGGTGGGCACGGATGTGTACGTCCAGGAGGAAGAAGTAACGGCGGCGGTCACCGTCGAGCCCTGAGAAAGGGGATCGGGGGCGGCTCCAGCCTCCCCTCCCTTGTCCGGGACCCTATGGATTTTCCCATCTTAACGACGAATCCATGGAAACGACTAGGAGGGACAGCTTTGAAGAAGACAGTCTATTTTTTGGCGGTGCTGCTGACCGTGTGCCTGCTGGCAGGCTGCGGCGGGGAGGAGAAGGAGCAAGACGCGGACGGCCGTGAGGAAACCGTGGCCGAGGCCGGGGCAGAAACGGAAGAAGGCGGAGAGGACGGCGAGGAAGAAGAATCCGGGGAAGGGACCGGCCAGACGGGGCCGATCGAGCTGGAAAACTTTACGTCCGGGGTGATCTATGAGGAGGGGGAGTACCTGTTCCAGATCGACTCCATTGAGGAAACCGAGGACGCGTACGTCATCACCTACCGGGCGGCCACGGACGAGCAGAACTATTCCGGCTACTACGATATGCAGCTGAAGGTCAACGGGGTGATTTTCCACTATAACGATTTTAAATTCACCGACGAGACCCGGGAGAGCAACAACATGATAGGCGGCGGCCCGGACCGTCCCATTCAGGTGACCCTGCCCCGGACGCGGCTGGCCCATGCGGGCGTCCAGGAGATCACCTCCCTGGAATTCGATATAACGCTGGGATATTCGGCCCAGGGCAGCATCTATGAGGAAGTGATGTTCCAGGCCACGGTCTATCCCGGCGCCAAGCCGGCGGAGGAGGATCCGTTCCCGGAGCCCAAGGCGGATTCCTGGGTGCTGCTGGACAACGAGGAAGGCAAGGTACAGATTGTGGACGCCAACTACTGGGTTTCCGCCGCGGACGGCCATATTATGGGAGTGACCTTCCACGTCCTGTCCCAGGGCCAGGGCAACGGCCACGTATCGCTCCAGAACCTGACGGTGGGGGATTGGGTCTCCAACGATGTGATGGGGGACAACGTCAGCCTGCTGACGGAGGACGTCCGTTACAGCCGGTTTACCCTGCAGGGGAAAGAGGATCCGCCGGAGGGGGCGGATTATTCCCAGTGCGTCCTGGCCTACTACAGCCAGATCAACGATGTGCTGGAGGAAAAGACCGTGACTCTGGACCTGAGCGGGCTGGCCAACGAGTAAGCGATTCCGCAGGCCTCGTTTCTGAAGAAATAAGAAAGAAACGGGGAAGCAATCCGGAAGAAAGGGGAAATTTTGTAAAAAACAGTTGACAAATCCTGCGGTATTGGGTATCCTAATTGGCAAAACCAAAAAGGACTCTGTTACATTAGGAGGAATGCGGAAATGCAGACGGCAACCATTATGTTCCGCGACGTGGACGACGCCAAGAAATTTGTCAGCTGCGCGGAGCGGTATCCCGACCCTGTGGATGTGCAATGTGGAAATCGGATGGTGGACGCGAAATCTTTGTTGGGGGTAATCGCCTTAGGGCTGGAGAAAAAGCTGAACCTGAAGATCTATGGGGACAACAGCGCGGAACTGCTGAACCGGGTAGAATTTTGTACCGTAGAATAACATCAAGGAGGAAACCGCTGGGCGGGTTGCCAAAAGGCAGGCTGCGCAACGGTTTTTCTCTGTCTGGGAGGCTTGTATGCAGTATTTGATTTCGTTCCTGGAGGGGATTATCACCTTCCTTTCCCCCTGCCTGCTTCCCCTGCTGCCGGTGTATATTTCCTACTTTGCCGGGGAGGACGGCGGCGGGACCCGGCGGACGCTGCAAAACGCGGCCGCCTTTGTCTGCGGCTTTGGCGTGGTGTTTGTGGCCCTGGGGGCTTTTGCCGGCACGGTGGGTAGCTTCCTGACCCATCATAAGACGGCGGTCAACTGGGTGACCGGTCTGATTGTGGTAGTCTTTGGACTGAATTTCCTAGGGGTATTCCGCATCGGCTTCCTAAACCGGACCCGGCGGCTGGAATTCCGGCAGAACCGCCATACCATGGCGTCCTCGTTTCTGTTTGGGATCGTCTTTTCCATTGGCTGGACCCCCTGCGTAGGGGCCTTCCTGGGCTCCGCCCTTATGCTGGCGTCCCAGCAGGGGACCATGGCCAAGGGGATCCTGCTGCTGGTGCTCTACACCCTGGGGCTGGGGATCCCTTTCCTGATCAGCGCGGTGCTCATTGAGAAGCTTAAGTCCGCCTTTGGGTGGGTGAAGCGGCACTATAAGTGGATTACCCGGGTATCCGGCGGCCTGCTGGTGGTGGTAGGCGTCTGTATGTGCCTGGGCTGGATGGACCGGCTGCTGTCGCTGCTTAGCTTGGGGTAAGCGGCCGCCGGAGAATCTCAAATAGGAGGGCAAGATGAAAAAATGGATCCTAGGCGCGGCAGGGTTCGCCGTGTTTTTGGTGGTTTGCCTGGCGCTGTACCGGACCCTGGCCGGGCATTACCAGCCGGGAAGCCAGCTGGTTACCCAGGAGGCGGCGGAAGCCTCGTCCGGCGGGCAGGAAACCGGCTCGCCCGGGGCCCCGGGGATTGCAGAGGAAAGCGGCGTGCCGGAGACGGTGGCGGCGGACGGCGGGACGGAGGAAGCCCCTGCCGGCGAAGAAACCTCCGAGCCGGATTCTCCCTCGGACAGCCGGGCGCCGGATTTCCGCCTGGCGGACGCGGAGGGGCAGGAGCTTACCTTTTATGAGATTCTGGAGGAGGGCCGGCCGGTGGTCCTGAATTTCTGGGCCAGCTGGTGCGGCCCCTGCAAAAGCGAAATGCCGGAATTTCAGAAGCTTTACGAAGAAAAGGGCGAGGACATCCGTTTCCTGATGGTCAACCTGACAGACGGCAGCCGGGAGACCCAGGAAACCGCCCGGGCCTTCCTGGAGGAAAGCGGCTACACCTTCCCGGTCTATTACGACTTGTGGCAGGAAGCGGCCTACAACTATTATGTGATGTCCATCCCCATGACCCTGTTTGTGAACCCGGATGGGACGTTGGAGGCCTACGCCCGGGGCGCCATGGACGAAGCCACCCTGCGACAGGGGATCGGGATGCTGGAGGAAGCGGCCTCCTGATATTTCCCATAAGGCCCTTCAAGCGCGGGAGTTTTCCGTGAGCCCTTTAGCATGGGAGTTTTCCGTGGGCCCCTCAGCGCGGGAAGCTTTCCGGCACGAAAAAGGAAAGGACAAAAAGGGGGGCGGCGCTGGGAGGGCGCCGCCCCTGGGGAGGGTGATTAGAGAGCGAAGGGGAGTCTCGTGTGAGGAATCACCCTCTCATTTTGATTAGGAAAACGGAAGGAATGTTTCCTAACAATTGCCAGTATACGGGAATCTTGTGGGGAAATGTTGAAAAAAGTATGAAAAAATTGCGAAACAAGGGGGGCGTCCAATATGCGGGGAGACTGCCATATACATGTGATTATGGACGGGGTCAACTACCGGCAGGCGGTGGATTTGCACCGGGAGCAGGTGCAGGATGAGCCCATCCGCCGGTGCCTTTCGGCCTACCGGGACCGGGGGATTACGTTTCTCCGGGAGGGCGGGGACGCCCGCCATGTTTCGGAGCGGGCCCGGGAACTGGCGCCGGCGTATGGGCTGGATTACCGGACGCCCTTGTTTGCCATCCACAAAAAAGGCCATTACGGCGGCATCGTAGGATACGCCTTTGAAACCTGGGACGAGTACCGGGCCCTGGTGGGACAGGTGCGGGAAAAGCAGGGGGATTTTATTAAAATTATGACCAGCGGCCTCATCGATTTCCGCCAGGTGGGGGCTCTTTCGGAGGAGGGGCTGGAGCCGGAGACCATCCGGGAGATGATCCACATTGCTCACGAGGAGGGCTTTGCGGTGATGTCCCACACCAACGGGGCGGCCAATGCCCTGGCGGCCATTGAGGCAGGGGTAGATTCCCTGGAGCACGGGGCCTTCCTTTCGGAAGAATGCCTGGAGGCCTTGGCAGAGTCCCGGACCGTCTGGGTCCCTACCCTGTCGCCCTGCCTGAACATGCTGGGCAGCGGCCGGTACGACGATGGGGTTTTGCGGGAGATTGGCCGGATCCACCGGGAAAACATCCGGCAGGCGGCCCAAAAGGGGGCGCTGCTGGCGGTGGGCAGCGATGCCGGCGCTTGGCAGGTGCCCCATGGGCCGGGAACGGAGACGGAGGAGCGCTGGATGCGTCAGGCCCTGGGGGAAGGGGCGGAGGAGCTGCTGGAGCGGGGGCTGGAGGAGATCCGCCGCCGGTTCCGCCGTCCGGCGTGACTGGCGGATGTCCCTTACAAAAATGTAAGATTTCAGAAGGAAAATGTAAGCCAAAGAAATGGCGGGCATTTTCCTT
>CALWEC010000210.1 GCA_944376945.1 uncultured Lachnospiraceae bacterium | reverse complement strand
AGGCGGCCAGACGGGCTTCCAGCTCTTTCTCCGTAACGCCCGGGCGGATATAATCACAGATGTAGTTAAAGGCCTTGGAGGAAATATCGCAGGCGGTCCGGATATCCTGGATTTCCTTGGCGGTCTTTACCGTACGGAAGGCCTCAATCACTCCCTCCGTAGGGACCATCTGGCAAGGGTAACGCTTCTGTACGTCCTGATAGAACTGGATGTTCAGGCAGTCCGCCTCAAACCCCACCGTATGGACGTTTTCTTTTTCCATAAAGTACGCCAGCCCCGCAGGGATGGAACCCAGCGGCCGCCAGTCCACGCACTCAAAATCCGGGCACTCGCTCTGGGCATGCTCCAGGCACCGGGGATCCGAGATCAGATACTGGATATGGGGCAGGATCAAAAGATAGGCATCCCCTCCGGAATAGCCGCTGATGTAGCGGACATTTTCCGGGCGGTGGATATAAAAGGCGTCCAGCTTTTCCTTTTCGATATAAGCCAGCAGTTTCTCTTTCATGAATACTCCTATCTGCCGGGATACCGGCCTTATTCTTGGATCAGATTAATATTTTACCTTCCACATGTAACGGCGGACGGACAGCGGATGGTTCCGGGCTTCCGCGAAGGCCGCGTTGTAAATGTCGTACACGCAGGTGAACAGGGTCTGATTAAAGTAATCCACCACCGAAGGGTCAATGGTAGAAAGTCCCAGCTCCTTGGCGTCCACCACCTCGTAGCGGGCCGCGTACTGCTTCAGGAAGCGCAGGGCTCTCTCGTCCAGGGCCCGGGTACGGCCTTCGCTCATCTGGATCAGGAACGGGATGTTCCGGTCCGTAATCTCAAAAGGCCCGTGGAAATACTCGCCGGTGTGGATGCTGGAGGAGTTGACCCACTGCATCTCCATGAAAATGCAGATGCTCTGGATGTACGCCGCGCCGTAGGAAGGGCCGCTGCCCATGGTGTAAATAATCTTATCGTTCTTGTAGGTCTCCGCGAACTGAAGGGCCCGCTCCTTCACCTGCTCCTGGGCGTTCCGGACAATGCCGTCGATTTTCTTCAGGCCGTCCTGGAACGCCTCGTAGCCGGCAAAGCCTTCCGTCTGCTGCAGCAGCTCCACCGCAATGTGGACCGGCACCAGTGCCTTGTCGTGGGCAAAGCTGGTTTCCAGCTCCGTGCGGAACTTGTAGCCGGTAATGTAGTCGCAGAACTCTGTAAGGGGAGAACCAGGCGTGTAGGTGACGCCGATTACCGCGGCGCCTCTCTGCTTGGCCAGCTCCGCCGCCTTTACCGTCTCCGGCGTATCCCCGCCGTGGGAGCAGGCAACCACCAGGGCCCGCTCGTCCAGGGCCGGCGGCGCCTCGTGGACAAACTCGTTGCTGTTTATGGCTGCGGAGCGAAGGGTAACCGCCTCTCTCTGCAGGAAATAATTGGCGGAGTAAAAAGCGCCCAGGGAGCCGCCGCAGGCCACAAAATACACCTGGCGGATCCCGCCGATTTCCTTTTTCTCCTCCACGATCGCTTTGACAATCTCACGAATCTCCATGATCTTTTCCCTCTCTTATTTTCCTTTCTAGTTATAGGTTTCTTAAGCCCTGCCTTCGACTTCCAGCAGGTCCAGGGTAGCGTACGAGAATACCTGGCAGCCATCCTTGGTTACCAGCAGGTCGTCCTCCAGGTGGATGCCGCCCCAGCCCGGGATAAACACCGCCGGCTCAACGGCCAGCACATTGTTCTCGCGGATGATATCCTCCGAGGTGGGCCGCAGGAACGGTTTTTCATGGACAAACAGGCCTACCCCATGGCCGATGGAGGAAAAGTAGTGCTCCCAGTACTCCGTATCCCGGATTACATCTTCCACCGCCTTGCAGACGTCCTTGGCCATCACGCCGTCCCGGATGGTGTTTTCCGCCGCTTCCAGCATTTTTACCACCAGGCGGTGCAGACGCTTCTGCTCTTCCGTGGCCTTCCCCACCACGAACACACGGGTCATATCCGAGGTATAGCCCCGGTACTCAATGCCGAAGTCCAGCAGCACCAGATCCCCATACTCCAGCGCCTTGTTGGAAGGGATGCCGTGAAGCAGGGAGGTGCGGGCGCCGGAGATGGCCAGGTTGAAATTGGGTTTGGTATCTCCGCCCAGGGTTACCATATAGTAGGAAAGCTTGGCTTCCAGTTCCTTTTCCGTCATGCCGATGCGCACGTCCGAAAGAAGCAGCTCGTAGGCCCGGGAGGCCAGCTCCGCCGCCACCTTCAGGTTATGGATTTCTTCCGGCGTCTTAATGGACCGGAACTCTTCCATTACGCCCTGGGTGCCTACCAGCTCCGCATGCACGTGGTCCTGGAGCAGCTTCCACTGCTTGTAGGTGGTCACGTCCGCCTCGTAGGCCACGGTTTTCCAGCCGTTTTCCTCCGTCAGCTTGCCCAGGCAGGCTTCCGGGCTGCCCAAAGGCCGCCAGTCTACCACCTGAAAATCCGGGCACTCCTTGGCCGCCTGCTCCGTGCAGCGAGGATCCGTCAGCACGTAGGACTGCTTCGGGGAAATGACCACGAACGCATCCCCGCCCATATACCGGCTGGTATAACGGATGTTGGCCTGTTTGGTCACATAGAACGCGTCAATTCCTTGAGATTCCATGTACTCCAGCAACTTAGTCTCCATTTCAACCCTCCATTTTAGGATTTTCCAAAAGGCAGTTACGCCATTTGTATCATATCTTTCCACCGATAGATGATAGAGTTTCTATCAATACAAAAGAATACAATCAACTGAATTTCTTTCCATGGCCAAAGGCCCCTTCCAGCTGGCAGACCCGGGCCGCAAAGGCGCTGGCCTCCCGCAGGCAGTCCGGGATATCCCGCACGCCCTTTTTCTGATCCGCCAGCATCCGCACCAGGAAGGCCGTCAGGAAGGAATCCCCCGCCCCCATGGTATCCTTTACCTCCTTCAGCGGGTCCGGCTTCCGCTCATAGTACTGGGTGCCGTCGTAGGCCACGCAGCTTTCCCCGCCCCGGGTGGCCACCGCCAACTGGGCGCCCATTTCCACCAGGCGCCGGACCTCCTCCCGGGTCTCCTCCAGGTCTTTTCCGCTGCAGGATACAAACACGTAATCCGCCCAGGAGCACACCTCTTCCTTGTATTCCCAGGTGCTGCAGTCCGAAAAGTCAAAGGAAACCGGCACGCCTGCCTCATGGATCTTGGGCATTTCCTTTTCCATAAAGGAAAAGTTCCCGGAATGCACCAGGTCGAACCCTCGGATATATTGGAGGTCAAACCGGTCCAGCACCCAGGGGGTCTTTCCCCGGATCCCGCCTAGGTTGCTTCCCATAAAGACCCGGTCCCCGTCCTGTATGGTCACCTTGGCGCAGCCGTTTTCCCCGTGGAGCTGGCGGCATTTGTAGATTTCCACCGGAAGCTCCTCCAGGGTCCGGATCACATGCTCCGCCTCCGGGTCGTCCCCAAAATAGCCCATATAGGCGCTGCGCTCCACTCCCAGCATGGAAGCGTACACCGCAAAGTTTACACAGTTGCCGCCAGGGTACATGGTCTGAATATGCAGATACTTATCCACCACATTGTCCCCGAATCCCAGAACCCGAACCGGATACATGGCTGTCCTCCTGTTTTCTATATTGTTATGACTTATCTATCTTTTTGTTTTTTCAAGCATATCATTTGAAAACATTTTTGTCAATACAATATATAACAATTATTGAATGGCTTTCCAATTAACTGTTGATGAATTCCTCCGGTTCGCTTATACTTTATGGTAATTCTCAGTTTATTTTAGGAGGTGTTCCATGACCACGCAGCAAATTCAATATATTCTGGAAGTTTGCCGGACCGGCTCCATGTCCAAGGCAGCTGAGCACCTGTACGTAGCCCAGCCCAACCTAAGCAACAGCATCCGGGCGCTGGAACGGGAGCTGGGCTTTCCGATTTTTACCCGCACCAACCATGGGGTAATTCCAACGGACAAAGGGCTGCGGGTCCTGGAATCGGCCCGCCAGATCTGGGACAGCTACCAAACCATCCAGCAGATCAAAACCGGGGAGGAGGGCAAGCGGATCCGCATTGGCGGCACCTCCTACGCCCCGGTGTGCCGGGCCTTTGAGCAGCTTTGCCTGGCCTGCCGGGAGGATCCCCAGATGGATCTTTCTTTTACCATCGACGCGCGGACCGACATGTCTTCCATCATGCTCTATGATTTTGACCTGCAGGTTTCCCTGATAATCCCGGAAAACCTGCCCGCCTTTTCCGCCGCAGCGGCGGCCAAAGGCTTTGTGGTCACCGTTGTACAGGACATTCCCATTGT
>CALWEC010000209.1 GCA_944376945.1 uncultured Lachnospiraceae bacterium | reverse complement strand
CGTACCGGGCCAGCTGTACATTGGAAAAACGGTGGGTACCCTGTCCGATGGCGGACGGGACCGGAGCCGTGTCGGAAATCTGAGGTTCCCGCGCCTGCAGCTCAATGCCGGATTTGCTGTCCAGCCCAATGGCAGAGGCAAAATTCTGGATGGCCTGGATGCCCTTGGGTTCGTTGTAGTTCCCCTCGTCGTCCAGAGACAGCCGGTACCCCATTTCACTAAAATAATAGTTGCAGGATCCGGAAATGGCGCCTACCGTATCCAGCAGCCCGTGAGGCTGGTCGTAGGTAGAGTAATACCAGCAGGACAGATCCAGCCCCAGCTCCGTAAAGACGCCTTTGGTCTCAATCTTTTCGTCCGCTGTTACCACGCCGGATTCCAGGGCCGCAATGGCGGTCACCGGCTTAAACACAGAGCCGGGGGCCGTCTGGGCCTGGGTGGCCGAGTTGTAGAGCGGCGAGGACTGATCGTTGACCAGCTGGTAGTAATACTCCGCGTCCACGGTGCCGGAAAGCTTGTTGTTATCGTAGCTGGGATAGGAAACCACCGCCAGCACCTCCCCGGTATTGACGTCCGTCACCGTCACGGCGGCGGAGCAGGGATCCAGGGCCAGCTGGGCCGGGGTCAGCTCCAGATTGCGGATCCGCTCCTTTAAAAAGTCGTAGGCGGCTGCCAGCGTCTGGCTTTCCAGGCTGGCCACATCCTCCTCCCGCCGCTCCACCACGCCCTGGTCCATCAGGGCCAGGCACAGGTCGCAGCCGGTGACTGCGTCGTCCATAATCAAGTTCTCATACACCTTTTTGCTGAACTTGGAACTGGCCCGCGCCAGCTCCAGGATATCCGAAACCAGGGCCCGGTAGGTTTCCTCCGCGCTGGTATACTGGCTGTCCAGGGAAAGCTTGGACACGTCGATCCAGTTCTGGGATAAGGCGTACTGGAGGAACTCCTGCAGGCTGATGGTCTCCTCCGTCCGGTAGGCCACATAGGTTTCATCGGAGGTGTCGATGTTGTCCGAAAGCAGGTAGCCGGCGTCGTCCAGGATGGTGTAGACATAGCTCATGTAATCCTGCATGAATTTTTCGCTGTCCGGCTTGTCCGCGTCCAGATCCCGGTACGGGGTAGGGTCGGCGCTTAAAAGTTCTGCCTCCAGCTCCGCCAGCACCCTTTCCTGCCCGGATTGAAACGCCCGGTAAATCCGCTGTTCCGCGGCGCTGGCGTCCTCCGCGGAAAAATGGCTGACGTCCAGGATGTTGTTGTTGATCAGCTGAAAATAGACGTCGTACAGGGACAGCCGCCGGCTGGAGCTTCCCATGCTGGCGGTATTTTCAAACTTCCCCTCGTACAGCTTGTTCACCAGGATACCGGCCAGCCGCTGCTCGATAATGTGGTAGATGCCGATGGTCAGGTCCCGGTCGATGGTCAGATGCACGTCGTTGCCGGTGGTGGGCTCTGTTTCGCTGACAATCTCCCTTACATGGCCCAGGCTGTCCAGGTACATGGTCCGTTCCCCTTTTTCTCCCTGGAGGTACAGTTCCATGGTGGCTTCAATCCCGCTTTTGCCCACCACATCGCCGGAGGAGTACCGCTCCTCCCCTGCTTCCTGATTCAATTCTTCGATGTCCTCCGCGCTGGCCTGGCCGGTGTAGCCCAGCACATGGGCAAAGTACACGCCGTCGTTGTACTCCCGGACATAATCCTCCGCGATCTCCACCCCCTGCAGCTGGTCCGCGTGCTCCAGGATGTCCGACATGGTCGTCTGCTGGATGTCCGAGGCGATGGTAATGGGGATATACCGCTGGTAGGCGTTGGCCGCCAGGGAATAGCGGATGTGAATCAGCTTCAGGGCGGTGGCGTCGTCCACCGTATACATTTCCTCCGGGCGCTTCCGGGAGTTTTTGTAGCCGATCCCATACCGCTTGTACAGATACTCGAACACCCCACGGGCGGAAATATTTTCGTCCGTTTTCTCCGTGGTATCCTCCAGCATGGCCTCCACCGATTTCAGGCCGTACATATCCCGCAGGAACCGCTGGCGTTCCGTACCGGAGGCGGTAAACTGGAACTCCCCGCTGCTGTCCAGGACAATGGGCACGGAGGTATGGATTTCCTCCCCGTAGTTGTCCAGGATTTCAATTAAATCCAAAATCATCAGGTTCTTGGCGTAGCCGTCGCTGTAGGCCCCGGTATCCGTCAGGGTAACGGTGTACACCAGCCGGTTGTAGGCCAGCAGGTTCCCGTTCCGGTCGTAGATATTCCCCCGGGTGCTGGATAGGTCGATGGTACGCTGGGTCATCTGGCTGACGCCGGCCTGCATGTCTTCTCCCTCCACAATCTGCAGATGGAACAGGCGGAAAACCAGAACCGTAAACATAACGCAGAAGACAATGGTAAGCGGGAACAGCCGGGAGCGGGCTACCCGCTTCAGCTTATATCCGGCAAACTCCAAAAGATCTCTAAACAAACTTCTTCGCGCTCCTCTTTTCAAACTGGGCAAACTTTACGTTTAAAAAACGCAGGAACCGGTATAATACCAAGGTCACAAGCACGGTGTAGACAATCTCCGGAAGGATGACCTTCCACAGATAGGCGGGGAAATTCAGCTGCCCCCGCATCAGGAATCCAAAAAAGTAGATAAACAGGTTGTACAAAAAATCGCTGAGGATGCAGAGGGCCACCGGCATGTTCAAAAATTCCGTATAGAACACCTGCCCCAACAGGCCGTTGCCGTATCCGATGGCCATATAGGCCAGGGCGTGGAACCCTAGGATCTCGCCAAAGAAAGAATCCACCAGCAGGCCGCAGAGGAAGCCGATGAACATCCCGTCCCCTTTTCCCCGCAGGAAGCCAAAGGTAAAGGTGACAATCAGCAGGAGATTGGGAACCGTGTCAATCAGGGTAAAAACCGCGAACACATTGTTCTGCACCATAAACGCCGCCACAATCAGCGCCAGATAAAACAGGACTCTTTTCCAGGTCACGGAATCGCCTCCCCGGTTTCCTTCAGCGTGGTAATCACCAGCACCGAATCCAGATGGGAAAAATCCACCACCGGGATCAGGTAGCCGGATTTGGTCAGGTTGTTGGAGTCCACCTCCAGCTCCGCGGCGTAGCCGATGAGGATCCCCGGAAGATACTCGCTGCTGGTATTGGAGGTGACAATCTTATAGTTGTCCTCCAGGTCATCGTTTTTGTCCACATACTGAAGCAGAAGCCGGCCCTCCTCGTACAGCAGCAGGTCGCCGGTGACAATACAGGGAGCTTGGGAGATCAGGGCCATGGAGCTGACGCTGCGGCCGTCGTCGATGATGGTGCTGACGGTGGCCGTGTGGGTTTCCACGGAGGTGACAATCCCTACCAGGCCGCCGTCCGCCACCACGTTCATATCCACCTGGATGCCGTCGGCGCTGCCTTTGTCGATTTTAAAGGTTTGGTACCAGTTTCCGGAGTTTTTGCTGATGATGTGGGCGCCGGTGGTCTCGTAATCCGGATACTGCTCCTTCATGTCCAGCAGTTCCCGGTATTCCTCCAGCTCCGCCCGCTCCAGCTGATAGCGGGTATTGTCCTCCCGCAGCTGGGCCACCTCCTGGGAAAGGCGGGCGTTTTCCTCCCGTACCTGATCCAGCTCCGTCATTTCCTGCACCTGGGCAGAGACGTAGCTTCCCACCCGGTTCAGCCCCTTCTGCATGGGCATCAGCACCGTGTTGATGCCGTTCCGCAGCGCGTTGTTGACCGAGCTGCTGACCGAACTGACAATGATTAGGATCAGGCAGGCCACCACCAGCATGAAAAAGACATGCTTGGTCTCTATATGGAAATGAGATTTCCTCTTCATCAAATATAACCCCGTTCTTTAAAACTCAAATAACAGTTGTCCCCGATGATAATGTGATCCAGCACCGGGATTTCCAGGAGATCCCCTGCCTCCTGCATCCTTTTGGTAAGGCGGATGTCCTCCCGGCTGGGGGTCGGGTCTCCGCTGGGATGGTTGTGGAGCAGCACCACGTACACCGCCTCCTGCCGCATGGCCTCCAGGAATACTTCCCGGGGCGTCACCAGGGAGGCGTTGACTGTGCCCCGGGAGATCACCGTCTCCCGCAGCAGCCGGCCCTTGGTGTTGAACATGGCCACCACCATTTCCTCCTGCTTTTTGTACCGCAGGTCTTCCATAAAATACCGGGCGATGGCCTCCGGCCGGTCCAGGCAGATCCCCTCCTGGGCGGAGGCTTTGGCGATCCGCCGCGCCAGCTCCCCGATACACAAAAGCTGCACCGCCTTGACCGGGCCAATTCCCGGGATCTGGGTCAGCTGGCGGAACGGCAGATGGAAAACGGCGCTCAGGCCGTCCCGTTCTCCCCGCCGGGCCAACAGCCGCTGGGCCAGATCCAAGGCGGTCTGCCCCTGGGTGCCGCTTCGCAGGAGGGCGGCCAAAAGTTCCGCGTCACTTAAAGAGCCCGGACCCGCCGCCCTGCATTTCTCATAGGGCCGTTGGCTGTCCGGAAGCTCCTTCATGGTCAGATTCTCTTGTCTGGTGTCTCTTTTTGTATCCTTCATAGGCGTGTTCTCATACTCTCACGCCCATTCCCCGTTTTTGTCACCTAAGATTTTATCACAGTTCCAGGCCTGCGTCCACCAGTTTCTGTAAAGACATCAAAATTCCATATTTGGCGTGGTACCAGGTGATGCCGCCCTGGAAAAACACCGTGTAGGGAGGCCGCAGGGGGCCGTCCGCCGAAAGCTTGATGGAGGAGCCCTGGACAAAGGCCCCCGCCGCCATGATCACCTCATCGTCGTACCCGGGCATGGCCCAGGGTTCCGGGGTCACGTAGCTGTCCACCGGCGCCGCCTGCTGGATGCCCAGGCAGAAGGCCTTCAGCCGCTCCGGGGTGTCCAGGTTGATGGCCTGGATGATGTCGTACCGGGGCGCGGCCGCCGCCGGATGGACGGAAAAGCCCAGACGCTCGTAGAGGGAGGCGGCAAAGATGGCCCCCTTCTCCGCCCCGGCCGTCACCGTGGGCGCCAGGAAAAAGCCCTGGTAGAAGGACGGGTTCATGCCCAGGCTGGCCCCGACCTCCCGGCCCAGCCCCGGGGAGGTGAGCCGCCGGGCCGCCTGCTCGATGCAGTCCCGCCGGCCGCAGATGTAGCCGCCGGCCGGGGCCAGACCGCCGCCGGGGTTTTTGATGAGGGAGCCGACAATCATGTCCGCGCCCACGTCCGAAGGCTCCCGGGTCTGGACGAACTCCCCGTAGCAGTTGTCCACCATGCAGATCACGTCCGGCCGCCGCTCCTTGATAAAGGCGATCAGCTCCCCGATCCGTTCCACCGACAGGGTGGGCCGGGAGGCGTAGCCCTTGGACCGCTGGATGGTCACCATCCGGGTCCGGGGATGTAAGGCCGCGGCGATGGCCGGATAGTCAAAGCCTCCGTCCGGCAGCAGGTCCACCTGCCGGTAGGTGACGCCGTACTCGGCCAGGGAACCGGCGGAGGGCCGGATGCCGATGACCTCCTCCAGGGTGTCGTAGGGCTTTCCCACCGGGGACAGCAGCTCATCCCCCGGCCGCAGGTTGGAGGACAGGGCCAGGTTCAGGGCGTGGGTGCCGCAGGTGATCTGGGCCCGGACCAGGGCGTCCTCCGTGTGGAAGGTGTCTGCGTAGACCCGCTCCAGGGTGTCCCGGCCATCGTCGTTGTACCCGTAGCCGGTGGTGCCGGTCAGGTGGCTTTCGCTGACCCGGTTTTTCCGCATGGCCCCCAGGACCTTCAGCTGGTTGTACTCGGCGATGGCGTCGATCCGCTCGAAGCGGGGGGCCAGCTCCGCCAGCACCTCCTCCCCCAGCCGGCGCACCGGCTCCGAGATGCCCAGGGCCTCATATTGATCCCGGATCTCCTGGGAAAGCCCCTGGGATGCAGTTTTTATGGATTCATTCATGGAACGCTTCCTCTTTTCTTTCTTGGTATTCCCCGCCGTTTCCGTCCTCTCCAGGCAAGGGGGGAAGAATCCCCCGCTTTCGGCAGCGGGCCAGGACGGCGGTCCGCATGGACGCCGTGTCCGGGAAGTCCTCCCAGTTCAGCCAGATGGCGTCCTTCTCCCGCTTAAACCAGGTAATCTGCCGTTTGGCGTAGTGGCGGGTCTCCCGCTTGATTTTTTCCACGGCCTCCTCCAGGGATAGCTCCCCGTCCAGGTACTCCAGCAGCTGCTGATAGCCCAGGCCCTGCATGGAAACCATCCGCCGGGTGCAGCCCATCTGCCGCAGCCGCCGGACCTCCTCCAGG
>CALWEC010000208.1 GCA_944376945.1 uncultured Lachnospiraceae bacterium | reverse complement strand
CCCCGGAGGGGCTGCAATACTGGGTGGCCACCTGGCCGTTTTCAAACAGCTTCCGCATCCACTCCGGATCCGCCACAAAGCGGCCCTCCCCGTGGGAAGCCGGGTTACAGTACACCCCGCCCAGCTCCGCCCCGGCCAGCCAAGGCGAACGGTTGCTGACCACCTTCACATAGTTCATCCGGGAGATATGCCGGCCAATGGTGTTGAAGGTCAGGGTAGGGGCGTTGGCCTCCTGGGGCACAATCTTCCCGTGGGGCACCAGCCCCAGCTTGATCAGGGCCTGGAAGCCGTTGCAGATGCCCAGGGCCAGGCCGTCCCGCTCCTCAAGCAGCTTCTCCACCGCTTCTTTGATCTTGGCATTCCGGAAGGCCGTGGCAAAGAACTTGGCGGAACCGTCCGGCTCGTCGCCGGCGGAAAAGCCGCCGGGGAAGAAGATAATCTGGGCCTGTCCAATCCCCTTGGCAAAGGCCTCCACCGAATCCCGGATGTCCGCCTCCGTCAGGTTCCGCATGACCTGGACGATGGTCTTGGCGCCCGCCGCCTCCATGGCTTTCTGGCTGTCCACCTCGCAGTTGGTGCCCGGGAATACCGGGATAAACACCGTGGGCTGGGCCAGCTTGTGGGTGCAGATGGCCACGGAACCTTTATCGTACAGGGGCTGCTCCGCCGTCTCCCCGGTGGACGCAGCCTGGGCCGGATAAACCGGATCCAGGGTGCCCGTCCAGGCAGCCAGGGCCTCCTCCATGGTCAGGGAGGCGTCCCCATAGGCCAGGATCCCGTCCGAAGTCACCTCGCCGATGACCTCCCCCGCCGCCCGCAGGGCGGCCGTCCGGTTGGCCGGTACCTCCGCCACCAGGTTCCCCCAGCCAGCGCCAAAGAATTCTTCCGGGGCCACCGTGTCCGCCACCTTTACGCCCAGCCGGTTGCCAAAGGCCATCTTGGCCAGGGCTTCCGCCAGGCCGTGGCGTCCCAGGGCGTAGGCCGAGAGGATGTTCCCCTCCGCCACATCTTCATACAGGTTCCCGTACAGTTCCTTCAGCTGGTCATAGTCCGGCAAGTCCTTGGCGTCCCGGCGGATCCGGAACAGCACCAGCTTGTTTCCGCCCTGCTTCAGCTCTGGGCTGATCACATGGCGGCTGCTGCCCACGTCCACCGCAAAGGAAATCAGCGTGGGCGGCACATGGATCTCATTGAAGGAGCCAGACATGCTGTCCTTGCCGCCGATGGAAGCCAGGCCCAGGCCCTTCTGGGCCTGATACGCGCCTAAAAGCGCCGCGAAAGGCTGTCCCCAATGCTTGGGATCCGTCTCCATCCGCTGGAAATATTCCTGGAAGGTAAAGTGGATCTTTTTCCAATCGCCGCCGGCCGCCACAATCTTGGCCACCGAATCCACCACCGCGTAGATGGCCCCGTGGAACGGGCTCCAGGTGGACAGGTACGGGTCGAAGCCGTAGCTCATCATGGTCACCGTGTCCGTCTCCCCGGAAAGCACCGGCAGCTTGGCCACCATGGCCTGGGTTTCCGTCATCTGGTACACGCCGCCGTAGGGCATCAGCACGCTGCCTGCGCCGATGGAGGAGTCGAACATCTCCACCAGGCCCTTCTGGGAGCAGACGTTCAGATCCGCCAGGGTCTCCCGCCAAGCCTCCCGGGCCGGCTTGCCCGCCGCCGGGCACTCGTTGAAGGGATTGCCCGCCGCCGAAGCCACCTGCACCTCTGCCTTGGCTTCCTGATGGGCGCCGTTGGTATCCAGGAAGGCCCGGCTGATGTTGACGATCTCCCGGCCCCGCCAATACAGGATCAGGCGCTTTTCTTCCATGACCTCCGCCACCACCGTGGCCTCCAGGTTTTCCTCCTGCACATAGCCCATGATCTCCGTCAGGCTATCCGGATGGATCACAATAGCCATCCGCTCCTGGGACTCGGAGATGGCCAGCTCCGTGCCATCCAGGCCCGCGTACTTTTTGGGCACCATATCCAGGTCTATGCGCAGGCCGTCCGCCAGCTCGCCGATGGCCACGGACACGCCGCCTGCGCCGAAATCGTTGCACTTTTTAATGAGACGGCTTACCTCCGGACGGCGGAACAGCCGCTGCAGCTTCCGCTCCGTAGGGGCGTTTCCTTTCTGGACCTCCGCGCCGCAGGTGGTCAGGGAAGCCTCCGTGTGGGACTTGGAGGAACCGGTGGCGCCGCCGCAGCCGTCCCGGCCGGTACGGCCGCCCAAAAGCAGGATCAGATCCCCCGGATCCGAGGTGCCCCGGACCACGTTCTTCCGAGGCGCCGCGCCCATCACCGCGCCTACCTCCATCCGCTTGGCCACATAGCCGGGATGGTACAGCTCCTTTACATAGCCGGTGGCCAGGCCAATCTGGTTGCCGTAGGAGCTGTAGCCCCGGGCCGCGTCTGTGACGATTTTCCGCTGAGGGAGCTTGCCCTTTAAGGTCTGGGAAACCGGGGCCGTGGGATCCGCCGCGCCGGTAACCCGCATGGCCTGGTATACGTAGGAACGGCCAGACAGGGGATCCCGGATGGCGCCGCCCAGGCAGGTGGCCGCGCCGCCAAAGGGCTCGATCTCCGTAGGATGGTTGTGGGTCTCGTTCTTAAAGCTGATGAGCCATTCTTCCTCCACGCCGTCGATGGTCACCGGCACCACAATGCTGCAGGCGTTGATCTCCTCCGACTCCTCCTGGTCCATCAGCTTGCCGTCCTTTTTCAGCTTCCGCATGGCCATCAGGGCCAGGTCCATCAGGCACACATACTTGTCCTTCCGGTCCCCGAACACGTCCTTCCGGTCCGCCAGGTACTCCTGGTAAACCGCTTCCATCTCTTCCTTGTAATCCCCTTCCCCGAAGGTGATGTCCGTCAGCTCCGTCTGGAAGGTGGTGTGGCGGCAGTGATCCGACCAGTATGTATCCAGCACCCGGATCTCCGTCATGGAAGGATCCCGTTTTTCCTCTTCCGCAAAATATTCCTGGATGAACCGGAAGTCCTCAAAGGTCATGGCCAGGCTCAGGGAATCGTACAGCTCCCGCAGCGGGGCCTCCTCCATCTGGCAGAAGCCTTCAAAAATCTTTACGTCCGCCGGCTCCGGATAGGTCTCCACCAAAGTTTCCGGCACCCCGCCGTCCGTCAGCCGGGAATCCACCGGGTTGACGCACAGGGACTGGATGGACGCCAGCTCCTCCGGGCTCACCTTTCCCTGGATCACATAGGTGGTGGCGGAACGGATGATGGGGTTTTCCTTCTCGTTCAGCAGCTTGACACACTGCTCCGCGGAATCCGCCCGCTGATCAAACTGGCCCGGCAGGTATTCCACGGAAAACACCGCGTCCTCCGGCCCGTGGGGGAAGTCCCCCTCGTACAGCACATCCACCGGCGGCTCGGAAAAAATCAGCCCCTTGGCCGCCTGGTAGGTTTCCGGGCTGATATGCTCCATATCATACCGGATCAGCACCCGCACGCCGGTTACCGATTCGATCCCCAGGAAGCTTTTGATTTCCTCCAAAAGCTTTCCCGCCTGCACCGCAAATTCCGGTTTCTTCTCCACATAGATCCGTGTAACGCTCATGAGTCCCTCCTGTCTCCATTCTCCATGGCGTGGTAGGAAATCCGCATTACTTCCTCCACGTATTCTTCCGGCAGATGCATCCGCTCCGCCAGTTCCTCCAATGTGGCCGCGCGGCCCCATTCTTCCTCCAGTTCCTTGACCAGCGCCAGCAGCCGGTTGGCGTCCTCCGCCGTCCGTTCCGCCGCCCGGTCGTAGCCTCGCTGCTCCCGGATCAGCGCCTCCATGGCTTCCTCCACCTTTTTCTCCAGGAAAGCCGCCAGCGGCTCCCCGGCCAGCCGCACCCCGGCGTTCCGGTACTCCTCGATGGACGCGACCAGGGTCATATTGCCCTCCTGCACCAGGTCGCCGATGAGAACCCCTTGCCCCGCGTGCCGCCGGGCCAGCTCCAGCACCCGGTGGAGGTTGCCTTCGATCAGGCGGCCCTGGGCGCTTTCGTCCCCGCTTAGCAAATGCTGGATCAGGATGGCTTCCTCCCCGGCCTCGCAGGGAGCCACCGTCTTTAAATCCTCCAGATACATCTGGAAATAGGCTTTCTCCTCCCCGGTCAGGGGCGGTTCGCCTACGGAAACGCTGCGGGTGTCGTGGAGCTCGTAGTTCTCCAGCCGGATCCCCTGCTCCTCCAGGTACCGGTAGATCCGGCGGATGTCCTCCTCCCCCAGCTCCCTATGGGGAAAGCAGGTAAGAATTTCCCCCACGCCGATCTGGTTCCCGTTGGCCCGGGCCTTCTCCCGGACTGCCTCCAGACCCTGGCGGAAGGAATCGTTTTCTTCCATATCTATACCTCCTATACGGGCGGGCCGCCCGCCCCTCTGCGCGTGTCCCTAGACCGCCTGGCTTTCCGCACTTCCTGCTGGGAAGACGGGCGGCTCCGCGCCTTCGCCGCTCCCGCCGCACCTTCCCGCTGGGAAGGCGGGCGGGCTCCGCGCCTTCGGCTCTCCCGCCGCCTAACGCCGCTCTTTCCGCACCTTCCTGCTGGGAAGGCGGGCGGCTCCGCGCCTTCGGCTCTCCCGCCGCCCTAGGGACATTCGCACTCCGGCCTTTCGGCCTCCCTGCTCATGTCCCTACCCTGTCCGATGTCCATGCCCGTGCGTGCAAGCACGCCCTGGGCCTGGCCGCCGTCCAGGCTTCACAGCAGGAATTCTACAAGTAGGCGGTTGCTGACGTCAATTCCTTTGTCGGTGAAGCGGAGGCGGCTTCCGTCTTCCTCCAGGAACCCTTGGGCCAGCATCTTCCGCACCGGCTCGCCGTAGACGTCCTGGAAGGGGATGTGGAATTTTTCCTCGAACTCCCGGGTGGAGATGCCTCGCATCATCCGCAGGCCCAGGAACATAAATTCCTCCATGGTGGCCTGTTCCGTCTGGGGCGGCGTTTCCTTGTAGCGCCGGTAGGCGTCCCGGGCGTACTCCCAGTACTCCTGCTTGTCCTTGGGGTTGCCGAAACGGCGGCCTCCCAGGTAGGAGTAGGCGCCCAGGCCGAAGCCTACGTACTCGCCGCCAGTCCAGTAGGTCAGGTTGTGGCGGCATTCCCGCCCCGGCTTGGCGTAGTTGGAAATCTCGTACCGCTGGTACCCTGCCTCCCCCAGGATGTCCTTGGTCATATGGTACATGTCCCGTTCTTCCTTTTCCTTCGGAAGCAGGAGCCTCCCCTTGGTGGAACCGTACCGCTCGTAGAAGGGCGTCCCTTCCTCGATGATCAGGCTGTAGGCAGACACGTGCTCCGGGTTTAAGGCCACTACGGTCCGCAGCACGTCCTCCCAGGCCTCCACACTCTGGCCAGGCAGGCCGGACATCAGGTCTACGTTGATATTTTGGAAGCCCGCCTTCCGGGCCAGCCGGTAGCTTTCCAGGAAATCCTCGTAGGAGTGAATCCGGCCCAGGACCTTCAGCTCCTCGTTGTGGGTGGACTGGAGGCCGATGCTCAGCCGGTTGACGCCCATCTCCCGGTAGCGGACTAGCTTGTCCTCCGTCAAAGTGCCTGGATTGCACTCGATGGTAATCTCCGCGTCCTCCGCGAATTCGTACTGCTCCCGCAGCTGCTCCATAATCCGCTCCAGCTGGGCCGTCTCCATAATGGAGGGGGTGCCGCCGCCCAAAAACACGGTGCGCACCAGGTACAGGTTCTCCAGGGCCTCAAAGCCTCGGATCTCCTTTTTCAGCACCCGGAGGTAGTACGCCTGCTCGTCCGGCGTCCCGGGCATGGAGACAAAATCGCAGTAATCGCATTTTCGCACACAGAAGGGGAAATGCACGTAAATCCCCAAATCCGCTTTCGTCATCTGCTCACCTCTTACTCTTCGTCCAGCTTCAGCACGCTCATAAACGCCTTCTGAGGCACCTCCACGCTTCCGATCTGGCGCATCCGCTTCTTGCCCTCTTTCTGCTTTTCCAGCAGCTTCCGCTTCCGGGTAATATCGCCGCCGTAGCACTTGGCCAGCACGTCCTTGCGCACTGCCTTCACCGTCTCCCGGGCGATAATCTTGCTGCCGATGGCCGCCTGGATGGGAATCTCAAACAGGTGCCGGGGAATCTCCTCCTTCAGCTTTTCGCACATTTTCCGGCCCCGCTCGTAGGCGGTGCTGGCGTGGAGGATAAAGGACAGGGCGTCCACCGGCTCCTTGTTGATGAGGATGTCCAGCTTCACCAGGTCGGAGCGCTCGTAGCCCTTGATCTCATAGTCAAAGGAGGCGTAGCCCCGGGATCGGGACTTCAGGGCGTCGAAAAAGTCGTAGATAATCTCGTTTAAGGGAAGCTCATACCGGAGCAGGGCCCGGGTGGATTCAATATACTCGGTGCCCAGGTACACGCCCCGGCGCTCCTGGCACAGGCCCATGATGGCCCCGATAAACTCCGTGGTCACCATGATCTCCGCCGAGACGATGGGCTCCTCCATGTACTCGATCTCCGAAGGATCCGGCATGTTGGTAGGGTTGGTCAGATCCACCACCGAACCGTCGGTTTTATGCACTTTGTAGATAACGCTGGGGGCGGTGGTCACCAGATCCAGGTTGTACTCCCGCTCCAGCCGCTCCTGAATGATCTCCAGGTGCAGCAGCCCCAGAAAGCCGCAGCGGAAGCCAAAGCCCAGGGCCACGGAAGTTTCCGGCTCATACTGGAGGGCAGCGTCGTTGATCTGCAGCTTCTCCAGGGCGTCCCGCAGCTCCGGGTATTTGGCGCTGTCCGCCGGATACATGCCGCAGTACACCATGGACTGGACCTTCTTGTAGCCGGGCAGCGGCTCGGCGCAGGGCCGGTCCGCCTGGGTGATGGTATCGCCTACCCGGGTTTCCTTCACGTTCTTGATGCTGGCGGTCAGATACCCTACCATGCCGGCGGCCAATTCCTCGCAGGGGATAAACTGGCCGGCCCCAAAATAGCCCACCTCCACCACCTCGAACTCCGCGCCGGTGGCCATCATGCGGATTTTGGTGCCCTTGCGGACCGTGCCTTCCCGGACCCGGAAAAACACAATGACCCCCCGGTAGGAGTCGTACAGGGAATCGAAGATCAGCGCCTTTAAGGGCGCCGCCGGATCCCCGGTAGGGGCCGGAATCTTGTGTACCACCGCCTCCAGCACCTGATCGATGTTGATGCCGTTTTTGGCGGAGATCAGCGGCGCATCCTGGGCCTCGATGCCGATGATGTCCTCGATCTCCTCGATCACCCGCTGAGGCTCCGCGCTGGGCAGGTCGATTTTATTGATGACCGGAAACACATCCAGGTCGTGATCCAGGGCCAGATACACATTCGCCAATGTCTGGGCCTCTATCCCCTGGGAGGCATCCACCACCAGGATGGCCCCGTCGCAGGCCGCCAGGCTCCGGGATACCTCGTAGTTAAAGTCCACATGGCCGGGGGTGTCGATGAGATTGAAAATGTATTCCTCTCCGTCCTTGGCTTTATAGATGACCCGGACGGCCTGGGATTTGATGGTAATGCCCCGCTCTCGCTCCAGGTCCATATTATCTAACACCTGGGCCTGCATTTCCCGCTGGGTCAGGGTCCCGGTGGCCTCGATAATCCGGTCCGCCAGGGTGGATTTCCCGTGGTCAATGTGGGCGATGATGCAGAAATTACGAATTTTGCTTTGGTCTACTGCCATGTATTTCCTCCTGCGGGAGCGGCGAAAGAAATCGCCACTACCCCATTTTTCCTAATACAGTGTAGCACAAAACCCGGGTTCCCACAAGACCCGCCGCAGGGAATTTGCCGGAGGCCTTCCCCCGGACGCCGCCCGCCGCGGCCAACTGGCCAGGCCGCTCCCGCGGGGCCGTTACCGGGCCGGCAGCACCACCTGGGCCAGGATGTCCGCGAAAGGCTCCATGGCGTTGACCGCCTCCTCATAGGTGTTGGTCTGGGCCCCCACCTCCAGCAGCACGGACCGGGGGCGGAAATGCAGGTTGTAGCGGTACCCCTTCAAGTAAATGTCCCGGCAGAAATCCGGGTAGGAGGCCTGGGCCGCTATGTACATCTGGAAGCTGAAGGCCAGGTTGTCTTCCCGGTAGGGGTTGGGCAGCCGGTCGATGGGGCCGTCCAAGTCCTGGGACAGGCCGTTAAAAAACATAATCTGGGCGGTGGATTTCCCGTTGACCTCCGTAGCCAGGTGCAGATCGTCCGGCACCCCGTCCCGGTGCAGGTCGATGATAATCTGGATGGAAGGGTATTCCTCCAAGATCTGTTCCAGCTCCGCCTTGGCATAGGAATAAGCGCTGCTCCGCTCCAGCTCCCCCTCCATCATGTCAAACTGGGTAGTGTTGTGAAGCACCGTCAGGCCGTACTTTTCCGTAAGGATCCGCGCCAGCTCCTCCCCTACCCCCTGGACCGTCATGGACGGATCCCCGGGCGTGGAGTCCGCATAGGCTTCCTGGGAGTGGGTGTGATAGATCAGCACCTGCGGCTCCTCCATCCCCGTCAGCTTTAAATCTTTGTTCACAAAGGTCTCCCCGTTCAGGATGCTGCCGTCCACCATGCAGGTGGGATCCAGGCAGAAGGCATGGTTCAGCAGATACCCCACGTCCTGCAGCTGCTCGGAGGTATAAAAGGCGCTGGCCAGGGCCGGGATGGAAACCGGCTCCGCGTCCGCTTCGGCCTCCGAGCCTGCTTCCGTACCCCCAGCCGAACCAGCCCCCGAGCCTGAGCCGGCTGCCCCGGATGAATCTGTTTCCCCGGCGGAATCCGATCCGGCGGCGGAATCCGTTTTCCCGGCCGGATCTGTCCCCTCGGCGGAGCCCGCTCCCTCCTCCGAGTCCGCCCTGCCGTCTCCGTCAGTTGGTGTTTCTGTGCCGTCCCCATCTTCCCGCTGCAGCAGCTGCTCCTTCGCCCGCTCCACCCCATAGCCGCCGGTCAGCTCCAGGTTCTCGTCCTGCGCCATCGCCCAGGCCTCCCAATCCTCGGAAAAAACCGGGTTCACAAACCCCTGGGCCGCCTGCATCAGCAGGCGCGGCAGGGCCTGCTCCTGATTCACAAAGAAGGCGGCCGGCGATAAAAATAAGGATACCAGGATCCATAAAAGCAACATCAGAATTCTCATGCTCCAGTATATGCGTCTCCCAACAGGGCTATGTTCAGCCCCTCGGAGATCACAAAGCTCAAACGCCGTACCCGGTCGTCCACATCCTTGGGCGTGACGATCATCGGCCCCAGCCGGGATTCCACCAGCTCCCGGACCACCTGGTAGCGGTGCTCCGCCTCCACCCCCTCCAGCAGGTTTTCCACCGCATCGTACACAATCGCCGCCGCGCCCACCACGGTAGGCGCTCCGATGGCGATTACCGGGATGCCCATACTGCTGGCGTCCAGGCGGCTCCGCCGGTTGCCCACGCCGGAGCCCGGGTGGATTCCGGTATCCGTCAGCTGGATGGTGGTCCCCAGGCGGCGCACGCTCCGGGCCGCCAGGGCGTCCACCACAAGCAGCGCCTCCGGCTCCGTCTCCCGGATAACGCCCCGGATGACCTCCGCCGCTTCCATGCCGGTCTGGGCCATCACCCCCGGCGCGATCCCGCTGACCGTCCCCTCCCGGTCCAGGGTGCGCGTGACCCTCAGGTTCCCCAGCACCTGAGGGCCCAGGGAGTCCGAGGTGACCGCCGGGTTCCCCAGGCCCGCCGTCAGGACCCGGGAGGAAGGGCTAAGCCCCGCCTCCTTTAACAGGGCCCGGATCTGCCGGGCCAGCACCCGGGACACCTCCCGGTGGATGCCGCCCTCGTCTTTCCAGAGATCCTGCGCCTCCACCGTCAGGTAATTCCCCTTGGGCTTGCCCAGGGCCCGGGCCCCCTTTTCGTTCTGCACCAGCACCCGGGACACCTGGATCCGGCCCCCGGCCGCTTGCTGCTGCTGGAAAAGGACGCCGGAGATCTGGCTGGCTCCGGAGCCGGAAAGGCTGCTCTCCCTGGCCTCCACCGCCAGGTCTGTGCGGATGGGAAAACGCGATGTCATAGCATTGCCTCCTTCTGCGCTTTTCCCTGGTATTTTCCTCAAAAAAACGGCAAAATATGTATTGACAGCCCGACCAACATCCATTAGAATAAAAAAGTATGTTTACATCATCGTCCGTGTCCGATTCGAGTGTAAACGGATTTACCCATACCGTCAAAACATTCATTTGTGGAGGTGTACAAATTGGCTAACATCAAATCTGCAAAGAAGAGAATTCTGGTTGCGCAGAAAAACGCTGACCGCAATAAGGCGATCCGTTCCCGGGTGAAAACCTATGTGAAGAAAGTGGACGCCGCCATTGCCGCCGGGGACGCTGCCACCGCCAAGGCTTGCCTGGTTCAGGCGATCTCCGAGATCGACAAGGCTGCTTCCAAGGGCGTATACCACAAGAATACCTCTTCCCGTAAGATTTCTCGTTTGACCCAGGCTGTCAACAAGATTTCTTAATCCGATTGGTTTTTGACTGAATAAAGCTCCGGCGCAGGCCGGATTCCGCGGCATAAAAACAGCGGCCCTAGGTGTGTGGGCCGCTGTTTTTATGTGGGCGGGGCTTCTATTTTTTCATACGTCAACCCCCTCGACCGGTCATACCGGATTTTTGTATCTGCCAAAACTGCCGTAAGAGACGAATCCAGCAGCAGCACCAGTTCTCCTTTCAGCATCGGCGCCTGCTGCCACGACGGCAGGAAGCTTTTATTCTGCCTTTCCAATTCCTCCAACGCCTGATCCAGATTCCATTTACGGCTGAAATATCCCGGAAGGCGCAGCCGCTGCCGGGCGATCCGCAGGCTGTCCTCCCAGGAAGGAGGCCGGTCTGCCGCCCGGGCTCCCGCATCGGAAAGGACCATTTCCGGATCCAGCCAGTTGTCCAATACGTTCAGCTGGGGCTTTTGGATATGGTTCTTCGGCGGAAGAATCACGTAAGGCTTGGCTTTGGCTTTCTGCTTTTCCTGCTTGCGGATGTACTCCTCCTTGGCCTTCTGCCCCTGGGCGTCCAGCGCCAGGCAATCCTCCGGCTCCCAGCCATACGTTTTTTGCACCAGCGGCGCAAGATCCGCCGGCAGAAGGATTTGCTCCGGCAGCAGTTTTCGGGTCCGCCAAAGGAGCCATTCCCCGTAAACCGCCTGGCTTCCCGGATCCAGGGCCTCCTCCCCGGTATCCAGCACCGCGCAGGCCGCCTCCTTCAGCCGCCGCGGCCGGCCGGTCCGTTCCCGGTGGCGGTGCAGGCGGCCCAGCCGCTGAAGCAGCAGATCCATGGGGCACAGCTCCGTAACCATAAAATCAAAATCTATATCCAAGGACTGCTCCAGCACCTGGGTGCCGATCACCAGCAGCCGGTCCCGCTGCTCCGCCGTGGAGCGCTTCCCCAGCCGTTCCAGCAGGCCCTGTTCGATCTTGGAACGATCCGGTGCCACAAACTGGGCATGATACAAAACGACCTCAAAATCCGGCAGGGCCGTTTTCAGCGTATCCGCCAAGGACTGGGCCTTCCGCAACGTGTTGACCAGGATCCCGGCGCATCCGCCGTCCTGCATCATCTCCCGAAGCAGGGCCGCCAGCTGTTCTTCCCGGATGCGCCGTACGGCTACCCTCTTTTCCCCGGCAGACGCCGGAAGGATCCTCTGCCGGATCTGCCCGCCGTCCGTCCAGGTCAGCAGCGGATAGGCAAACCGATCCAGCCCATCCACACCGGCTTCCGCCTGTCCGGCCGCTCTTTTCTCTCCCAGATACGCCTGCGCCAGTTCCCTGCGGCGTTTGGCCGGCAGCGTAGCGGAAAGCAGGATCACCGGCACCCGGTACGCTCCCAGCCAGGTCAGCATCCGATCCAGATACTGGCTCATATACGCGTCGTACGCGTGGCATTCATCCACAATCACCACCTTGCCTGCCAATCCCAGGTGGCGCAGCATCACATGCTTTTGCCTCAGCGCCGCCATCAGCAGCTGATCTACGGTGCCGATGGTAAAATCCGCCAAAAGTGCCTGCTTCCGCCCCTGAAACCACGGATGCACCAGGACGCCGTTTTCCGGGGCGTCTTCCTCCGTCACCGCGGCGCCAGGGAACAGCCCCCGGTAGTCCTCGTTCAGCTCCGCCATGCCATGGGCCAAGCGGATGGAATGGGCCGTATCCTCCGACTGGGTTTCCGCCCAGTCCCTCAGACGCAGAAAAATTCCGTTGACCGTCGCCTGGGTCGGCAGCCCAAAATAGAGGCCGCCCTGCCCAAAACGGCAGGAAAAAATCTCCGCCGCCGCCAAAGCCGCCTCCGTCTTACCCACACCCATCTGAGCCTCCAGAATCATCAGGCCCGGCTCCTGCATCTGAGCAGCCACGTCCAGCATCTCTGCCTGAAGCGCATAAGGGGCAAAGCCAAAACGGGCTTTAAAATTGCTTTCATTCATCGCTGCATAGAGGCCGCGCCACGGTTCCGTCAGCCCCAGTTCCTCCCAGGCGCGCTCCACCCGCTCCGGATACATCTCCTCCCGCCCCAGGTCTTCCACCGAAATCAAAGGGAAATACCGGGTATTGCTGGCAATCCAGTCCGCCATAATCAAAAGGCCGGACAAGAGTAATTCTGTGGAGATGCTGAGCGCCGGCAATTCCCCGGCAGAGGAAAAGCCGCCCTCTGCCAAGGCCCCCTCAAACAGCTCCCGCCAAAATCCATGCCATACGTCCTTAGGCCCCGTTCCCCAATAGTGACGCCGGTGTATCTCCAGTTGTTTCTGGATCCGGTCGTTGAAGGTTTCCCTTTGCGGTTTGCCATGATGCGCTCCCGCCACGGAAGCCAATCCGCGGGGGCAGCCCAGTTCACACAGAATGGCTTCGCTGGCCCGGGCATGAGGCGTTTGGGCCCGTTCCTTAAATTCCAATGGGATTTCTACAATCCGCCCCAGGCGCTCTCTCGCCTCCGGAATGGCCGGTAAAATTGTACTCTGAAAAAGCGCCGTGGCCTTCCCCAAATCGTGAGCCGTCCCCAGGAAACGGGCCACCGCGGCCAGGCGCTCTTCCTCCAAGCCCGTCGCCTTTTTGGCCGCATCCGGCAGCCATTGCCACACCAGGAAATCCATGGCCCCCGCCGTATCCTTGGCGTGCATCCAGAGAGGCAGCCAAAGGCTGCTGTCCTCCCGGTCGGTTTTGGCCGCCAGGCATTTTACCGGGGTGGAAAATGAAGGTTTTGTCATAGAAGCCGCTTCCTTTTCTGTCAGAGAGAACCGCTGGTTTTATCGCTTTTATCTTAGCAGGTTTCCCGCCAGGGCACCAGCGGTTTCTCGAATTCAAAGAGCCCCGCGGCGCGGGGAATACCCGGAGGGCACCGGCTATCGAGCCAAGACCCGAGGATCATCCCCGCTTACGCAGGGAATCCATTGGATCCGGCATTGCTAATCTATTACAATTAAGGATCACCCCCGCTACGCGGGGAACATCAAACCCTCTCACCGCTTCCTTCCACAGCAGTTTTTATACTTTTTCCCGCTTCCGCACGGGCATGGATCGTTGGGGTAAATCTTTTTCTTTCCCACCACAGTCTTTCCGGAAATGCCGTCCGGCATGGAAAAGGTGGGCACTTCTTCCGCGCCGTGCTCCAGATCCACCTGAAACCCTTTTTTCGTCAAATCCTCCGATACCTCCCCCAGCAGCCTCGCCGCCTCGCTGCTCATGGGGATCAGCGTCGGCAGTTTTCCCCTTGGCATCGGCGATCTTCCGGCGGCCATTTCATTGGGCGTCCACCCTCGGTTGACCACCATCCTGGTGTGATTGTTCACCTCCATCATCAGCTGGACAAAGGTCCGAATCTGTTCGGCACTGGTAAATTTTACCCCTTCCGCCTCCAAAAAATCCACGATATCGGACAGAGCGTACCCCATGCCGAACCGGTCCCAGATCGCCGGCATATACTCCTCCGCTTTGTCCAGACCCACCTGCAGCGCCCCCACGAGAAACGTTTTCAGTTTTCGGTAATACGGATCCGATACCGGATATCCGTTTTCCGTGTATTCCAGGATCTCCTTGGGTTCCGGAAGATAGAAGGTTTTTCTCCCCTGGCTTTCCTCTATTTTCAAATACAGGTGATTTTGCAGAATCTCTTTATAAATCACCCGTCCGTCCTGCAGCACGCATGGATTCAAGGGTTCCGGAAGGTTCTCCCAAAGCGTCTCCAGTTGGCTCTGGGTTACGCTGTGCCCCAGACACCGCTTCAGCAGCCGGCAAAAGACGGAAACCGGCGCGCATCCGTAGAACAGCGGCACCAGCCGCAGGCAATGGTACAGCCAGTAGGTTTCCCGCCGCTTTTCCTGAAAGGTCTCCGTGTTGATGATCCGATACGTCTCAGCCACTGCCCGGGGCACTTCCGCGTAGTCGTCCACGTACAGGGCCACGTAAGTCAGATCATAGAGCTTTTCCAGATGCGCGAGTTCCTCCGGATTCGGATAAAATCCGCGTTCCTTGGCCAATGCCGTTTCAAAGGCCTGGATCTCCGCATCGCTAAGAAGCAGCATCCGTCTCTCCATCACCTCCGGCTTTAGGATTTCGTCCCGGATGGCCTCTGCCAGCTGTTCTTTTCGAAGCGTCCGACCATAGGGAAGCTTCAGCCCCTGCGCTATTTCCCGCAGCGTCTCCTTGGTCTCCTCCATAAGGAAGTCTTGGATCTCCGGGTTTCTGGATTCCTCCCAGCTCTCGTCACGTCCGAAGCCCTCTTCCCGAATCCCCTGCCGGATCTTTCTTGCCTCCTCCTCCAGCAACCGCCGAAGAGCGTCCACATCCGGCGTTTCCCCGCTCATCACGCCGCTGGCTTTTCGAAGCTTCTCCGCCAGTACCTGCGTATCCTGGTGCCGGAGAGCGTCGCTTATTTCCTGCATCCGCGAATCCACGGACTCTTTCCTACGGCCGGTTCTGCTTTTCGGCCGGACCGTCCCCGTCAGCCCCCAGTGGCCTTCCTCCCTTTCACTTCTCAGTTCCTCAAAGGTCCTGTGATCCGCTGTCCCATACCGGATGGGACAGCGCTGTTCCATCCGCCGGTTCACCGCCTCCGGCTCCGACCACCCGCAGGCCTGCGGATTCCCCTGCTGTTTGACCACCTCCGGAAACGGGATGGCCTCCGAAAGGCAGCGTTCCCGCTCGACCCGGTATTGGCGGCCGTCCCCAGGCCGGAATGTAAACCAGGCTTCCTCCTTCAGCAGCTTGTTGACAAACGTATCGGAGGCGCAGAAAAGATCATAATAGAAGGAATCCGCCCTCCAGGTTTCTTCCTTCCACTCCAGCACGCGGATGCCCGCCTGATAAAATTCAAACTCGTATTCGGCGGACGGCTCCGATTCGGTGATGTCTTCCAAAATCAGCGCCAGCTGCGAAAAGGTGATTCCCGCCGGGATCCGACAGCGCCTCCAGACCGGCGGCTTGGCGTTTTTTAAAAGGACTTTGATTTGGTATGCTTTCATTCGCAACG
>CALWEC010000207.1 GCA_944376945.1 uncultured Lachnospiraceae bacterium | reverse complement strand
GTTACATTTGACATAACATTTGCATAACAATTTTGGGGAGAATCCCCTGCGCAAGGAGCATTCAGAGGAGGAGTCAAGTATGTGGACCGAGGAATTGTTTCAGGTTAAAAAGCCAATCATCGCGCTTTTGCATCTGCGCCCGCTTCCGGGGGATCCGCTGTACCGTCCGGAGGATACCATTGAGCAGGTGGTCCGCCAGGGGCGGGAGGAGCTGCATGCCCTTCAGGACGGGGGCGTGGACGGCATCCTGATTGCCAATGAGTTTAGTATGCCCTATGAGGAGGAAGCCTCTCCGGTTACCATCTCGGCGATTTCCTACATTGTAGGGCGTCTGAAGGAGGACATCCGGGTGCCTTTTGGGGTGAATGTAGTCCGTAGCCCCCGGGCTACCATCGAGATGGCGGCGGCGGTGGGGGCGGATTTTGTCCGCAACGCCTTTTCCGGCGCTTATCTGGGCGAAGGCGGGATTACCGGCACCAATGTGGCCGCCTATATCCGCCGCCGGAAGGAGCTGGGGGCAGAGTCGGTGCGGATGCTTTTCAAGGTGAATCCGGAGACGGATGTGTACATCAGCCAGCGGAATATTCAGAAGATCACCAAGTCCCTGGTGTTCCAGTGCTTCCCGGACGGCCTTTGCGTTTCCGGGGAGAACGCCGGGTCGGAAACCAGTATTGACCTGATCCGCCAGGTGAAGGAAGTGTCCGGCGGCGTCCCGGTGTTCTGCAATACCGGCTGCACCATGGAAAACGCGCCGCAGATGCTGGCGCTGGCGGACGGCGCCTGCGTAGGTACGGCCTTTAAAACCGGGGGAGCTTTTAACGGCCATGCGGACCGGGAGCGGGTGAAAGCCTTTATGGCCGTGGTAAAAGACTTCCGCAGGTCCCTGGGAAATTGAGGTGGCGGGATGGAGGACGGCTTCTATCTGGGGATTGATATCGGCACGTATGAATCCAAGGGGGTTTTGGTAAACCAGGCCGGGGAGATTGTTGCGCGGGAGTGGGTCCGGCATGAGATGGAAAATCCCCGGAACGGATATTTTGAACAGGACGCGGAGGCGGTCTGGTGGGGAGATTTTTGCAGGCTTTCCCAGGCGCTGCTGGCGGCCGCGTCCATTGGCCCGGAGCAGATCCGCTGTATCGGCGCCAGCACGCTGGGAAGCGACTGCCTGCCGGTGGACCAGGATTGCCGCCCGCTGCGGAAGGCGATTCTGTACGGCATTGACTCCCGGGCGGTGGAGGAGATCCGCTGGCTGCAGGAATATTACGGGGAGGAAAAGGAAAGAAGGCTGTTTGGCCGCCCGCTATGCACCGGGGACGTGGCGCCTAAGATCCTGTGGATCCGGCGGAACGAGCCGGAGGTGTACCGGCAGACGTACAAATTTCTGACAGGGCCTTCCTATCTGGCCGCAAAGCTAACGGGAAATTATGTGATCGATGAGTTTTTGGAGGACGCCTCCTTCCGGCCTCTGTACCGGGAGCGGGCGGAGGAAGGGGAGGCGTACCGGCTGTTTTGCCGCCCGGATCAGCTGGCGGCCCCTCAGCCGGTGACGGGGCTGGCAGGCTATGTGACGGAGCAGGCGGCTGCGGAGACTGGGCTGGCCCCGGGAACCCCGGTGATCACGGGAACCGGAGACTCTACCGCGGAAGCCATCAGCACCGGGGTCCTGGAGCCGGGGGATGTGATGCTGCAGTTTGGATCCACCTTGTTTTTGTACTGCTGCACCGATCGTTTGTCCCAGGATGACCGGCTGTGGGGAAACAGCTTTACCATCCCCGGCACGTACAGCGTTTCCGGCGGGACCAACGCGGCGGGAACCTTGACCCGCTGGTGCCGGAACCTATTGTACCCGGACGCCCTGGCCCAGGAGGCGGAAGGCGGGGAAAACGCCTTTGCCCGGATGGCCCAGGAGGCCGGGGAGGTCCCTCCGGGAGCGGACGGCTTGATTACGCTGCCATACTTTGCCGGAGAGCGGACGCCGCTGAACGATCCTCAGGCCAAAGGCATGCTGTTTGGCCTGAAGCTCAGCCATACCCGAGGGCACATCTGCCGTTCCGCCCTGGAAGGGGTAGGGTATTCCATTGCCCAGCATTTGGATATTTTGGAGGAGATGCAGGTGCCGGTTCGGAATATCCTGGCGGTAGGAGGGGGAACCCAGAACCCAGTGTGGATGCAGTGCGTGGCGGATATCCTGGGAAAGCCGGTCCAGGTGGCGCAGGTAAGCGTAGGCGCGGCCTATGGGGACGCGCTGATGGCCATGATCGGCGCAGGCCGCTGCCAGTCTTTCCAGGATCTGCGCCAATTTATCCACGTGCAGGATGTGTACCGGCCGGAGCCGGGGAACTTTGCCCTGTATCAGGAGTACCAGAAAATTTTCCGGGAGCTGTACACGCGGAACAAGGATCTGATGCACCGGCTAGGGTAAGGAAGGGACAATAGGCTTACCGGCTGCTTTCCCAGCGGCCGGAAGCGCCGCAGGGCAGCACCAGGCCGGTGGAGGCTACCGGAAGGCCTACCTCCTGGGCTTGGAGGACGCCGGAAAACCGGGAGGCAACCTCCAGCCCCAGCAGGTAGGACAGCACAGCGGGGGCCAGGCCGGTGGTGTAGGAGTTGATCAGGAAGAACAGCGGCTGTTCCGACAGCAGCTGGGCGCAGGAGGCTACCAGGGGATGGATGGCGTCCTCAATCTTCCAGATCTCTCCCTTAGGGCCCCGGCCGTAGGAGGGAGGGTCCATAATCACCGCGTCATAGTGATTGCCGCGGCGGATTTCCCTTTCCACAAATTTCATGCAGTCGTCTACAATCCAGCGGATGGGGGCGTTCTCCAGGCCGCTGGATTTTGCGTTTTCCCGGGCCCAGGAAACCATGCCTTTGGAGGCGTCCACGTGGGTGACGGCCGCTCCGGCGGCGGCCGCCGCCAAGGTAGCGCCGCCTGTGTAGGCGAACAGGTTCAGCACCTTCACCGGCCGACCGGCCTCCCGGATCTTTTGGGAAAACCAGTCCCAGTTTACCGCCTGCTCCGGAAACAGGCCAGTGTGCTTAAAGCTGAATGGCTTCAGATGGAAGGTCAGTTCCCGGTAGCGGACGCTCCACTGCTCCGGCAGGCTGAAAAATTCCCACTGCCCTCCGCCCCGGGCGCTCCGGTGGTAGTGTGCGTTGGGCTTCTTCCATCCAGAAAACTTCCGGGGCGTATCCCACAGCACCTGGGGATCCGGCCGCACCAGGATGTATTTCCCCCAGCGCTCCAGTTTTTCTCCTCTGCTGGTATCCAGCACCTCATAGTCCTTCCAATGATCCGCAATCCACATTGATATTGGGCCCTTTCCAGGCGGCGTACGCCGCCGATTTTCGCCGTATTTTTTCTCAGACCAGTATACCCGAAAAAAAGTAAAAAATCTACTTGCATTTTTGAAAATCTATGGTATACTATAAAAGCTTGAGTTGCACGGGGCATTGGCGAAGTTGGGATCGCGCTTGACTGGCAGTCAAGAGGCCAGGGGTTCGAATCCCCTATGCTCCACTCTGAAACCCACGGGAAGCCGTGGGTTTTTTGTTGTGCGTGTCCTATTTCGTGTCCTACTCTTTCAAATTTCAAGGGGGTATGATAACAGCGGCGTCCCAGCATTGACAGAAAAAAGATTCCCGGCTAAAATAAGAAAAGACAGCCATGTAAGCAGAAGGGAGAAAGGAAATATGGGATTCAAAAAAACGGGAATTTTCATATTGCTGGCGTTTCTTTGGGCCGTCTGCCTGGCGCCGGCCTCTGTTTTCGCAGGGACGGAGGATTTGGTGGACATCCCAGACGCCAAATTCCGGGCGGTGGTAAATGAAGCGCTGGGAGAAGCGGAGGGAACGGACCGGGAGCCGGACGCGGCGGTTACCCAGGGGGAAATGGAATCCCTGACGTCGCTGCGCTTGGAATCGAAAGATGGCGTATCCAACCTTACGGGGATCCAGTATGCGGTGAACCTGAAGTCGCTGTATCTGTCGGGGGATATACAGGATCTGCAGCCCATAGCGGGACTGGAGAAGCTGACGTCTCTTACCATAGACCAAAATGATTTTCTGAAAGACCTTTCCGCGCTGGGAGAAAAGCCTAACCTGACATCGCTGCACATAGACAGCTGCCCGCAGTTTACCACGCTGGATGGGATTTCCTATGAGAACTGCCCCAATCTTCAAAAATTGGACGGTTTCCGGTGCGCTGCCCTGAAGGATCTCTCGGCTCTGGCAGGCCAGGAATTTCCGCATCTTCAGAAGGTAGACCTGGAAGGCCAAAATGAGATTACGGATATTACTCCGCTGAAGGGATACCCTTTGACGGAACTGAATCTGGAAAAGGTGGAGATCACTTCCGAAAACCGGGAGGGCTACCAGGAAACCATTGAATCCCTGACTAAGCTGGAACGCTTGGATATGCCCTACTGCCAGGTGACGGATGCGGATACCGTGATGTTCGCGCCTTTGCAGGAGCTGAAGACCTTGGTGCTGAATGCCAATGAACTGACCCATGTGGATTTCTGCGCACAGCTGCCGGTGGGCCTGGAACGGCTGGGGCTGAACGGAAATGAGATCCGGGATATGAGCGGGGTGGCCCGTCTGGAAAATCTGGAGATCCTGGGCCTGGGCGATAACCAGGTGACGGATTTTTCCTTTGTGCCGCAGCTGCGGAAGCTGACAGCCGAAGGAATCCGGCATGCGGAGGGAGAGGAGGGCTTCCCGTTTCGGGAGTCGGTTTCCTATGGCCGGGAAGAACCGCTGGAGATGGAAGATGGGCGGCTGGTGATAGAGAATCCCTACATAGGGCCGGACGGAAATCCCATTTCCTTTGAAGGGGCAAAGGCAATATCCAGCGGCGATACGGCGGTTAAGGTCCGCTACAATGCGGCGGACAACACCATTGCCTTTGAAAATCTGGATGATTCTGTGACCATCCAGCAGGCGTATAACCTGCCGGTGGCAGATGGCGAATACAAAATAGGAGAGCTGCGCATTACGGTGTACGCCAAAGAAAAGGAAACCTATACCATCCAGTACGATTGGGGCAAGGAGGCGCCGGAAGGCCAGGCGCTGCCTTCGGACGCCCAAACATACGGCACCCTGGAGGATGCCAAGGATGCTGTGGACACAGCCTTTAACAGCCAGACTACGGTAAAGGGAGAGAAGGACGGAAAAGAGGGCGTGTGGAGCTTTTCCGGCTGGACGGTGACGGTGGAAGGAAACGTGGTAACCGCCAAAGGCCAGTGGAGCTTTACGGCGGCGGAGGAACCTACCCAGCCTACGGAGGAGCCTACGGAACCGGCGGAGGAGCCTACCCAGCCGGTGGAGGAGCCCACCGAACCGGCGGAG
>CALWEC010000206.1 GCA_944376945.1 uncultured Lachnospiraceae bacterium | reverse complement strand
CCTCCTTTTTTTCGGTAAGGGCGGCGGCCAGGGAGATGCCTTGGCCGGGCGCGCAGGTTTCAAACGCCTGGTATTCCAAGCCTTGGGGCAGCGCCGCCTGCAGCTTTTTCCAGACGGCTTTCCCTTTTCCGGAACGTGAATGTGGGTTGATTAGAAATCGCAGCATGGTTTTTCCCCTCCGGTTCCCAGTATAGCATAGAGGGTTCTGTTTGTGTAAAAAACATGGGCGGAGGGCCGGTTAAAATTCTGCCAAAATTTTCTCGAAATTCTGTCAAAATTCTCTCAAAATTCTGCCAAAATTCCCCTCAAAATTCCGGTCAAAATTCTTTAAAAAACCGGCAGGAAAGACTTGACAATTTTGCCGGAACCAAGTATACTTACTAGGCGGTCAAAAATAAGGCGACGAACATGGGGTCTTAGCTCAGCTGGGAGAGCATCTGCCTTACAAGCAGAGGGTCATAGGTTCGAGCCCTATAGGCCCCATTATATGGCGGAGTAGCTCAGTTGGCGAGAGCACACGGTTCATACCCGTGGTGTCAGGGGTTCAAATCCCTTCTCCGCTACGCGACAGACCTGGATTCGGATAAAGAGAATCCAGGTTTTTTGTTATCAACTTCCGCCGGGCGGCGGCCCCGGCCGCAATCAGGACCGGAAAATCTTGGGAAGCGAAAGGAACTTACAAGGCATGAAGAAACTATTGGTGGCAGTGGACATGCAGGTGGATTTTGTCAGTGGCACGCTGGGGACGCCGGAGGCCCAGGCCATTGTGGAGCCGGTGCGGAGGAAGATCCAGGAGGCCCGGAAGGAAGGCGTCCAGGTGGTTTTTACGCTGGACACCCATCGAGAGGACTATCTGGAGACCCAGGAAGGCCGGAACCTTCCGGTCCGCCACTGTATCCAGGGGACCCCTGGCTGGCAGCTGGTGCCAGAGCTGCGGGATCTGGCCAAGGACTGTGTGCAGCTGCCGAAACCTACCTTTGGCAGCCTGGCCCTGGCCCGGCTGGCGGAGCGGGAGCAGCCGGAGGAGATCGAGCTGGTAGGCCTGTGCACGGACATCTGTGTGATTTCCAACGCGCTGCTGCTGAAGGCGGCCCTGCCGGAGATCCCCATCTCCGTGGACGCTTCCTGCTGCGCTGGGGTGACGCCGGAGAGCCATGCCAACGCGCTGGCGGCCATGCGTATGTGCCAGATCCGGATTACAGGCGAGGAACATTGACGGGACAGGAGGAAAAACGTGGAATTGGATTTGGGAGCCATTCGGACACAGATCAATGGCATAGACGAGCAGCTGGCAAGGCTGTTTGAAGAGCGGATGCGCCTGGTCTGCCAGGTGGCGGACTATAAGATTGGGGTGGGCAAGGCGGTATTGGACCCGGAGCGGGAACGGCAGAATTTGGAGCGGGTGGGCGGCTATCTGGAATCCCCCCAGGACAGCCAGGATATGCGGGAGATCCTGTCCCATATTATGGCCATCAGCCGACGGCGGGAGTACCAGATGCTGGCGGAACATGGAAAGGACGAGCCCAGCGGCTTTTCCATGGTGGAGGAACTGCCCCAGGAAGGCCGGCGGGTGGCCTATGCCGGCGTAGAAGGCGGTTTTGGCTACGAGGCGGCGGTTGGCTTTTCCGGAGGGCAGGGAGAATTGTTTTCGGTGCCCAACCATGGGGCGGTTTTGCAGGCGGTGGAAGAAGGGCGCGCCGGTTACGGGGTGCTGCCTATAGAAAATTCCTCCGCAGGAGCGGTGACGGACGTGTACGATTCGCTGCTTCGCTTTGACGTCTGCCTGGTGGCCCAGATGTCCCTGCCGGTGGTCCACTGCCTTCTGGGCGTGCCGGGAGCCTCCCTGGAGGACATCCGGCAGGTACACTCCCATCCCCAGGCGCTGATGCAGTGCGCCCCGTATCTGGCCCGCCACCCCCAGTGGGAGCAGGTGCCGGAGAGCAACACGGCGGCCAGCGCCAAAATGGTGGCGGAGTGGGGGAACCGCAGCCAGGCGGCAGTGGCCAGCCAGGCGGCGGCCAGCCTGTACGGCTTGCAGGTGCTGGCTTCCTCAATTCAGAAGAGCTGCGACAATACCACCCGTTTTGTGATTGTCACCAAGGAAAAGCTGTACCGGCGGGAGGCTTCCAAACTTTGCCTGTGCCTGGAATGCCGCCATGAGACAGGCAGCCTGTACCGGATGCTGTCCCATTTCGCGTACAACGGCCTGAACCTGACCCAGATTGAATCCCGGCCGATCCCGGGCCGGAACTGGGAGTACCGGTTCTTTGTGGATGTGGAAGGGAACCTGCAGGATCCCGGGGTACGCAACGCCCTGATGGGCTTAAGGGAGGAGACGGCGCTTTGCCGGATCCTGGGGAATTGTTAGGAGCTGGCAGAATGAAAAAAGAAATGATTTTATACCGGAATTTTGAACACCAGGAGCTGTTTGACCGCATGTGCCGGCTGCTGGAAGGCCAGGGGAAGGAGCAGGTATACGCCGCCCTAAACGGCCTGGTGGAAATGGCCAATACCCACGGCTTTGAGGGGAATGTCTGGCACAATTTCCTGGCCTATATCCTGGCCAACCATGAGAACGCCTTCAGCACTACCTGTGAGATCCGCGGCCGGGTGGACGGGGATATCAATACCCTGGCCCTCCACGATTTCCAGATTTTCCAGGAGCTTTTTGCCTGTGACCTGGAAGACCTGGACCGCCGGCTGGGCCTGGAACTGTTTGGGATCCTGAAGCATTACCGCAGCGCCACCGGGGCCAGCAAGGTCTTTAACACCCGGATCCGGGACCGAATTGAGGAACTGAGCCTGCATCTGGCGGCTACCCGGACGCCGGAGGAGTTTCTGGACTGCGTAGCCCAGTTTTATAAGGAGTTCGGCGTAGGCAAATTTGGCCTCCACAAGGCTTTTAAAGTGGAGCATACGCTGGATGGCCAGACCCAGATTGTGCCGATTACCAAGACCGAGCATATCCAGCTTTCCGATCTGGTGGGATACGAAATCCAGAAGCGGCAGCTAGTGGAAAATACGGAGGCGTTTGTATCCGGCCGGAAGGCCAACAACTGCCTGCTTTTTGGGGACGCGGGCACTGGGAAATCTTCCAGCATTAAAGCCATCCTTAACGAGTATTACGGCCGGGGCCTGCGGATGATTGAGATTTACAAGCACCAGTTCCAGGATTTGACGGCGGTCATCCACCAGATAAAAAACCGGAACTACAAATTTATTATTTACATGGACGACCTGTCCTTTGAGGACTTTGAGATTGAGTACAAGTACCTGAAGGCGGTAATCGAAGGAGGGCTGGAGCGGAGGCCGGAAAACGTGCTGATCTACGCCACCTCCAACCGCCGCCACCTGATCCGGGAGAAATTTACGGACAAGCGGGAGGCGGACGACGAGCTCCACAGCTCCGACACGGTGCAGGAAAAGCTGTCCCTGGCGTACCGGTTCGGCGTCACCATCTACTATGGAAAGCCGGAGAAAAAGGAATTTCAAAACATTGTCCGTACGCTGGCCCAGCGCAGCCAAATCGACATGGAGGAGGCGGAGCTTCTGCAGAAGGCCAATGCCTGGGAGCTGCGGCACGGCGGCATGTCCGGCCGGACGGCCGCCCAGTTTATCACACACCTGATGGGGCAGGATTCCCCGCAGGAGTAGCCGTCCCGGCGGCTAAAGCCGCCAGGCGTATCGGCCGCGGAGAGCGCGGCAGGAAGGAGGCATTTGTATGCAGCAGGAAGTTTTGGACGCTCTGAAAAAGAGAAGAAGCATCCGGAAGTACAAGGCGGAGCAGGTTTCGGAGGAACTGCTTCAAAAGGTGCTGGAGGCTGGGACCTACGCGCCTACCGCCATGGGACGCCAGGATCCGGTGATGGTGGTGGTACAGGATCCGGCCCTGCGGGAAAAGCTTTCCCAGATGAACCGGGCCGTAATGGGCGGCAGCTCCGACCCTTACTATGGCGCGCCTACGGTCATCCTGGTATTGGCGGAGGGGAGCCATCCCAATTATGTGCAGGATTGCAGCCTGGTGATGGGAAACCTGATGAACGCCGCCTACGCGGCAGGCTTAGGCTCCTGCTGGATCAACCGGGAGAAGGAAATGTTCGATTCCCCGGAGGGAAAGGAACTGCTGAAGGAGTGGGGGCTGCCGGAGACCTTCCGTGGCGTGGGAGCCTGTATTTTAGGCTACCCGGATGAGGAACTGCCGGAGGCCAAAGCCAGAAAAGCGGATTACGTGATCCGGAAGTAAAAGAATAAATCCTGTCCTGGCTGTCTATACTTTCGCTGTACAGACTTACGTCCCACGACAGCGCAAGGGGGACAGAAGGAGGCATTCCCATGATGGTGGTAGCATCCAGGACACAGGATGGAAAGCCGCTTCCGGAGGCGGAGATGGGTCAGGTTTCGCTGACGGAAAACCCCCGGATCGACCGGATCCTGCAGCAGGTGATGGCGCGCATGAACCAGGAGCCGGAAGGGGGAAAGCAGGAAAAAAGGTAGGGGAGAGGGAATCTCCCCTTGCTTTTTTTCAGGAGAAAATGTATAATTATACCGGAATAGCGAATAATATTCTATAAGAGATAGACGCAAGAAGGATCAGGCAGGAGGAGTGCTTATGGCTTCCAAGGAAAAGAAAGATGCCCGGGATGGAAACAGCGCCAAAACAACCCGGAGGGAGACGATCCTGCGGCTGATTGCCAGCGAGCGGATTGCCACGCAGAACGAACTTTCCCGGCGTCTGGAGGAAGAAGGCTTTCCGGTGACCCAGGCTACCATCTCCCGGGACATCCGGGAACTGCGGCTGGTAAAAACCGCCGGAAACGGCGGTTACTATTATGAGGTGGGAAAACCTTCGGAAAAATACCATGCGCCGCATAAATTTTATTCTCTCTACCAGGCCATGGTGCGGACGGTGGACTATGCCCAGAACCTGGTGGTCATCCACAGCGACACGGGGATGGCCCAGGCGGTCTGCGCCGCCATGGATTCCATGGACTGGCCGGGGGTGCTGGGAACCATTGCCGGGGACGACACGGTGCTGGTGGTCACCCGGGACGAGGGCTGCGCGGCGGAGCTGGTACAGTCCCTGCGGGAGATCCAGGCAGGCCGGTAAGCGGAAGAAAACAGCGGCGCGCGGAAGGCGGGCTTTCGCCGGGCGCGGCCGGAAAAGGAGTACAGGATATGGGTGAGAACGTAACACAGGAGCCGTCCCGGCGGGAGCAGACGGCATGCCTGCGGATTTTTGAATGTCTATGCGGGAAGGGGCTCCTTTCGTCCTCCCTGCCGGTTCCCCGGAACCTGGAGGAACTGGAGGCGGCGCTGGAGCAGATCCAGGAGCGGCCCTACCGGGGCGGCGCATGGGGAAACAAAGAGAGAAAGCAGGCCATTCTGGCCGTCAGCTTCGGAACCTCCTTCGAGGAGGCCCGGGTGGCCGCCATCGAGGCCATCGAAAAAGATTTTGCCGCGGCCTTTCCGGAGCTTCCGGTATACCGGGCCTGGACCAGCGGCATGATCCGCCGGAAGCTGCTGCGGACGGAGGGGCTGGCCATTGACGGGGTGACGGAAGCCATGGAGCGGATGCTCCGGGACGGGGTGACGGACGTGCTGGTGCAGCCCACCCACATTGTAAACGGCGTGGAAAACGATCAGATGAAGGCGGACGCCTTGGCCTGGCAGGAATCGTTCCGCTCCCTTACCTTTGGCACGCCGCTGCTGACCAGCCAGGAGGACTGCCGCCTGGTGGTGGAGGCGGTAGCGGAGGAATTTTCCGGTTTAAAGAAAGAGGAAGCGCTGGTCCTGATGGGCCACGGGACCACCCACTATGCCAATTCGGTGTACGCGGCCCTGGATTACCAGTTTAAGGACAGCGGCTATCCCAACATCCATCTGGGGACGGTGGAGGCCTACCCGTCCATGGAATCCCTGCTGAACCAGCTGCGGGAGGCCCGGCCATCCCGGGTGGTGTTGGCCCCCTTTATGATTGTGGCCGGGGACCACGCCCGCAACGACATGGCGGGGGAGGAGGAGGACTCCTGGAAACACCGGCTGGAAAAAGAGGGCTTTTCCGTTTCCTGCGTGCTCAAGGGGCTGGGCGAGTACCCGGCGGTGCGGCAGCTGTTGGTGCGCCACCTGCGGGACGCCAAGGGGCAGGCGGACGAACTGTAAAAAGAAGGCGGGGGCTTTCCCATGGGAAGGCCCCCGCTTTGGCACCGTATCCGAAAACTTTACTTTAAGAATCCGTTGACAATCTGGTTTTCCGCTTCCTCCTCGGTGAGGCCCAGGGTCATCAGCTTGACGATCTGCTCCCCGGCAATCTTGCCGATGGCCGCCTCGTGGATTAGGGCCGCGTCCGGATGATTGGCGGTAATCTCCGGGATGGAGCGCACCTTGGCGTTGTCCATGATGATGGCGTCGCACTCGGTGTGGCCGGCGCAGGGCGCGTTGCCGAAAATCTTGGCCAGGAAAACCTGGTGGGAATCCTCCTTGGCCACCGAGCGGGAGAGGATATTGGCGCTGGAGCCGGCCCCGTTCAGGTTGGCCACAATCTCGCTGGTGGCCTCCTGGGTGCCGTGGGTCAAAAGGCGCTCCTGGATCACCAGCTTGGCGCCGGCGGCGGCGTCCACCACCGTGCTCCGGCAGGTGGAATCCACTCCCTTAATCTGCACCATCTCCATCTCCATGTAGGAATCCTCGTCCAAGTGCACTTCCGTGGTCGGGTTCATAATCCGCTGCCCCCGGCCGTCCCCGCTGCCGTAGTGCTTTTCTACGTATTGAATCCGGGAGCCTTACCCAACGAAAAAGCGGTGGATACCATCGTGCTGGGTGGCCGCGTCCCCGCCGTTGTGGATGCCGCAGCCGGCCACAATCACCACGTCGCAGTCCTCCCCGATATAGAAATCGTTGTAAACCAGATCCTTCAGGCCGCTTTGGCTCAGCACCACCGGGATGTGGACGCTTTCCTTTTTGGTGTGCGGCTTAATGTGGATGTCAATGCCCGACCCGTCCTCCTTGGAGACAATCTCGATATGGGCGGTGTTGCGGCGGGTGGCCAGCTGGCCGTTGGCCCGGATGTTGAAAGCGCCTTCGGGGACCTCATGAAGCCCCGCGATTTCCTCCAGCAGGCGCAGCTGGATCTCGTCTATCCCCTGCATTTACTTGTCCTCCTGATAAAACTTGCACGCGTCCACCGCAGAGGCGGTGCCCAGAATTTCCGGCAGGATTTCCTCCCGGGCGCCGGATTTGGCCACGCGGCCGTCGGCGATCACCACAATCCGGTCCGCAATGTTTAGGATCCGCTCCTGGTGGGAGATAATGATAATAGAGCCCTGGGTCTGGCTGCGCATCCGCTCAAACACCTGGATCAGGTTTTGGAAGCTCCACAGGTCAATCCCGGCCTCCGGCTCGTCAAAAACGGAAAGCCTGCTGGCCCGCGCCAGCACCGTGGCAATCTCAATCCGCTTCAGCTCCCCGCCGGAAAGGCTGGCGTTGACCTCCCGGTTGATATAGTCCTTGGCGCACAGGCCCACCTCGGAGAGATACCGGCAGGCGTCCGCGGCGGACAGCTTCTTTTTGGCGGCCAGGCGGATCAGATCCAGCACCTGGACGCCCTTAAAGCGGACCGGCTGCTGGAAGGCGTAGCTGATGCCCAGGTTGGCCCGGTCGGTGATGCTTTTTTCGGTAATATCCTGGCCGTCCAGGAAGATACGGCCTGCCGTG
>CALWEC010000205.1 GCA_944376945.1 uncultured Lachnospiraceae bacterium | reverse complement strand
AATGGAACGGCCAGGTTCATCCGGATATGGCAAGGACCACCGAAAGAAACCCCGTTCTGCCAGCCGACACCTACAGCCCAGCCCGCTTTCAAAATATCCTGCTGTGTTTTACCGGTCCGTGCACAGTATCCCGTAAAATCCACAAAAAGCATGTATGTTCCCTCCGGCATCTGTACCCGGACTCCTTCCACCGAATTGAGTTTTTCCACCATATACCGGCAATTCTGTTCCAGAACCTGGTTCAGTTCCTCTACCCACTCGCAGCCGGTTTCACTGTAGGCTCCCAGCAGAGCGTGCATGGTCAGGACACTTTGATAGTTGTAACTGGTATGTGCGCTGTACGCGCAGATCCGGTCCCGCAGATAGGGATTATAAATCACATGATAGCTGGCGCTCATGCCCGCCAGATTAAACGTCTTGCTGAGAGCATAGGCAGCCGCTGTGTGCTGTTTGGCCCATTCGTTTACCTGCTGGGTCGGAATGTGCGGATGGCCGGACATCAGGATATCGGACCAGATCTCATCGCTGATCACATAGCACTCATTCTTCTCAAAAACCTCCATGGCTTTCTCCAGTTCCCAGCGCTCCCATACCCGGCCGGTAGGATTGTGGGGCGAACAGAAAATAGCCACATGGATCTTGTTTTCCTTCAGCTTGGCATCCATATCCTCATAGTCCATCCGGTAAATGCCCTGCTCATCCTGAACCAACTCCGAATAAACAGGGACTCTCCCCTGTTGCTGGATATCCATGGAGAATCCCACATACGTGGGTCTGTGAACCAGCACCTTATCCCCGGGCTGGCTGAGGATCTGAATAGCACTGGTGATAAAGCCGTGCATCCCATTTTCATATCCGATATATTCTGCCTTCAGGCCCTCATGGCCATGGCGGGAGGTTTGCCATTGTATAATGCGGTCGTAGTATTCCTGCCTGGTGCGGGAATAGCCGAACAGAGGATGATCCAGCCTTTTCCGAATAGCTTCTACCACCGTTGGACAGGTGGCAAAGCTCATATCCGCCACCCACATCGGGATAAAATCAAAGCCTTCCCGGGGGCGGTCGGGTTCACTTCCCAATCGCTTAACTCCTACGCTGTCAATGGCGATCGAATCCTGTCCGGTGCGGTCAATGACCGAAGTAAAATCAAATTTCATATCTGCTCCTTTTCCCTTATACATACGCTTTCAGGAACTGTCCTGTAATCCGCAGCACCTCCGGCGTCCAGAAGAAATTCCCGTGGTTGGCTCCCCGTACTTTGTAAAAATCCGCCCGTTTCCCGCACTGGCGCAGCTTGTTATACATGATCACGCTCTGTTCAAAAGGAACAATGGCATCCACATCCCCGTGCATCAAGAGAAACGGCGGACAGGGTTTGTCCGGCTGAATATACGTCACCGGGCTCATCCGCGCCACATTTTTCGGATCTTTGGCCCCTTCTTTTCCCAGGATATAATCAAACAGGATTGGGCGCGCGAATTTTCCTCCTTCCAGAAAAGGGCTGAACTCCGCCACGCCATAATAGGAGACACAGGCGCAGACGCTGGAATCCTGTTCCGGGTAAATGCCCTCGTCAAATTCCCGGGTCCATCCGGTGGAGGCCACCATCAGCGCCGTATGGCCGCCGGAAGAATGGCCCCAGACCGCAATGCGGGTCGGATCGATTCCATATAACTCCGAATTTGCCTTTAAGAAACGAATCGCGGCCTTGACATCCGAGACAAAGCCCGGAAAAGGCTCTATGTAAGCGGGACGGTATTCCACAGAAGCGACCACAAATCCCAACCGCGCAATATCCACCAGCAGCGGAAGCGTACCGTGGCAATCCTGCTTGCCCCAGGCAGATCCCTGGACAAATACCACGCAGGGCATCCGCAGAGAGCTCTGATAGGGGTTTTTGCCGCTCTCATGGCTTTCCCCGTCCGGGGACGGCTGGGCAAACGGATCTTCCGGATCCCGGCGCTCTGCCTCCCGTTTTGCCTGCAGGGCAACCGGGACATCCGGATAAAGCATCTGCAGGTGTAGAGGGATTCCGCTGCGGACATCATAAACCACGTCATTCAGATACCGCACGACCCCCTCTTCCGATTTGTCTGCATATAAAATCTTCATTCCCTCCACTTCCGTCTCATCGGAAGGAATGATCTGGTTAAAATTATAAGTTGGCATATTGAATCCTCCAAAAGCTGTTGCTGGATGTAACTGTTTTCCGTTTCTTCACTCCGCCTGCACCGGCGCGGCGGCAGGGGGACACAGGCTGGCATACGGCTGCGCCTCCTCATACCGATTGGAGCACAGGCAAATCCGAATCACATTCCGGGCGCACTGCCGCAGGCTTTCCACTTCCAGCGTGCCATCCCGCAGCGCCTGCCGGATATCTCTGTGATCCTCTTCCGCCCCGGGCATAATCAGATCGTTGCCGGCCCGGATGCAGCCGGAAGCCGTACAGATTCCTGCCGTAGTGGTTGTGGTGGTGGTCCAGTCCGTCATAATCAGCCCCGCAAAGCCCCATTCCTCTCTGGCCACTTTCGTGCACAGGTCATAGCTGTTGGCCGCGTGCACTCCGTTGATCATATTGTAGGAAGTCATCATCCCCATGGGCTGCGCCGTTTTCACCGCTATCTCAAAGCCTCTCAGGTAAATCTCCCGCAGGGCCCGCTCAGACAGAATACTGTCTGATCCCTTCCGCCTGTCTTCCTGGTTGTTGCAGGCAAAATGCTTGATGGTGGTGCCGCATCCGGGAATTTCCTGGACGCCCTGGGTGATGGCCGCCGCCATGATACCGGACAGCAGCGGATCTTCCGAATAATACTCAAAATTTCTGCCGCACAGAGGATTCCGATGGATATTCATGCCGGGAGCCAGCCACAGGGTTATGGCAAACTCTTCCATTTCCTCTCCGATCATCCGGCCTACCCGGCGCATCAGCGGCAGATCCCAGGTCTGGGCCAGCAGCGTTCCCACCGGAATGGCGGTGCAGTACTGGAAATACGGAGTTCCCTGTTCCTCCGCCGGCTCCGCAAACAGTCCGTTTTCCATGGAATTGCGGATGGATCCCAAATCCACCTTTCCGTCCACCACCCGGTAACACGGGTTCAGGCGCAGGCCCGCAGGCCCGTCTGCCAGCACAATTCCGGCCACCTGCCAGGGCTCCTGTTCCAGAATGCCGGCAGTCTCCCCGGCGGCTCCGGGGACCGACTGTCCGGCGTTCCCCAGCTCCCCCTGAGCGCCCCGGACCACACCGGTGACCATGGTAATCAGCTGTTCTTCCGTCAGACTCCGGGCAATCTCCTCTGCCGGATCCTCTTCTTCCGGCAGAGTGCCGGGGTCAGGCCGGCCCGCTTGCTCCCTTCCCGCCGGCAGCGTCAGGGCCGGCAGTCCTTCCGTTTTCCGGATCCACTCCTCCTGCCGCTTCCGGATCCGGTCCGTGTCCGGCTGCAGAAACGGAATCTCTTTCTGCCGGGGACAGATGTGCCGGCACCGCTCCCGGACTTCCTCCTGTTCCAGAATCAGGCTTCCCGCAAGCTCCGCCTGCTCCAGCGAATTTCCCACCCAGATCCCATAGGTTCCCGGTTCCAGGATCCAGGCGGCCCGTTCTTCCTCAAAGGAAGCCAGCATATCCGGGGAAAAGGAAAGACGCAGCGTCTGGGATTCCCCCGGCCGCAGAAGTCCGGTCTTGCCAAAGCAGACCAAACGGCGGTATTCTTTGGGGAGACGGCCCTGGGGGCAGGATACATAAATCTGAACCACTTCTTTTCCGGCAAACTCCCGCCCGGTATTGGTCACGGTCACCTCCGCGGCCACTCGGCCGTTCTCCAGAGACAGGGATCCCATCTGAAGGGAAAAAGACGTATAGGACAGGCCAAAGCCGAATCCATAGCGGACCGGAATCTCAAA
>CALWEC010000204.1 GCA_944376945.1 uncultured Lachnospiraceae bacterium | reverse complement strand
ACCATATTTGCTTTTTCCCGGCGGGATAAATGAAAATGTGGTTCCATTTTGGATTCCCTCCTTCCCAAAACCAACATTCTGCCTCCAAACAGGAGTCCGTAAGTAGTGTAGCAGAATTTAAAAGCCTTGTCAAAAAGGATTTGCAGGCTGTATTCAATAAATTCCGTTTCTATCCAGGAAATTTCCTTTCTTTTTAAACTTTCCAGCCAATATGGCCTTACAAAACCAGGAGCCTTTTTCTTGACAGAAAACCGCCCCTGTGATAGACTGGCGTGGAGGTTTTTTCTATGAACCAGTCTGCTTATTTTCGGGAATTTGCCCGCTACGCGTCCTTAAATGTGCTGGGAATGCTGGCCCTGTCCTGCTATATCCTGGCCGATACCTTTTTTATCTCCCTAGGCCTGGGGGCGGACGGCCTGGCCGCCCTGAACCTGGCCATCCCCATTTACAATTTTCTCCACGGCATCGGCCTGATGATCGGCATGGGCGGCGGCACCCGCTACTCCATCCTAAAAAGCCAGCGCAACGACGGAGCCGCCAACCGGGTGTTTACCCACGCCCTGTACCTGGCCGCCGCGGCCGCCCTGTTTTTTGTGCTGGCCGGCCTGTTCCTGCCTGGCCCGATCCTCCGCCTGTTTGGGGCGGAGGGAAGGGTTTTCTCCATGTCCCACACGTATCTGCAGGTGATCCTGCTGTTTGCCCCGGCGTTCCTGACCAACAACGTCCTGCTGTGCTTTGTCCGCAACGACGGCGCGCCTCAGCGCTCCATGGCCGCCATGATCGGCGGCAGCCTGTCCAACGTGGTGCTGGACTGGGTGTTTATCTTTCCCTGCGGCATGGGGATCTTTGGCGCGGTGCTGGCCACCGGCCTGGCCCCTCTCATCAGCCTGCTGATCCTGTCCCCCCACTTCCGGAAAGGGCGGAACCAGTTCCGGCCGGTGAAATGCCGCCTGAACCGGCAGACCGCCGCCGGCATCCTGGCCAGCGGCGCTCCCTCCCTGGTGACAGAGTTTTCCTCCGGGATTGTGATTATTGTCTTTAACGCGGTGTTCCTGCGCCTGGCCGGAAACGTAGGGGTCGCCGCCTACGGGGTGATTGCCAACCTTTCCCTGGTGGTTATTGCCATCTTCAACGGCATTGCCCAGGGGATCCAGCCTCTGGTCAGCCGCGGCTTTGGCCGGGGGGATTCCGCCGCCATGAAGGCCACCCTGCGCTACGCCCTGGCCGCCATGCTGGCCCTTTCCCTGCTCCTCTACGCCGCCATCTTCCTGGGGGCCCAGCCCATTGCCGCCGTCTTTAACAGCCAGGGGAACCCGGAGCTCCAGGCCATTGCCGCAGAAGGGCTGCGGCTGTATTTTACCGCCTGCCCCTTTGCCGGCTTTAACGTGATCCTGTCCCTGTACTTTACCGCCTCCGGAAGTCCCCGGCCGGCCCACGCCATCTCCCTGCTGCGGGGCTTCCTGGTGATGATCCCCATGGCCCTGGTTCTTTCCTGGCTGGGCGGCATCCCAGGCACCTGGTGCTCCTTCCCAGCCACGGAGCTGCTGGTGGCCCTGCTGTCGGCGCGGCTCCTGGTGGGCCGGCGGAAAGGCTAAACCGGCAGCCGGTACCGCTCCTTGATAAACTGTACCAGCGTGCCGGAATCCGAATCCAGCCGCCGCTTTTTCTTCCACACCAGGCCAATTTCCAGGCTGGCCTCCGGCTCGTCCAAATCCGCCCAGCAAAGCTGCGGCTGCCGCTCTGCCAGTTCCCGCATCACAAAATACCCAATGTTCCCGCCTACCATCTGAAAGGCTGTCTCGTGCTGCTGGGTACAGAGGAAGATGTCGCCTGTAAGCCCCCGGCGCGCCAGCTGCTTTGCGATTACCGGAGGCTGCCGGCTGTCATTTTTTTCTAAGATCATGGGATAGGGAAGCACATCCTGGAAGACAACCGATTTTCTTCCTGCCAGCGGATGCTCCGGCCCCATACAGTACACCACCTGGGAATGAAAAAACGGAAGCACCTGGTATTTTTCCCGGGAAATCCGGTTGGAAATCAGCACGGCAATGTCTGCCGTCTCGTGATCCAGCGCCTCCAAGGCGCTGTTCTTGGTGGTTTCCACCACGTTTAACGGAGTCTGGGGATGCTCCTGCTGAAACTGCCAGAGAGGGCCGGATACCACAAACACGCCAATGTTTGGCATGGTAACCACGTGGATCTTGCCCCGGCAGTTTCCCAGTTCCCGCATGTCCCGGATCACCCGGTCCGCGTGATCCACCAATTCCTCCGCCTGCTCCCGAAACACCTTTCCTTCCGCCGTCAGCCGGAACTTTTTCCCGCTTCGATCAAACAAGGGGAATCCAAATTCCTCCTCCAAAGCCTGGATGGCCTTGGTCAGGGCCGGCTGGGAAATGTGGAATTCTTCCGCCGCCCGAGTCATATTGCCGTACTGGCATACGGTGACAAAATAGCGGATCTGCGACAGCTTCACGCTCCGCCCTCCCTTCCTTTTCCATTTCCAAACTGTTCCTGCACAAACCGTACAAACTGGCTGACCGAAGAAAGCAGCGGCCGGTCCCGCTTCCACACCAGGCCAATTTCCAAGCCTGCGAGAGGCTCATCCAAATCCGCCCAGCAAATATCCTTCTGCATTTCCGCAATCTCCCGCATCACCAAATAGCCGGTGTCCCCCTGAAGCACCTGGAAGGCGGTGTTGTGCTGCTGCGTCCGCAGAGCCACCTGCGGCGTCAGCCCCTGGCGCTCCATGTCCCGCTGGACCGCCGGGAGCACGGTCCGGTCCTGCTGCTCCAAAATTACCGGATACGGCAGGATATCCTTATAGCGTACCTGCCGCCGGCCCGCCAAGGGGTGCTGGGCTTTCATACAATACACCACCTGGGACTGCCAAAAGGGAAGGACAAAATATTCCTCCCGGGAAATCCGGTTGGTAATCAAAATGCCCACGTCCACCGACTCCTGCTGGATGTCCCGCAGGATTTCCTTTTTAATGGTCTCCCGGGATTGGATGGGCTGTTCCGGATGGGCCTGCCGGAACGCCCGGACGATCTTTCCAATGGCAAAGGCGCCAATGGGGGACATGGTGCCCACTATTGCCATGGTAACGCCGGAGCGCCGCGGCATTGCCACCGCCACCAACCTGCTGGTGCCGGATGTCTGCTCGGTGGTAACCGGCTTTGTCATCGGGTATCTGGCGGACGCCTTTGGCTACAGCACCACCTTTAAAGCCATGGTTGCCTTCCCTATTCTGGGCCTGGTTTTCTACCTGTTCAGCCGCCGGAAAATTCTGGATACCATTGCGGCCAGAATCCAGGAGAAACAGTAAAATCCAGCTTAAGAACCCGTCTTTTTACCCTGCGCGGCGCTTTCCTGGCGCCGCGCAAAGACGATCCGGGAGTACTGCGCTATGAAAAAAATACCCAACTCTTTTACGATTCTGCTTTGTTTGATCCTGCTGGCCTGCGCGCTGACCTGGATCATTCCCGGCGGTTCCTACCCGCGGGAAACTGGGGCGGACGGCGTGGTCCGGATTCGGGCCGATGAATTGGCGTACACAGAAAACACGCCGGTAAATCCGCTGTCCCTGCCTTCCTGTATTGTGGAAGGTTTTGTCAAAAACGTAGACCTGATCTTGGTGCTCCTGTTTTCCGGCGGCGCATTTTCCATTGTCAATGCCTCCGGCGCCCTTCAGTCCCTAATCCGGGTACTGGCCGCCAAATGCCAGCGCCGCCGCGTCCTGCTGCTGGTTTTGCTGACCACCGCCTTTGCCCTGATCTGTTCCAACCAGGCGCTGCAGCTTTTTATCCCTTTTGTCCCGATTCTGGCCATGCTGGCCATTTCCATGGGCTATGATTCCCTGACAGGGGCTGCTATGCTGATCTTAGGCGGCGGCATTGGCTTCTCCACCGGGACCCTTCGCACCACCACTACGCTGGTGGCCCAGCAGATTGCCGGCCTGCCTCTCTATTCCGGCCTCTGGTACCGGGCGGTCTGCCTGGTGGTCTTCCTGATCCCCACCTGTATGGTTCTCTGTCTTTACGCCCGCAAGGTCCAAAAGGATCCCTGCCAGAGCCCCATGTTCGACCTGGATCACGAAATGCGGGTCCGGGCCCAGCAGGAAAAGGACCTGAAGGCTTCCATCACAGGCCCTCAGTGGCGGGTCCTGCTGGTTCTGGCCTTTGCCCTGACCCTAATGATTTACGGGACTTTGCGGTACGGCTGGGGCGTCCGCCAGCTGGCTGCGGTCTTCCTGGCTTTGGGAATTGCCGTAGGCATCCTGGAACGGCATTCCGCCGATCAGATTGCCAGCCTGTTTTTAAAAGGAAGCTCCGGTATGCTCTCCGCCGCTTTCTTGGTAGGCTTTGGCACCGCCATTTCCCAGGTGCTGTCCGCCGGCGGCATTACCGATACCATTATACACGGCTTATCCCAAGCCATGGCGGTGATGCCCCGCTGGAGCCAGGGGGCCTGCATGTATCTGGCCAATACTGTCGTAAACATGTTTATCTCCTCAGCCACCGCCCTAGCATCCGTCGTCATGCCCATTTTTGTCCCGGTGGCGGACAATCTGGACATTACCCGGCAGACTGCCGTGCTGGCATACAATTTTGGAGACGGGCTTTCCAATTATATCCTCCCCACCTCCAGCGCCCTTATGGGCATTCTGGGAGCCGCCGGCATTCCCTATAACCGCTGGCTGAAATTTATGGGGAAAGTTTTTCTTCTCTGGTCCCTGCTGGCCTGCCTGATGGTAACCATCGCCCAGTACATCCACCTGGGGCCTATGTAACCGTCAAAACACCGTCCCTGCCAAAGCATATAGGAAGACAAAAACCCCCTGGCGCCGGTTTGATCCGGATGCCAGGGGGGTTCTGCACGGAAGGCGTCCCTTTCGTTCCGCCGGTTTACTCCACAACCGTCAGAGAGGTAATGTGGGGGTTCACGCCCTCATACCAGTACAGGAAGCCTTCGCAGTCGATGGTCTGGCCCACCTCCAGGGCCTCCACCGCCTGGTACACCTCCGTGGAGCTGTCGCACAGGTAGGACTCCACCAGGAAGCTGAAGGTCTCGCCGTTGTAGGAAACGTTGAAGTACACATCGTCGCCCTGGGTGCCGGAGCCATCGTAATTGTACAGGAAGGCCGCCTCGTTGCCGTTGGCGTCCGTGCTGGCCGCTACGGTCAGTCCGGTGAAGGAAACCTTCTGGTTCTGATAGCTCTCCAGCTCCTCGGTGCCCAGGTACTCCGTCAGATCCACCGGCTCCGCCACAAAGGGCTCCGCGTCCTCCACAAAGGTAAAGCTGCCGTCCATAATCTCAATCTCACCGGACCACTCGGCCTTGTAGCCGGTCACCTGGATGCAGGTGCCCTCGGTCAGCTTGTCGTAGTCCTCCTCGGCGCAGGCCATATCGTAGGCAAAATAGCCGCCGTCCTCATCCTGCAGGTACACCGTGGCCGTCCCCTGCTCCGCATAGTAGGACTGCTTGGCCTGGACGTACGCCTGGATGGTAACCAGGTCGTCCACCTGGGCCGCCATGTACTCCTCATAGGTCATCACTTCAGCCGCCGCCTCGGTGCTCTCGGCTGCTTCCGTGGTGTCCGCCGCTTCCGTGGTTTCTTCCGCCGCCTGGGTGGTCTCCGCCGCGCTGGAAGGGGCCGCCGTGGTCTCGTCTCCGCCGCCGGCGCAGGCGGTCAGGGAGAAGGCCAGGCACAGGGCCAGAACTGCCGCAATCAACTTACGCATTTTCGTTCTCCTTTTCCTTTTTGCATGTTGGGTGGGAAGCCGGACGGGCCAGGCCCGGGACAGCCTCCATTTTCCTACAAGAACCAGGCTTATTATACGGCGGTTCCGGGCAAAAGTCAATCGCAGAGCCAGGAACCGCGGAAACTTTCGGAGGCCGCCGCTACCGGCCGGCCGGCCGTTTCCTTCGCCGCCGCCAGGAAAACACGGCGTACGCCAGGATCCCTGCCCAGGCGGCCGCCAGGGCCGCCAGCAGCGCCACGGCGGTTCCCGGCAGCGGGCCCAGATCCGCTTTTCCTCCGGAGGAGGAGACCATATCCAGATGGTAAAGGGCCTGGGTGTCCGTGTACAGCTGCTGGATATACGCCTCGTCCACGGTCTGCTTCCGCCGCACCGACTTGGTCACGTCCTCAATCAGCTGCCCGGCGGCGTCCCGCAGGGAGGCGGAGCCGTTGAATACCGGCGTGATGAAGGTGTTGTCCAGGTTGTCCAGCAGCAGCTTGGCCGCGTCAATCTTCACCGAATAGTAGGTGTCGTTGTCCTCCCCGCCCCGGGCCAGGTAGTCCTGGTATTCCGGGTTTTCCTGAGCCCGGGTGGTCACCGGCACGTACCCCTCCGTCTGGGAGTAGGCAATCTGCACCGAATCGGTCAGCAGGTACTGGACAAACAGCCAGGAGGCCAGCACCTCCTGCGGGTCGTCCTTGTTAAAGAGGCAGAGGGAAGGCCCCTGGGAGATCATCTGGGGATGTTCCGGGTCAAACTGGGGCACCATTCGGACCGCCGTCTCAAATTCCACAATCTCCTCCTCGGCAATGTCCACCAGCGGGGCGTCCGTCCCCATCCAGGTGGCCCCGGCGGTAGAGTCCACGGCAAAAATGCACTGGCCGGCGTTCAGGAAATTGGCCGGATACCCGGAGATCTTAAAGGTGGAAAACGCGCCCTTGGACACATGGCCGGCTATATCCAGCAGCAGATCCTGGGTGGTATCGTTGAACAGCTGGATCTGGCCCAGGGCCGTGGAATAACCGGAATCCAGCTGCCGCGTCATCTGGATCATCATGTTGTCCGTGGACTTGTAGATAAAAGGACGAAGCACTTCCTGGCCGTTGACCGCATAAACCCCGTCCGCCCCCTGGGTGGCCGCCGCCGCCTCGCTGACCTCCCACACAAAATCCCAGGTCAGGACCTCCGGCAGGGTAAAGCCCAGGGCCTCCACCAGGTCCTGGTTGACATAGCAGGCTTCCGTGGAGCGCATGTAGGGGACCGCGTAATAGTACCCGTCCAGACGGCATTCGTCCAGAAACTGGGGCACCAGTTCCTCCTGGGAGGGGGAATCGAAGCGCACTTCGCTGCCGCCCAGGCCGTAGCGGGCGTCCGCCATCAGCCCGTCCAGCGGCACCACCACATTTTCCCCGGTCCGGTACGTGGCAATGTGATCCGGATAGGTGATGCACACGTTGGGGGTGGTCTGGGTGGAGATGTTGGTAATCACATCGTTGTAGATGTCCCCGTAATCGGTGTACAGCCGCAGGGTTACGGTAATATTGGGATACAGCTCCTGGAATTCTTCGATGGCCTGCCGGTAAATATCGGTCTGGCGCAGGTTGGTATCGTTCTTTGCCCAGAAGGTAATCTCATAATTCCGGCTGGTGTCAAAGCTCTCCGGCACGGAGAAGGCCGCCTGCTCCGGCTGTCCGTGGCAGCCGGCAAGCAGCAGGGCCGCCGCCGCGGCCAGCGCCGCCAGCCCGGTTCGTATCTGCTTCATCCCTTGGTCCCTCCTCTGGAAACGCCCTCCATGATTTTCTTCCGAAACGCCAGGAACAGCAGCACCAGCGGTACGGAAATCACCACCACCGCCGCCATCATGGCCGGGATATTCTCCCGCCCAAAGCCGTTTTCCCGGATCTCCTGGATCCCGTTGGATACCAGGAAGTAGGCGGAATCATCGGTAATCAGCCGGGGCCACACGTAGGAGTTCCAGCACTCGATCAGCTTCAGGATGGTAATGGTGACCAGCGTAGGCCGGCAGATGGGGAGCATCACCTTCCACAGGTATTTCAAATCCGAGGTGCCGTCCACCTTGGCCGCCTTGTACAGCTCGTCCGGCACCTGCTCAAAATTTTCCTTCAGCAGGTAAATGTAAAACACCGAGGTGATGGAGGGCAGGATCAGGCCGGGGAAGCTGTTGCGCAGCCCCAGGTCCGTGATGGTCACAAAGTTGGTGATCACCACCAGCTCCGTGGGAATCATCATCATAGAAAGGAACAGGCCGAACACCAGGTTTTTCCCCCGGAACCGCAGCCGGGCAAAGGCGTAGGCCGCCAGGGTGCTGACCACCACCATCACCGCCGTGGTGATCACGGAAAAAATTAGGGTGTTTAGCAGGTATCCTCCCAGAGGCACCGCCGTAAAGGCGTTGGCGTAGTTTTCCAGCGTAGGGGAAAGGGTAAAAAATACCGGCGTGTGCTCCGCGTTGTAAGCGCCGTAGCCTTTGAGGGAGGTCAGGACCATCCAGTAAAAAGGGAACAGGACCATTACAGCCCAAAAGCTTAAAAACAGGTACCGAAGCGCGGTGGCCAGGCCGCTCCGGCGGCTCCGGGCCCTTTGCTGTTGTTCCAGGTTGGTTTTGTCTTTCACGTTGACACCTCTCAATCCGAAACCCGCCTGCGGGTGACCAGCAGGTTGATGCAGGTGATGGTCAGAACAATGGCAAACAGGAGAATCGCCGCCGCGGAGGCGTAGGACGGGTAGCCGCCGCTGTCCCCGTAGAGCATATCGTACACGTACCCGACGATGGTGTTCATCCCTGCCGCGTTCAAATCCGTGCCAAAAAGGGCCACCGCGTCGCTGTAAGCCTTAAAAGCGCCGATAAAACCGGTAATCACCAGATAGACGATCATGGGAGAGATCATAGGCAGGGTAATGCGGAAGAAGATCCGGGCGCGGGAGGTCCCGTCCACCCGGGCCGCCTGGTAGTACGTGTCGTTGACCGAGGCCAGGGCGCTGGTCAGCACCAGGATCTTAAAGGGAAGCACCACCCAGACGGTGTAAAAGCACAGCACAAACATCTTGGCCCAGTGAGGCCCGTTGATAAAGTCGATGGGCCCCGCCCCAAACCAGGAAAGCATTAGGTTGACAAGCCCGTCCGTGTATTCCGTCCGCTGGAACAGCACCATAAACACCAGGCCCACGGCCAGGGTATTGGTCACATAGGGCAGGAAATAGATGGTCTGGAACAGCTGCCGCAGCGGCCGGATGGAGCTTAAGGCCGTAGAGATCAGCAGGGCCAGCACCGTGGAGGTGGGCACCGTAAGAATCACCAGCACAAAGGTATTCTCCACCGCCTGGAGAAAATAGGGGTCGTGGAGCACATAGGAATAGTTATAGGCCCCCACCCCCTGGTAGGTCTGGGAGGCAAAGTTATAGCCCTCCTCCACCGAGTACACCAGCACGTCCAGCAGCGGATAGATTAAGAACACGCCCAGCAGGACCAGCGAAGGCAGCAGGTAGAGCCAGGCTTTTCTGGAATTCTGTTCCATTTCTCATTCCCCTCTCTTCCCACGCAGCCTCAGGCGCCGGCCCGGGCCGGACAGTCAAACCGGATCCGCTCCTCCGAAGAACGGCGGAACAGGAACACCTTTTCCGGGCGCAGGGAGAAGCGGACCTGGCCGCTCTGCGCCTCCGCCTCCTCCTCGGACCGGAGGATGGCCCGCAGGGTGTCTGCCTGGCAGGCAGGATGGGTGCAGACCATGCTGGTCTCCCGCCCCAGCACCTCCACCCGGTTCAGGCCGCAGGCCATAGGGCCGTCCGCGTCTGGCCGGAAGCCCTCCGGCCGGATCCCTACGTAAACCGGCCCTTCCTCCGCGCCAGGCACCGGCAGGACCGGCTGGCCGTCCAGCCGCAGCATCCCGCCGGAAACCTCCCCTTCCAAGACGTTGATAGGCGGCGTGCCCAGGAATTTGGCCACAAACAGGTTGGCGGGATTGTCGTAAACCTCCTGGGGACGGCCCTGCTGCATCAGCACGCCCTCCTTCATCACCACAATCCGGTCGGAAATGCTCATGGCCTCCTCCTGGTCGTGGGTGACAAACAGGGTGGGTATCCCTGTTTTTTTCTGGATTTTGCAGATTTCCTCCCGGGTCTGCAGCCGCAGGCGGGCGTCCAGGTTGGAAAGAGGCTCGTCCAGCAGCAGGACCCGGGGCATTTTCACCAGCGCCCGGGCGATGGCCACCCGCTGCTGCTGGCCGCCGGACAGCTCCTTGGGACGGCGGTCCAGCAATTCCTCGATCTGTACCAGCCGGGCCGTCTCCAGGGCCCGCTCCCGCATTTCCGAACGGGAAGGCCGTTCCTCCCCTTTCAGGTTTTCCAGGGGGAACAGGATATTCTGCAGCACCGTCATGTGGGGATAGAGGGCGTAATTCTGAAACACCATGCCCACTCCCCGCAGCTCCGGAGGAAGGTGGGTGACCTCCTCCTCCCCGAAAAAGATCTTTCCTTCCGAAGGGGCCTCCAGCCCGCAGATCATGTTCAACGTGGTGGATTTCCCGCAGCCTGAGGGCCCCAGCAGACCCACCAGCATCCCATCTGGGATCTCAAAGGACAGATCCTTTACCGCGACCGTTTCCCCCTGCGCCTTCCGGCCCCGGGCGGGAAATCGCTTGGTCAGGTTTTCTAACGTAATATTCATAGCTCCATCTCCCTGGGACAGCATTCTCAGAGTGATTATAACAGTTTTTCCTCCCTGCTACAATACGTATCCGGCCCGTCCGCAAAAAAGCCGCAAAAAAACGGTTGTACTTTTCTTCTGGTTGTGCGATCCACCACCGCTTGACATTTCCCTCCCCGTTCTGCACAATAAGGGTAGAAAAAAGGCGGCGCGCCGCGCCGCCAGGGAAAGGGGAAAACCGTATGGATCCATCTACGCAGGAACTTTGGGAACGCTTTGCGGAAGAAATCCTTCCGCTGCTGCCGGCTGTTATCACGTTTATCGGCCTTTTGGCCGCAGAATGTATCCTCATCCACAAGGGGAAGCTCCGCTGGGGGAAGGAGTTTAAAATCCAGAAGGCGAAGGAACTAGGGCAGGTGGTAACCGCCACCCTGGACAGCGACAAGTACGTCCACGATACCCGGGACAACGGCTATGTCACCGCCCGCTATGTGTATTCCCTGGACGGGATCCACCAAAGGAAGAAGGTGATCGGGTTCAAAACCAACACCCGCTCCCACCGGTTCCCGGACAAGATTGCCATCTACTACCTGGGCCGGAAAATCTACACCGACTACGACCGGCCCGCCCTCCTGCCGCCCCTGCTGTTCCTGGGCCTCCCGCTGGCGGCGGCCCTGCTGGTCATGCTCCTGCTCCGGCCGGAGCTGCTGCCCCATTAGGCGCGGCCTCCCCCCGCTAAAGGGTAAACGAAAATTCCACGCCCGTTTCGGTGTTGCGCACGGAGCAGGTCCCCCCGTGCAGCTCCACAATGCTCCGGGCAATGGCCAGGCCCAGGCCGGTGCCGCCGCCGGAGCGGGCCTCATCCGCCCGGTAAAAGGTATCCCACACCCTCCCCAGGGCCTCCGCGGAAAGGGGTTCGCAGTCGTTAGCCACGGAAAACCGGAGCCGAGATCCCTCCCGGGCAATCCGGACGGCGATATGCCCCCCGGCCGGCGTATACTTGACCGCGTTGGTGGCGAAGTTTTCGACCACCTGGGCGATCCGGCTTTCGTCCGCCGCCATCTGGGTGTCCTCCGGAAAGTCAAACGAGATTTCCAGGTTTTTGGCCTCCGCCGCCCGCTCCAGCTTTTCAAACACCGCGCGGGCCAGCGCCGCCAGGGAAAACTCGTCCCGGGACAGCTTTACCTTCCCCGCCTCCAGCCGGGAAAGATCCAGCATCTCCAGCACCATGGCGTCCATCCGCTCCGTCTCCGCCCGGATCACCCGCAGGTACTGCTCCCGCTTTTCCTCCGCAATGTGCTCCTGCAATCCTTCCGCATAGCTGTGGACGATGGCCAGCGGCGTCTTCAGCTGGTGGGCGATGTGGGAGGTCAGCTGCCGCCGGTTTTCCTCCGCGCTCCGGGCGTATTCCAGGGCGGCTCCCAGCCGTTTCCTCTCGTTTTGCCCGGCCTGCCGGGCGTCCTTGGCTTCCCCGTAATGCTGGTACAGTTCCCAGGGCTCCGCCCAGCGGGGCGGCTTTTCCCGCAGCTGGCTTAGGTAAGCCCAGCCATCGGCCATTCCCTGGTTGATCTCCCGGAGCGGGCGGATCAGCCCTTTCCACAGGCTGCCCCGCAGGAACCAGAAAAGCCCCAGCGCCAGCAGCAGGGTGAAAATATAGACGGTTCCCAAAAACCTCATGGCAATGCGCAGCGGGCTGGCCCGCAGGCCGGTGAGCAGCATATAGTCCGGCTCCGGGAACGGCTGGCCGGAGGCCGCATCGTATTCCCTCAGGTCGTACACGCCGTAGGAGCTGAATACAATCAGATCCCACAGGCTGAACTGGGAAGCGCTCTGATAAAAAACATTCCGCCCGCTGTCCCGGTAAAAGCCCATGGTGCCCAGCAGGGCCAGCAGATCCTCGTATTCTTCCTCCCCCCGATACCGCACCGGCCCTTCCGGCTCATACAGGGACATCTCCGGGTTTAGGGCGTAGAGGGTCGTCCATTCCTGCCCCTGCTCCGCCTGGGCCGTCTGGTCAAAGCGCACGTCCCATTCCAAAAGGCCCATGGCGTCCAGCTGGCTGGC
>CALWEC010000203.1 GCA_944376945.1 uncultured Lachnospiraceae bacterium | reverse complement strand
CCGGCTCCGCCTGGTACGCGGATCATTTTTGGGAAGACCTCTATGAAAACTGCGTGGTCAATGTAAACACAGACAGCGCCGGCTGCAAGGGGGCGGAGGAGCTGACCCGGTCCATTATCATGCCGGAAACCAAAGACCTGGCGGTGGAGATTATACAGGCCCAAACCGGCGTGCGCTTCCAGGGAATGCGCTGCAGCCGGGTGGCGGACCAGAGCTTTTGGAACCTGGGGATTTCCAGCGCTTTTGCCTCCTTCTCCCGGCAGAAAAAGGTGCCTCTGCCGGATGGGACGGTAGGCCTTCCCCGGGGCGTGGCGGAGCTGGGGCCAGGCTGGCATACCCCGCAGGATACGGTGGATCAGATCGATCCGGAGTATCTGGCGCGGGACGCCAGGATCCTGGGCGAGTACGTGATGACGTTCCTGACGTCTCCGGTGCTGCCTCTGCGGTTTACCCGGACGGCGGAGGACATTCAGGAGCAGCTGAAGGCCTGGGCGGAAAGAGCGGGGGATTCCTTTGACCTAAGCGTCCTCCGGCAGCGGGCGGAGGCCCTGACGGAAGCCTGCCGGCAGTTTGACCAGGCGGAGGTGGAGGAGGAGGTTCGGAACGAAACCCTCCTAAAGCTGGGGCGGCTGCTGGTGCCGCTGGACTTTACCCGGGGGAACCCTTACGGGACGGAGCCCGCGGGCCACATCGATCCCATTCCTTCCCTGACCCCTATCCGGCGGCTGACGGCGGAAAACGCTTCGGAGCAGGACCGGATGGAGGCCAAGGTAGAGCTGACCCGGGCAGGGAATTATATCGGCCATACGCTGAAGAAAGCCCTCCGTCTTTTGGAGGAGGCCCGGGAAAAAGCCTCCGCGGCGGAAGAAAAGCGGTAGGAAAACGGAAGCCGGGGCCGTGGTTCCTTACTTCCACTCGATTGGCCTCTCCCTTGTCAAATTGTCTGCAAAAACCCTCGAATTTCCGGGAAAGAAAGATGTCGAAACCGAAAAAAAACCGTGACAAGGAAAAGGGAAAATGCTATACTATAGGACGAATCAAAAGAAAGTACAAATGGAGGGAGAACCATGGGAAAGAGGACAGATATCCATAAAGTCATGATCATCGGCTCCGGCCCGATTATCATTGGCCAGGCCTGCGAATTTGACTATTCGGGCACCCAGGCCTGCAAGGCGCTGCGCTCTCTGGGGTACCAGATTATTCTGGTCAACTCCAACCCGGCTACCATTATGACGGATCCGGGGATTGCGGATGTGACCTATATCGAGCCGCTGAACGTGGAACGGCTGGAGCAGATCATTGCCGTGGAGCGGCCCGACGCCCTGCTGCCCAACCTGGGCGGACAGTCCGGCCTGAACCTTTGCGCGGAGCTGAACAGCAAAGGGATCCTGGACAAGTACAACGTGAAGGTCATCGGCGTGCAGGTGGACGCCATTGAGCGGGGCGAGGATCGGATTGAGTTTAAGAACACCATGGAGAAGCTGGGCATCGAGATGGCCCGCAGCGAAGTGGCCTACACCGTGGACGAGGCCCTTAAAATCGCGGACAAGCTGGGGTACCCGGTGGTCATCCGCCCGGCCTACACCATGGGCGGCGCCGGCGGCGGCCTGGTATACAATAAAGAAGAATTGATAACGGTTGTCTCCCGGGGGCTTCAGGCCAGCCTGGTGGGCCAGGTCCTGGTAGAGGAATCGGTCATGGGTTGGGAGGAACTGGAGCTGGAGGTGGTCCGGGACGCCAAGGGCCAGATGATCACCGTCTGCTTTATTGAAAACATCGATCCCATGGGCGTCCACACCGGAGACTCCTTCTGTTCCGCCCCCATGCTGACCATTTCCCAGGAAACCCAGAAACGGCTTCAGGAGCAGGCCTATAAAATCGTCAACGAGGTGCAGGTCATCGGCGGCACCAACGTCCAGTTTGCCCATGACCCGGTGTCCGACCGGATCGTGGTTATCGAGATTAATCCTCGGACCTCCCGTTCCTCTGCCCTGGCCTCCAAGGCCACCGGCTTCCCCATCGCTCTCATCTCCGCCATGCTGGCGGCGGGCCTGACCCTGGACGAGATTCCCTGCGGCAAGCACGGCACCCTGGCGGACTACGTACCGGGCGGGGATTATATTGTGATTAAGTTTGCCCGCTGGGCCTTTGAAAAGTTCAAAGGCGTGGAGGACAAGCTGGGCACCCAGATGCGGGCCGTAGGCGAGGTCATGAGCATCGGCAAAACCTACAAGGAGGCCTTCCAGAAGGCCATCCGCAGCCTGGAAATCGGCCGCTACGGCCTGGGCTTTGCCAAGGATTTCCATGAAAAGTCCAAGGAAGAGCTGCTGCGGATGCTGACCATCCCCACCAGCGAGCGGCAGTTTATCATGTACGAGGCCCTGCGCAAGGGGGCTACCGTGGAGCAGCTCCACGAATTGACCAAGATTAAGGTATACTTCATTGAGCAGATGAAGGAGCTGGTGGAGGAGGAAGAGGCGATTCTGGCCCACAAAGGCCAGATGCTTCCGGACGCGCTGCTGGCCCAGGCCAAGAAAGACGGCTTCTCCGACCGCTATCTGTCCCAGCTGCTGGAACTGCCGGAGCAGGAGATCCGGGAGCGCCGGACGGCCCTGGGGGTGGTGGAGGCCTGGGAGGGCATCCACGTCAGTGGCACCCAGGACAGAGCCTACTACTTCTCCAGCTACAACCTGCCGGAGGATAAGAGCCCGGTTAAGAACGACCGGCCCAAGATTATGATCTTAGGCGGCGGCCCCAACCGGATCGGCCAGGGGATCGAGTTTGACTACTGCTGCGTCCACGCGGCCCTGGCTTTGAAGGATCTGGGCTTTGAGACCATCATCGTCAACTGCAACCCGGAGACCGTGTCCACCGACTACGATACTTCGGATAAGCTGTATTTTGAGCCTCTGACCCTGGAGGATGTGCTGAGCATCCACGAGAAAGAGAAGCCGGCCGGGGTTATCGCCCAGTTCGGCGGCCAGACCCCTCTGAACCTGGCGGCGGACCTGGAGAAGGCAGGCGTCAAGATTCTGGGCACCTCCCCCAAGGTCATCGACCTGGCGGAGGACCGGGATCACTTCCGGGCCATGATGGACCGCCTGGGCATCCCTATGCCCGAGTCCGGCATGGCGGTGACCGTGGACGACGCCCTGGAGATCGCGGAGAAGATCGGTTACCCGGTGATGGTGCGCCCGTCCTACGTGCTGGGCGGCCGGGGCATGGAGGTGGTCCACGACCCGGAGACCATGGTGGGCTACATGCAGGCGGCTGTGGGCGTGACCCCGGACCGGCCCATCCTCATCGACCGGTTCCTGCACCACGCCATGGAGTGCGAGGCGGACGCCATCGCCGACGGCGAGCACGCCTTTGTGCCGGCGGTGATGGAGCACATCGAGCTGGCGGGTATTCACTCCGGCGACTCGGCCTGCATCATCCCGTCCCAGCATATCTCCCCGGAGAATCTGGCGACCATTAAGGAATATACCAAAAAGATCGCGGAGGAGATGCACGTCTGCGGTCTGATGAACATGCAGTACGCCATCGAGGACGGACGGGTCTTTGTGCTGGAGGCCAATCCCCGGGCGTCCCGGACGGTGCCGCTGGTGTCCAAGGTTTGCAACATCCAGATGGTGCGGCTGGCCACCCAGATCATTACTGAGGATCTGACCGGCAAGCCTTCGCCGGTGAAGGACCTGAAGGAGAAGAAGTTCCACCACTGCGGCGTCAAGGAGTCCGTGTTCCCCTTCAATATGTTCCCGGAGGTAGACCCGCTGCTGGGGCCGGAGATGCGCTCCACCGGCGAGGTGCTGGGCCTGGCCTCCAACTTTGGCGAGGCCTTCTACAAGGCGGAGGAAGCCACCCAAACCCGCCTGCCCCTGTCCGGCACCGTGCTGATCAGCGTCAGCGACGAGGATAAGCCGGAGGTGGCGGAGGTAGCCCGCCAGTTCCACGAGGCCGGTTTCCGGATTCTGGCCACCGGCCGCACCTGCGACCTGATCAACGAGGCGGGGATTCCGGCGGAGAAGATCAAGAAGCTGTACCAGGGCCGGCCCAACGTGCTGGACGCCATCAAAAACGGCGAGGTGCAGATGGTCATCAACACGCCCATCGGCAAGGAGGGCAGCCACGACGACAGCTACATCCGGAAGGCCGCCATTAAGGCCCGGATTCCGTACATGACCACCATGGCCGCCGCCGCCGCTTCCATCAGCGGTATCCGGACGGTCCAGAAGGAGGGCCAGATCGGCGTCAAGTCCCTGCAGCAGTTCCACAGCGAGATCGGGGAATAACGAGATCGGAGAATAACGAGATCGGGGAATCCCCTGGGGCGAAACGCCGCGAAAAAATATGCGATTGGAGAGAGCCTGCGCGCCGCCGTGCCCGCAGGCTCCTTTTCCAATTAGGGAGGTATGAAACATGGG
>CALWEC010000202.1 GCA_944376945.1 uncultured Lachnospiraceae bacterium | reverse complement strand
TGCCTTGGGTGTCGTCCCGCACCCAGATCCCCAGCTTAAACTCGTTTTCCCCGGACTGGACCGGCGTCAGGGTCACCTGCCGCTCCTCCGCGTCCCGCCGGATGGTCAGGGACACCGGGGCCGCCCCGTTTTCCGCCACCTGTTCCACCAATTCTTCCTTATCCTGGATCGGCTCTCCGTTCACCGCCGTAATGTAGTCCCCTGGGCGCACCTGGTCCCGGGCCGGATCCCGCTCCACCCCGTTTTCATCTGCCACGGTTCCTGTCCCCACAATCATAATTCCCTGGGTCTCCAGATAAATCCCCACCGGCTCGCCCACCGGATAGACCCACTGAGGGTTTACCACCGAAACCTCAATCGCCTTCATGGGGATCCAGCCAAACAGCTTGCAGGATACGGAATAACGGCCGGTTTCCTCCCCTACAATCTGGAAGTCCTCGTCCAACACCAGGTCGATGGCCTCCGCGTGGGTCTGGCTGGCGCTGTTTAGGGACACCTCCTGGCTTTGGCTGGTCAGGGTGGCCGCCATGGGAAGGGAAAAATTGAAGTCCTCCGCCTCCTGCACCACCACGTTTACCTGGTCCGGGATCCGGTTCCGCACGGACCAGTACGAAAAGAATGCGCAAAACACCAGCGCGGCGCCAAATACCCACAGCAGGGCGCGCCTGTACCGCTTTTTCGCGTCCATATCACACCTCCTAAACCGAAAATAGTGGATGCCGCAAAGGCCTTTTCCTCCTTTGTCTGGCATCCACTATCTAGTATGGGGATATTTCCGTGGGTTCAAACTAGTTGTTTTTTGCTCTGCCTGCCAAATCCTTCATTTCCCGGGCGCTTCTTATCACCGTCTCCGTAATCTCCGCCCCGCCCAGCATCCGGGCCAGTTCCCGCACTTCCTCCTCCGGATCCAGCACCCGGACCACCGTCTGGGTCTGGCGGCCGGACACGCCTTTTTCGATGCAGAAATGCCGGTCGGCCATGGCCGCGATCTGCGGCAGGTGGGTGATGCAGATCACCTGGCGGTGCCGGCCGATGAGATCCAGCTTCTCCGAAACCTTCTGGGCGGTCCGGCCGCTGATGCCCGTGTCAATCTCGTCAAAAATCAAGGTAGGGATCTGGTCCTTATCCGAAAGCAGCGCTTTGATGGCCAGCATCACCCGGGACAGTTCGCCGCCGGAAGCCACCTGGCCCAGAGGCCGGAGCGGCTCCCCAGGGTTGGTGGAGATGCGGAATTCCGCCGAATCCCGGCCGCCCCGGGTAAATTCCGCCAGGGGCTCCAGGGAAATTTCAAATTCCACATTCAGGAAATTCAGATCCAGCAGCGCCTGGCGGATGGCCTCCGCCAGCGGCCCCGCCGCTTCCCGCCGGATCCGGCTCAGCCGCTCCGACGCCGCCTCCAGAAGGCCCCGTTTTTTCCGTTCTTCCTCTTCTGCTTCTATTTTGCGCTCCTCAAAGGCGTTCCATTCCTCCAGTTTTTTCTTTTTCTGGCGAAGGCTGGAAAAAACCGCCTCCAGGGAGCCGCCGTATTTTTCCTCCAGCCGGTGGATTACGTCCAGCCGGCCTTCCACCCGCCGCATTTCCTCCGGGTCAAAGGAAAGGCCCTCCGCATAGTCCGACAACTCCCGGCACACGCCGGTCAGAAGCTCCTCCACATCGCTCAGCTGCCGGTACATCCCTTCCAGCTCCCCGTCCAGGTCCACCGCCGGCGCCAGCTCCCGCAGGGCCCGGGACACCTGGTCCGAAGCCCCTTCCATATCCTGGGCTCCCAGCTCCCGGCCGGCGGCCTGCACGGCCTCCGCCAGCCGCCGGCTGTTGCGGAAGCGGCGGAAGCTCGCGGTCAGCTCCTCCTTTTCCCCCTCCCGCAGGGCCGCGCCCTCAATCTCCTGGATTTCGTAGGTCAGGAAATCCGTCTCCCGCTTGCGCGTCTCCGGATCCGCCTGGAACGCTTCCAGACGCTTCCGGCTTTCCTGCCAGGCCCCGAACGCCTCCTCCGTCTGAGCCCGCGCCTCCTGGGAGGCGGCGTACTCGTCCAGGATTTCCAGATGCTTCTGCTTTTTCAGCAGAGACTGGTGCTCATGCTGGCCATGGATGTCCAGCAAAAGCTCGGTCACCTGCCGCACCTTGGCGGAGGTCACCGTCTCATCGTTGATTTTGTGGACGCTGCGGTTCTCCATAATCTTCCGGGACACCAGGATGCAGTCGTACTCCGTGCTGATCTCCAAGGCCTCCAGGGCTTTTTTCTTTTCCTCCTCCACGGAAAACACCAGCTCGATATAGGCGTATTCCGCCCCGGTGCGGATCACAACCCCCCGGACCCGTCCGCCCAGCGCCGCGTTCACCGCGTAAATGAGAATGGATTTTCCGGCGCCGGTTTCTCCGGTCAGCACGTTCAGCCCGATGCCGAAATCCAGCTCCGCCTCGTCGATCAGGGCAAAATTTTTTACATGCAGGTTCAACAGCAAGGGGCAGACCTCCTTTTCGCGGCTAGGACGAGACCTGGCCGCCGGTTTATGACATCTTGATCCGTAAGGTTTCCAGAAAGCTCATGGTGCTTAGCTTCAGGATGTTGGTAACCTGCGGGGCCTGGATAATCTCCAGCCGGTCGCCTGGCTCCATCTGCACCACCGTGTCCCCATCGTAGTAGGTTACGTACTCCACCTGGGAATCCAGATCCTTTTCCGACCCCAAAAGCTCCAGCTCGATGGTGTCGGTGGAGGATAGGATCAAGCTGCGGTTGTTCAAAGAGTGAGGGGCGATGGGCGTGACTACAAACAGCTTGGCCGTAGGCTCCACCACCGGGCCGCCGCAGGACAGGTTGTAGGCGGTGGAACCGGTGGGGGTGGAAATAATAATGCCGTCCGCCGTATACAGGTACAGGAACGCCCCGTTGACATACAGCTTAAACTGGATCACCCGCAGGGAACGGTTCCGGTTGATGGTAATGTCGTTCAGGGCCACATCATCGCTGACCACCGTGCCGTCCCGCTTTTTCACCCGGCCCCGGAGCATCATCCGTTCCTCCAGGAAATACTCCTCCGCAATCACCCGCTCTAGGATCCCGCTAAGGCCGTTGCGGTCGCCCTCGGTCAGATACCCCAGATGCCCCAGGTTGATCCCCAGGAAAGGCAGGTTTCGGTTGACCAGGTTCCGGGCGGCCCGCAGCAGCGTGCCGTCCCCGCCCAGCACAATCACACATTCCACCTCCGGCGGGATTTCGCTTTCCATGGTCTGGCGGCGCAGGGAAATCTCCTCCCCCTGCTGCTCCGGCTGCACCCAACAGGTTTTGCCCCGCTTCAGCAGGTAATTTTGGATCAGGTGGGTGGTCTCAAGGTTGACATCCTTGGCCTCGTTGGTGATGATATAGAAATGGTTGAATTTCTTTTTATTTTTGCAGTTCATGGTGTGCATGGTCCACCACTCCTTTCGGGTCCGGCCACAGGCGCTGCCGCCCCGTGTCCTTGGTCAGATACAAAAGGTATTCAATGTTTCCCTCCGGACCCCGGATAGGGGAATAGTCCAGGTTCAGCAGCACAAAGCCCAGGCTTTCCGCGTAGGCGGCCACCCGCTCGATTACCTCCAGGTGGGTGCTTTTTTCCCGCACCACCCCTTTTTTGCCTACCTTTTCCCGCCCCGCCTCAAACTGGGGCTTGATCAGGCAGACCACCTCCCCGGTTTCCGTCAGCAGCTGCCGCACCGGCTCCAGCACCTTGGTCAGGGAGATAAACGAAACGTCGATGGACGCGAACTCCACCGGCTCCGGCACCTGTTCCGGGGTCAGATAGCGGATGTTGGTTTTCTCCATACAGACCACCCGGGGATCCTGGCGCAGCTTCCAGGCCAGCTGCCCGTAGCCCACGTCCACCGAATAAACCTTAACCGCCCCGTTCTGAAGCATGCAGTCGGTAAAGCCGCCGGTGGAAGCCCCCACATCCATGCAGGTCTTTCCGGCCAGCTTTACGCCAAAGCATTCCATGGCTTTTTCCAGCTTCAGCCCGCCCCGGCTCACATAGGGCAGGGCATGGCCCCGGTGGACAATCTCCACCGTATCCTCAAAGGAAGCCCCCGGCTTATCCTCCCGCTGGCCGTCCACAAAAATCTCCCCGGCCATAATCAGCACCTTGGCCTTTTCCCGGGATTCCCCCAGCTGCCGCCGCGTTACCAGCACATCCAACCGTTCTTTCATAACCGTTTATAACTCCTTTAAAATGGCGGCCAGGGCGCCTTCCGCGTCGATCCCTACCAGATGCTTCAGAATCTCCACGTTTCCATGCTCCACATAGGTATCCGGGATGGCCACCGCCGCGACCCGCAGGGGCAGCCGCTTCCACTGGCAGTATGCCGCCACATGCTCCCCAAAGCCGCCGCTGCGGACGTTTTCCTCCAGGGTCACCAGCAGCGTATGCTTCTGCGCCAGCCGCTCCAGCATTTCCCCGTCCAGGGGCTTGACAAAGCGGGCGTTGACCACGCTGGCCTTATGGCCCAGGGCCTTCAGCCGCTCCCGCACCTGGCAGGCGGTTTCCACCATGGTCCCCACCGCCAGCAGGGCAATCTCCTCCTCCTCGTACAGGATCTCACTTTTTCCGTAGACAATGGGAGGCCGGAATTCCCGCAGCCCCCGCCAGGCCGTCCCCCGGGGATAGCGGATGGCCAGAGGCCCCTGAAAGGTCAGGCTGAACCGCAGGGCGTCCGCCAGCTCATAGCAGTTTTTCGGGGCCAGGATGCTCATGTTGGGGATGGTCTGAAGGAAGGATAAATCAAACAGCCCCTGATGGGTCTCCCCATCGCTTCCCACCAGCCCGGCCCGGTCCACCGCAAAGGTCACGTTCAGGTTCTGGATGCACACGTCGTGGACAATCTGGTCGTAGGCCCGCTGCAGGAAGGAGGAATACACGCAGAAATAGGGTTTCATGCCCCCGGCGGCCAGGCCCGCCGCAAAGGTCACCGCGTGCTCCTCGGCAATCCCCACGTCGAAAAACCGCTCCGGATACAGGCGGCGGAACTTTTTCAGGCCCACCCCCTCCGGCATGGCCGCCGTAATGCCCACCACCCGGGGATCCTTCTCCGCCATCTGGCAAAACACCTTGGAAAACACATCCGAGTAATCCGCCTGGTTCTTTTCCTTCCGGGGCTTCCCGGTCTCCACCACAAAAGGGTTCACCCCGTGGTAAGCCTCCGGATGCCGTTCCGCCGGTTCGTAGCCCTTCCCCTTCTGGGTCATCACATGGACCACCACCGCCCGATTCAGCCGCCGGGCCTCCCGGAATACGCTGACCATGGCGGAAATATTGTGGCCGTCCACCGGCCCCAGGTAGGTAATATCCATGTTCTCGAAAAACATC
>CALWEC010000201.1 GCA_944376945.1 uncultured Lachnospiraceae bacterium | reverse complement strand
CTGCTCCTCCCCGGTGGGGCTCCAGGCAGCCGAAAACATGCTCACCAGCTTCCCTTCTTCCTTTCCGCAGTCCGGGCAGGCATTCCCCTCCGCCTGCGCCGTGCCGGGCAGGACCAGCAGCAGGGCCAGAACCCAGGCACCCAAAACCTTTCGCATAGCCAGTCCCCCTTTCACCGCTATTCATTTACTCTTCCACAAACCGCCCGTCCTCCAGCCGGACTATCCGGTCCGCATAGGAGGCGCACTCGTTGTCATGGGTGACCATGACAATGGTCTGTCCAAACTCCCGGCGGCAGTCCTCCATCAGGCTCATAATGGACATGCCGGTTTTGTAGTCCAGGTTGCCGGTGGGCTCATCCGCCAGCACCACCGCCGGCTTGTGGGCCATGGCCCGGATGAGGGCCACCCGCTGCTGTTCCCCGCCGGACAACTGGTCCGGATAATTGTCCAGCTTATCCGGAATTCCGCAGCGCTCCGCCAGATCCTCCAGGTATTCCGCATCCACATCCGCCTGGTCCAGAGCCAGGGGCATACAGATGTTCTCCCAGATCGAATAGGCCCGGAGCAGCCGGTAGCGCTGGAACACAAAGCCAATATCCTTCCGCCGCAGCGCCAGAATCTGGTCCTCCGTCATCTGGTCCACCTGCTGGCCCCGGAGGATATACTCCCCGGAGGTGGGCTTGAGCAGCGTTCCCAGGATATTGAGCAGCGTGGACTTGCCGGAGCCGCTGCGGCCCATGACTGCCACAAACTCCCCCTCCGCCACCTGAAAATCCACCTGGCGCAGGGCGTGTACCTCCCCGTTGGGGGCCAGATAGGTTTTGGAGATTCCTTTTAAACACAGATGTTCCATATTCGTCCCTCCTTCATTCTGAAAAGCGGTGGATTTGAGCTGTATTTTCTCACTTTTATTCTACCACACTTTGTCCGGATTGTGCCTTACAGTTTCCTTACACATGGAACACATCTTCCGAAGTGATGTACTGGGCCGGCTATCAACGTGAAAGCCAGCCAAGTTTTCACTTCCTCATCCTCTGGCGCAGCCAAGTAACACCATCTGTCATGCGCACTTCTCAGCCATGTTCTGACTGAGAGATCACAGCACCTTTAATGCGCATATCAAATAATGCATGTTTTTATAGGAGGCATTGACTTCATGCGTATTATATGTTAGGGTGTATTATATACAGAGTGGAGGAACGCAATATGCCAATGAAGCCACGAGAAATGGAAAAAATCATTTTGGAAGACGGGTGGATCTTCAAAAACCAGGAAGGCTCTCATCGGCACTACACCCATCCGACTAAGCCTGGGAAAGTCACCATTCCCTTTCATTCCAAAGAGTTGAGCAAAAGGACTGAGAATTCGATCCGAAGGCAAGCCGGGCTTCATTAGGAGGTATTTTTATGTTATCTATGTATCCTGCATGTTTTTATCATGAAGAAAATGGTAGCTATTCTGTTATTTTCCCTGATTTAAACTTTCTGGCTACTCAAGGAGAAACCTTGGAAGAAGCAATGCGGATGGCAACCGATTGTCTGGCGGGGTATATCCATACCTGTGAGATGGATGGCGATACGCTTCCGCCTCCTTCTAAAATGTCGGATGTTGATCCGGATGTCGTAGCAAAGGAGCTGGATCCGGATGCCCCGGCATGTGATGAAGCTTTTGTCACAATTATATCGGTTGATGTTGCCGCTTATGTCAAGGAGCATTTTGAAAAGTCTGTTCGGAAAACACTTACTATTCCAGCCTGGTTAAATACGGCTGCACTGGAACGGGGGCTTAATTTTTCAAAAGTCTTGCAAGATGCGCTGAAAGAAAAGATTTTCCCTTCCTCATCCTCTGGCGCAGCCAAGTAACAATGGAGGTGGTGAACCCTATGAAAAGTTCGGATGAAATCGTCACTCTATATCACGGCTCCAAGTCTGGGTTGCATGGTCCCATTGCCCCCATCAGCCGGGACCGGTGTGACTTTGGCAGAGGCTTTTACATGGGGACAGATCGGATGCAGCCGCTCACATTAATCTGTAACTATCCGGAGGGGAAACTTTACACCCTGCAAGCCCACTTGACCGGCCTTAAGATCCTTGATGTGGAGATCGGTTTGGATTGGGCACTGCTGATCGCCCTGAACCGAGGCAAGTTGGAATCGGTCAAAGGCTCCCTCATTTATCAACAGTATGCCGCTATGGCAGATGGTTGTGATATGGTCATCGGATACATCGCCAATGACCGCATGTTTGTGGTATTAGATCGATTTTTCAACGGCGAGATTACGGATCTTGCGCTCATCCACAGCCTGTCGGCTCTGAAGCTGGGGAAACAATATGTGGCGCGGACAGAGAAAGCGTGCAGCCAAATCACAATTTTGGATGAGCAGCATATCTCTAAAGAAGATCGTGAAATTTTAAAAAGGAAGAGCCAGGCCAACCGCTCAAAAGGGATCGCTCTGGCAGATGAGATCTGCCGGAAATACAGGCGGGAGGGGCGTTTCTTGGATGAGATTTTGAAGGCAGGTGAATGAGATGGCAAACCTGAGATTGGAACAGCGGCAGCTCTGTGATATTCAGGGACGTTTGTTTGAATTGGCACGGAAAAACGGATACGACTGCCCCGCATTTATCCAGGCCTTTATGAACAGCCGGACAGCCGCGGCATTGGATGATACCTATGACCGCCTGCAGTGGGCCGGGGAAGAATATATCTTGGAGGAGCTAAACGACGAGGTGGGCGGACTGAAAAAAGTGGGCACCCTCTATTCTGTGGAAGTGATGTACTGGGCCGGTTACCTCTACCGTTACTGGCATTATTATACCGGCGAAAGCAGCAAGGCGATTTTCCAGACCGCCGGGGCGGAGACCCTGAATGACTGCTGGCTGGGTTTTCACACCTTGGATGTGGAGATGGCCATCGACGATTTAAAAGAAATCCATGCACAGCAGACGCGCTGCGCAGAGTGAAAGCCAGCCATGTTTTCCCTTCCTCATCTTCTGGCGCAGCCAAGTAGCACCAGTTGTCATGCGCACCTCTCAGCCATGTTCTGGCTGAGAGGTTTTTGTTTTGTTATATATGTTACGTATTGCGGCTTACTCCTTCTTTCTCCTTTGAATCTGTGAGATTGCCAGCACCAGCCCCAAATACAGGACGCAGACCAGTCCATACCAGGGAAGGTCAAAGCCCACCCGCAATGCCCATTGGAATTTCCTGCCGGAACCCGCAATATCCCGGTTGTACTCCCAGGTATAGTAGCTGGACAGGCCAATGGTAACCAGCCCTATGGCGGCCAGGGACGGAACCATGGCGTCAGCCGCCGCCATCCAGCGCCGCCAGCGGTTCTTCATTCCCAGGTGGGACAACAGCTCCCACTGTTCCCACTGCTCCCGCTGCCGGGAAGCCTGTAGCTGATAAAAGATCATCAGGCACAGCGCCATGCCTCCGCCTCCCAGGACCAGGGAAAAGCCCAGCTGGACCAGAAATTCCCGCACCCGCTGTTCGTATCCCAGCCGGTTGTTGGTATACATTTCATCCTCCGCCGAGCCAAAAATGCCGGCCACCTGCCGGTCTGTGATGGCATCCGCCTCCGATGTGGCATCTACGGCCACATAGGAATAATCCTCCCCCCATCGTCCCGATACCAGTGTTTCAAAGAGGGAGTCGCTGACGATCAGGCTGAAGGGACTGGATCCATACGTAAAGGGGGCCGTATGGTCTTCCGTCTGAAAACCATAAATCACGCCGCACACCGGAATTTCCGACCACACGCCGTCAATCCGCAGGGGAATAGATTCCAGCGCCGAGCCTCCCTGGAAAAACAGGCCTCCCTCCTGCGCGGACGCGTCCTTTTCCCAAACGGTATATTTCCCGTTGGCATCCTCCAGCTGAAGCCCGGCCGGCAAAAGGAGGATGGCCGCCTTTCCTGCCCGGAATGCTTCTCCGCTGGCATCCCCCTCCCCCAGGTTGCGGAGGCAGCGCTGGATTTCCTTCTCATGGGAGGTTCCCATCAGCGTGACCGGATAGCAGCCGTTTTCCAGATCTGCTTCCCTCTGGAGGCTGCTTTGTGCCTGGACTGCATAGCCCTCTGTCACTAATTCCAGCCATTCCGGGTCTGCGGCTATCTCCGGATCGTCCGCCGCCCTTTCCCCCTGCTCCCGCCAAAATTCTGTGCGCTCCCGCTGGGATTCTGTTTGTTTCTGAAACGCCATCTGGACGTAGGGATCCTCCCGGAAGGCCCGCAGATCCACCGCCACCTCATATCCCACCACGTTTTCATCCAAGACCCAATCATCGAAATCATAGGAATAGCTGTGCCAGGGGCGCACATCCGCAACCCCATACACCGTCTGCAGCCGGGAAACCTTTTCCTCCGCCACCAGAAAGCGGTCATCGGAGCGGGACCAGCTGTCCCACGTGTAAGTACCTCCGTACCGGTTCATATAATCCGGAAGGTTCCATCCCTTTGCCCAGGCCATGTGGATGCCGATACAGGGAAACAGCAGAATGGCGCAGAGCAAAAGTACTTGGGCGATGGCGCCCAGCGGACGCGCCGTCCAGCCCCGGAGCCAAATGGTTCCCTTCCCCGGCGTCCTCCGTTTTGTACCCTGTCTGCGGAAATAGGCCTTCTTCTTTTGCCCCGGTATGTCCGCCGCCAGCCGGCGGATTCCCCAAATAGGGATCAGATAGGAAACAAACACGGAGGCCATGCCCAAAAGCGCCGCCAGCAGAACATGCTGCCAGGAAAAGGCAAAATACAGTTCTGTATCCAAAAGCGCCGGCAGCACCAGGCTGGCGCAGAAAAACAGAAGGACTGCCAGGCCAATCCCCAGAAACAGGGAGACCAGGCAAAAGGAAAGCCCTTCCCGGACAAGCGTCCCCCGAAGTTTTTTGGCGGTTGCGCCCAGGGCGCGCAGATCCTGGAATTCCTGCTGCCGGCTCCGGACCGAATAGCGGACGACTACATACAAGATCAGCGTGTTCAGCCCCAGAATAAACAGGCGCAGCATCCGCAGGGTAAGCTCCAGGTTATCTTCCGCCCCTTTCTGTTCCGGGTAGGCATAGTAATTGGTGCGCTTGCTGTTCCTCCCGGACATCATCTGCTGCTGGCTGGTATATACCTCAAACTCGTCCATATCCTCCCGGATTGTCGTCCACTCCTCTTTCCCCTTCATCAGCAGCAGGTAATGGGGGCGGCTGAATTCCGGGGCATCCGCGGACTGGCTGGGAAGCGAAAAGCCATTCCGCTCTGCGGTAGCCTCCGTGATCAGCACACCGGGAAGGTCTCCGATGCACCACCCGGCGGTGTAATCCTTCAGCACGCCGCAGACTGTGAGCGTGACGGATACCGTCTCTTCTTCCTCCTGCCAGGAATCGGTATGAAGCTCCACCTCCAGCGTGACCGTATCCCCCAGCTGCTTGTCCAATTTGTTTAAAAGGGAAGCCTCCACAGCCGCCTCACCGGTGTCCTCCGGCAAGCGTCCTTCCAAAACGGACAGCCGGGCCAGCTGCACCGCATCCGCGTCCATGCCCCCCAGACAGGAGGCATTCAGGATTTCACCGGTTACCACATCCCCCACCGTCCAGACCGCCCCGGCCCGCTCCAGCAGCGGAAGCGCCCGCACCCTTCCCTCATCCACCGCCGAAACATCCTCTATGGCCAGCTGCCATTCCCCGTAGGCGTCCAGCCGGTGTTCCAGCTGGGTCCGCCGCAGGCTGTCTCCCAGGAGAAGGACCATCTCCATCAGGAAGAAGCACAGGGCCATGGCGGCCAGGATCAGCCACAGCTGCTTCCGCTGGCTCTTCCACCGGCGCAGGCCGGGGATCTTATGCTTCAACCGGGCGTTTATGATCGGATTGAAACGACTTCCTGCAAAATTCGGATCCATAGCTTCTCCTTTCCCTGTGTCTTTATCAACTGTCCCCATTGATGCGCGGAATGCCTTTACCTCCTATCGCTTTTTCCTTTTCCCTTCACCATCCCCCCGGAAGTCACCAGATAGACCAGCAGCAGGTACGCTATACAGAGCACCAGATACCAGAGAACCGGAAAGCCGATCCGCAGAGAAAGCGCCAGCAGCCTTCCCCCTTCCTCTCTATGCGCTTGGTTGTAACTCCAGGTGCGGTACGCAGACATTCCCAGGGTTACCGCTCCTATGGCCAGTACACCGGGGACCACCCCCTCCACCGCAGCCATCCAGCGCCGCCAGCTGTTCCTCATTCCCAGGTGGGACAGCAGGGATAGCTGTTCTCCCCGTTCCCGCTGCCGGTAGGATACCACGCTCCGCAAAAGCAAAAAGCCAATCAACGTTCCCAGGCCTGCCAGAATGGAGCAGAAGCACACGCGGATCACACATTCATCCAGTAATTGTTCCCAGCTCAACCGGTTATTAGAAAAGCGCACCTCATCCGAAACGCCAAATATGTTTATCACTTGCTGGTCTGTTACCTGATCCGCTTCGGAGGTGGCGTCTAACGCCACGTAGTGGTATCGCTCCCGGGCTTCTTCTGGAACTACGGATGCCAGCTGCTCTGACTCAAACAGTGTATCACTGACAACAATGGTGAACGGACGGAGTCCGATTGCTCCTAGACAATAATCTTCTTCTACATTGTTGATAATGCCGCCAATGGATAGCTGTACTTGCCCATTCGGGGAACAGAGGGTTAGCTGCATACCCGGTTCCATACTTTCCGGGAACAGGCCGCGCTGCTGGATGGCCTCCTGGTATGTCCACTCAATGTATTCCCCGTCCAGATACTCCCGCTGAAATCCAGCCGGCAACAGCAGCAGAGCCCCCTTTCCCTCCCGGAATTCCGAAACGCTGATGGAACCTTCCCCTATGTTTTCAAATAGACGCTGGATTTCTGTATCATTGGACGTACTCAAAAGGGAAACTGGCAGGAAACCTTCTTCCAATTCTCTTTCTTTCGCCTTGCTCTGTTGAATCCACTTTTCCGTTATCTCATCACTGCTATCCGAAGCCTGCCGGATTCTCTCCTGTTCATTGACAGCCCACTCGGTATGAGACTGCTGAAATTCCATGTTATATTGAACAGCCCACTGAACATAGCGGTCATCCAGGTAGTCCCGGACATCCATCGAAAGAAGGTAGCCATCACACGCATCCATAGTTCCGGCGCTGAGACGGTGCCAGGCGCGAACCTCGGAAATTCCATAGATATAGGAAAGCCGCTCCAGCTGCTCTTGGCGGAGACCCTCCTCTTCGTTGGGCAGATCCAGCGCATACTTCCCGTCGTGGCGGCTGTGAAAAATGGGAATCCCCTGTGCCCGCTCCCAGACTAAGCCTATGCCAATACAAGGAATCAGCAGAATCCCGCACAGCAGCAGGAACTGGGCTGCCAGCCCCAGGGGATGCTCCCGCCACTCCCGGAGGCAGAGGGTGGAAAACTTGGGCGTCTTCCGCTTTCGGGTCTTCCTTTTTTTCACCTTTCCCTTTTTCGCCGGGGCTTCCTCCGTCACCATCCGCCGGATGGAGATCCAGGGCAGCAGGTAGGAAAGGAACACCGGCAGAAGACCCAGCCCCGCCGCCAGCCCCAAATGCGGCAGAGAGACCAACGGATACAGCAGCAGGGGAACCGAATCCTTTAACACCGCACTTAGTAGGTGGTAGAGCCCCAAAGCCAGTCCCAGACCCAGCGCCATAGAGGCCAGGCCAAGAACCAGCCCTTCCTGTAAAAGCAGTCCCCGCAGGGTGTTCACCGAAGCGCCCAGGGCGTGCAGGTCCCGCAGTTCCTGCCGCCGGTTCTTCACCGAGGTGCGGATGACCATGGCCAGCACCAGGGCGCTGACTGCCACCACAAACACCTGCAGGACGGACACCACCTTCTCCATGTTTTGCAATCTGTCCTGACGCTCGGTCTCAGAAGGATAGGAAAACGTGTTTTTCGAGAGAAACACTCCTCCGGTTTTTACTTTAAACCCCATTTCCTCCATCTCTTCCCAGACCGTATCCCATTGCTCCTGCCCCTTGATCAGCAGGCTGTAATGGTCCCGGGGCTGGTCGGCGGAGACATCCCCGTTGGGCAGCGCCATACCGGCAGCCTCCACCGTCTCCGGCTGAACCAGCACCCCCGGCAGGTCATGGCTAGACTCGATCACCCAGGCAAAGGCGTAGTCCTTGATCACCCCGCAGACTGTCACCTGCAGCGTAACCGCCTGCCCGGCGTTTTCCCCCTCATAGGGGGCAATGGTCAGGGTAAGCTCCTCCCCCACCTGGCCGCCCAGCCGCTTCAAAAGGGTGGACTCCACCGCCGCCTCTCTCGGGGCCTCCGGAAGATGCCCTTCCAAAACGGACAGCCGGGCCAGCCGCACCGCGTCCGCGTCCATGCCGCCCAGGCAGGAGGCTCCCTGGATCCCCTCGTTGGCGATGCTCCCGGCAGCCCACACAGAACCGGCCCGCTCCAGCAGCGGCAGGTTCCGCACCCGCTCCTCATCCTGCTGGGTGACGCCCCGCAGGGCAATCTGCCACTCCCCGTAGGCGTCCAGCCGCCGTTCCTGAAGTGTATTCTCCATGCTGTCACTGAAAAGGAAAATAAACTCCATCAGAAAGAAGCTGATGGCCATGCAGAGCAGGATCAGAAACAGCTGCTTCCGCTGGCTTTTCCACCGGCGCAGGCCAGGGATTTTGTGCTTCAGCCGGGTGTTTATGATCGGATTGGAGCGACCTCCTGTAAACTTCGGATCCATAGCTTCTCCTTTCCCTGCTGGCTGTCATTCCAACTTTACAAAAGATGGACATTTTTGTTCATCTGAAAATAAAGTTCAATCATTCCTTTTTTCACACTTTTATTGTAACATGATTCAAGGTATCTGTGCCTTACAGTTTCCTTACACATGGAATGGGTTGGGCAGGGACAAAACCCATTTTGAAAGCAGAAAATAGTTGCCAGACAGAGAAAACTTCCATCTGGCAACATCAGCAACATTAAACTCCTATTACAACTTTACAAAAGCATTCCGCTATGTGCGGAACACCTTTATTTCCTTCGTACTAGTTCTTCCTGGAAACCCGGGCAGTCACCAGATAGACCAGCAGCAGATACGCCGCCGAAAGGATCCAATACCAGGAAAACGGAAAGCCAACCGTCCAGTTTACCAATAGCGGATACTCCGGCGCCCTCTGGTTATATTCCCAAGTATTATAAGCAACCAGTATCACAAATACGATGCCGATAGAAAGGATGCCGGGGATTATCCCCTCCACAGCGGCCATCCAGCGCCGCCAGCTGTTCCTCATCCCCAGGTGGGACAGCAGGGACAGCTGTTCTCCCCGTTCCCGCTGCCGGTAGGATACCACGCTCCGCAGAAGCAGAAAGCCAATCAACGTTCCCATGCCTGCCAGAATGGAGCAGAAGCACACGCGGATCACACATGTATTCAGCAGCTGCTCCC
>CALWEC010000200.1 GCA_944376945.1 uncultured Lachnospiraceae bacterium | reverse complement strand
ATTCCCGGATCGTTACGGAGGGAATGCTAAGAGCATCCATGCGTGCCGTGGAACCAGCCCCGTATGATTTCTTAGGCTTACCGTGGCACCCCTGCCGGGAGCAGGATGTTCGGAAGCTGGTTCCGGGAAGGCCGGTAGAATTGCAGATCGATATGAAGCCGGTGATGCAGGTAATCCGGAAGGGGCACCGGCTGCGGCTGGTTATTACCGCCTCCCGCAGCGAATACCTGTTTTACCGGGAGGATCCGGCGCCGGAGATTACCGTCTATCACGATGCCAGATACCAGTCATACCTCTATCTTCCGGTTCAAAATGTATCGGAACATATCGCAGGAAGCTAACATAATTTCCTCCCTCCTGGGAATCCTGATAAAAAAGGATTTCCAGGAGGGATTTTTATGTCCAAGAAAAAGGTTGTCATCGCCCTGGGCGGCAATGCCCTGGAGGAAAAGGGAAAGCCGTCCACCGCGGAAAATCAGCTGCAGGTGGTGAAGCGGACGGCGGAGAAGCTGGCGGCCATCAGCGCCGCAGGATACGAGATTGCCATTGTTCATGGAAACGGGCCCCAGGTAGGGCGGATCCTGCTGGCTTCGGAAACCGCCCACAACGTGACGCCCCGGATGCCTTTTGACGTGTGTGGGGCTATGAGCCAGGGCTATATTGGCTACCACATCCAGCAGGCCATGAAAGCGGCCCTGACCCGGGTGGGCCGGGGAGACATTCCGGTCGTGTCCTTGGTGACCCAGGTGGTGGTGGATCCGGAAGATCCAGCCTTCCAGAATCCCAGCAAGCCTATCGGCATGTTTTATACGGAAGAAGAAGCTTGGAAACTGGAACGGGAGAATGGTTATATCATGCAGGAGGACGCCGGACGGGGGTGGCGGCGGGTGGTTCCCTCTCCCCGGCCCCAGGAGATTGTAGAATTTGAAACCTTAAAGCGCCTGTGGGATTCCACCATCGTCATCCTCTGCGGGGGCGGCGGGGTGCCGGTGGTGCGCCATGCGGATGGGATTTTGGAAGGGGTTCCGGCGGTGATCGATAAAGACCTGGCCGCCGGGCTGGTAGCCCGGTCCATCGGCGCGGATCAGCTGATGATCCTGACGGAGGTGGAGCAAGTGGCTATCCACTACCGGCAGCCCCATCAGCAGGATCTGGATTCTATGACGGTGGAGGAGGCAGAAGCCTACATGGCAGCCGGGGAATTTGCCCCGGGAAGTATGCTGCCCAAGGTGCAGGCGGCTGTGGAATTTGTCCGCTCCAAGCCTGGCCGCCAGGCGGTGATTACCTCCCTGGACCGGGCGCGGGAAGCGCTGGAAGGAAAGGCGGGGACGCGGATTTTCCAGGAGGAGGGCGTTTAATGGCCCTCCTCCTTTGCAGCATTCCATCTTTTTTTTGACAATTCATAAACAATGCTTGTATAGGAAGATTTTTTGTATTATGATATGGTGTGATGTAATATAACTGTCTCCGTTGTGGTTGGAGGAGGGGAGGCAGAAAATACCCTGCGGGGTATCACTGGATGCCGGAAAAAGTGCGGCGGACAGAGGAAGGAGAAGAACATGAGTACTGGAACAGGAACGTTTCAGGGCGGCGTCCATCCTTACGATGGAAAAGACCTGACCAAGGATACGCCGTGCCTGGCGGTGCTGCCAAAGGGAGAGGTTGTATTTCCCATGGCACAGCAGCACCTGGGCGCTCCGTCACGCCCGGTGGTCGCGGTGGGCGACAAGGTTTTGGTGGGGCAGCGGATTGGGGAGGCCTCTGGCTTTATTTCCGCCCATATCTGCAGCTCCGTATCCGGGACGGTGAAGGCCATTGAGCCCCGGCTGACGCCCAGCAGCGCCATGGTGGAATCGGTCGTCATTGAAAATGACGGGCAGTACACCCCGGCGCCGGGGGTAGGGGAAAAGCGGGATTACACCCAGATGTCCAAGGAGGAAATCCGGGAGGCCATCAAGAATGCCGGCGTGGTCGGCATGGGCGGCGCGGGTTTCCCCACCCATGTAAAGCTGACGCCCAAGGACGACAACGCCATTGAATATATCATCGCCAACTGCGCGGAATGCGAGCCGTACCTGACCTCCGACTACCGGATGATGCTGGAGGAGCCGGACCGGCTGGTGGGAGGGCTGAAGGTGATCGTCAGCCTGTTTCCCAACGCCCGGGGCCTCATTGCCATTGAGGATAACAAGCCGGAGGCCATCGCCCTGCTGCAGGAGAAAGTAAAGGGCGAGGAGAAGCTGGAGGTGCGGGTGTTAAAAACCAAGTACCCCCAGGGTTCGGAGCGTCAGATTATCTACGCCTGCACCGGACGGAAGATCAATTCCTCCATGCTGCCGGCAGACGCAGGCTGTATTGTGGACAACTGCGACACGGTGATTGCCGTATACCGGGCGGTGTGCGAGTCCACCCCGCTGATGCGCCGGGTGGTAACCGTTACCGGGGACGCGGTAAACAAGCCCCGGAACCTGATTGTAAAAACCGGCACGCTGTACAGCGAGCTGCTGGAGTATGTGGACGGCTTCAAATGCCAGCCGGAGAAGGTGCTTTCCGGCGGCCCCATGATGGGCGTGGCCCAGACCAGCCTGGACGTGCCGGTGACCAAGATTTCCTCGGCGCTTCTGTGCATGGAGAAGGATCCGGTGGCCCAGTGCGAGAGCACCCACTACATCCGCTGCGGCCGCTGTGTGGCGGCGTGCCCCAGCCGGCTGGTGCCTCAGAAAATGTACGAATGCTCCACCCGGGGGGATCTGGAGGGCTTCCAGAAGCTCAATGGCATGGAGTGCTTTGAATGCGGCGCCTGCACCTACGTATGTCCGGCCAAGCTGCGGCTGACCCAGGCCTTTAAGCAGAGCCGCCAGGCCGTACAGGCGGCCCGGAGAAAGGCTCAGGCGGAGGCCCAGGCGGCCCGCGCCAAGGCGGAGGCGGAAGAAAAGGCCAAGGCGGAGGCAGCCTCTAAGCCTGCCGCGGAGGCGGAAAAGAAAGAGGGAGGTGAGAAGGCATGAGTCAGCGTTTCCACGTATCCACCAGCCCCCATGTACTGAGCAAGGATACCACCCACAGCCTGATGCTGGATGTGATCCTGGCGCTGTTGCCGGCTACGGTTTTCGGTGTTTACCGGTTTGGCTGGTACGCCGGGGTCCTGGTGATCGTCAGCATTGCCACCTGCGTAGCGGCGGAGTACATATGGGAGAAGGCCATGAAAAAGCCTCTCACCCTCAACGATTACAGCGCGGTGCTCACAGGCCTGCTGCTGGGCCTGAACCTGCCGGTTTCCGTGCCCATCTGGCTTCCTATTATAGGCGGCGCCTTTGCCATTATTGTGGTAAAGCAGCTGTACGGCGGCCTGGGGCAGAACTTTATGAACCCGGCGCTGGCGGCCCGGTGCTTCCTGCTGCTGGCTTTTGCCGGCCTGATGAACGATTTCTCCGTGGACGGGGTTTCCTCCGCCACGCCGCTGGCGGCTTTAAAGGCCGGGGAAAGCGCCAATCTGCTGGATATGTTTTTTGGCCTTACCCCCGGTGTCATCGGGGAGACTTCGGCGGCTTTGCTTTTGGCAGGCGGCCTGTTCCTGCTGGTGCGGAAGGTGATTTCCTGGGAGATCCCGGTAATCTATATCGGTACGGTGGCGGTATTTGTGCTGCTGTTTGGCGGCCATGGCGCGGATTTTTACTACGTGGCCTGCGAAATCTGCGGCGGCGGCCTGATGCTGGGCGCGTTCTTTATGGCCACCGACTATGTGACCAGCCCCATTACCTTTAAAGGGCGGGTGGTGTACGCGGTCCTCATCGGCGTGCTCACCGGCGTGTTCCGGGTGTTCGGCAACATGGCGGAGGGCGTTTCCTTTGCCATTATCATTGGAAACATCCTGGTGCCGCTGATTGAAAAGGCTACGCTTCCCAAGGCGTTTGGAAGGGAGGGCAAGTAAATGGGTAAAAGTTCCATTGTAAAGGACGCTGTGATCCTGTTTGTGATTGCCCTGGTGCTCAGCGCCGCGCTGGGCGTGACCAACGAGGTGACCAAGGACCGGATTGCGGAGCAGAACCAGCTGAAAAAGGAAAATGCCTACAAAGCGGTGTTCCCGGAGGCAGCCTCCCTGCCGGAGGACGGGGAGCTGAAGGCGCTGATTGAGGAGAATGCCGGCGCTTTGGCCGAAAACGGCTTTGAAGCCGTCACCATCAACGACGCCCGCCCGGCCCAGGACGCTTCCGGCAATGTGCTGGGATACGTGCTGGATATTACCACCGGGGAAGGCTACGATGGAGACATCAACCTGTCCATGGGGATCTTGACAGACGGCACCATCACCGGCGTGGAGATTATCTCCAACAGCGAGACCGCCGGCCTGGGCGCCAACTGCGCCAACGACTCTTTCAAGGGCCAGTTCGCCGGCAAGAAGGCGGAGTCCCTCACCTATGTAAAGACGGGGGACGCCGGGGAGGATGAGATCAACGCCATCAGCTCCGCTACCATTACGACTACGGCGGTGACCGGCGCGGTTAACGCGGGACTGTGGTTCGCCTACCAGTGCGTAGGCGTGGGACAGTAAAGGAGGGGAGGAAACATGAAAAAATATTTTGGGACCCTGTTTAACGGGCTCATCAAAGAGAATCCTACCTTCGTCCTGATGCTGGGCATGTGCCCGACCCTGGCGGTAACCACCTCGGCCATCAACGGCATCGGCATGGGGCTTTCCACCACGGCGGTGCTGATGATGTCCAACATGTTTATCGGCCTGCTGCGGAACGTGATTCCGGAGAAGGTGCGGATTCCCGCGTACATTGTGATTATTGCTTCGTTTGTAACCATTGTGGACCTGCTGCTGCAGGCGTTTGTGCCCAGCGTTTACGACGCCCTGGGGATCTACATCCCCCTGATCGTGGTAAACTGCATTATCTTTGGCCGGGCGGAAGCCTTCGCCAGCAAAAACGGCCCGGTGGTTTCCCTGTTTGACGGCATCGGCATGGGCCTGGGCTTTACCTGTGCCATCACCATCATCGGCCTGGTCCGGGAGTTTTTGGGCGCCGGCACCCTTTTTGGCATCGATGTGATGTCCGGTATCCCCGGCTATACCCCGGCTTCCATCTTCATTATGGCCCCGGGCGCGTTCTTTGTGCTGTCCGTGCTGACGGCCCTGCAGAACAAGCTGAAAGCCCCCAGCGCCACCAACCAGGAGGCTGCCTGTGATTCCATTGCCTGCGGCGGCAACTGCGCCAGCTGCGCCGGCAGCGTGTTCGTAAAGAATAAAGAGATGGTGGAGCAGGCCCGGGCGGCGGCGGAAGCCCAGAAGGCGGCGGAGAAGGCGGCCAAAGCAGCGGCGGCCAAGGCGGCAGCCGCGGAAAAAGCGTCCGCCGGGACGGCGGCGGAGGAAAAGGCGGCGGCCGGACAGCCTGCGCCGGAAAAGGAGGGTAAGGGAGAATGATCGGTGAACTGATTCTGCTGCTCATTGGAGCATCCCTGGTGAACAATGTAATCCTCAGCCAGTTCCTGGGGCTTTGCCCTTTCCTGGGCGTTTCCAAAAAGGTGGAGACGGCGGCCGGCATGGGCGTGGCCGTGGTGTGCGTTATCACCGTGGCGTCGGCGGTGTGCAGCGGCATTTACCTGCTGCTCCTGCAGCCTTTGAACCTGACGTACCTGAATACCATTGTGTTTATCCTGGTAATCGCCGCCTTGGTGCAGCTGGTGGAGATGATCTTAAAGAAGATGATCCCCTCCCTGTACCGGGCCCTGGGCATTTACCTGCCTCTGATTACCACCAACTGCGCGGTGCTGGGCGTGGCCCTGCTGAATGTGCAGGATTACGGCTCCTACAGCGCCGGGAAGATGATGATCTACTCCATCGTCAACGCTTTTGGTACCTCCAGCGGCTTTCTGGTGGCCATTGTGCTGATGGCCGGCGTCCGGGAGCGGATCCAGAACAACGATGTTACCAGCTCCTTCCGCGGCCAGCCCATTGTGCTGGTGACGGCCGGCCTGATGGCCATTGCTTTCTGCGGATTTGCCGGCGTGATTTGAGAAGGAGGGGACGATTATGGATGTAACCTTGATTCTGCTGGCCGTGGTCGTGGTAAGCGGCGTGGGCCTGGTGATCGGCCTGCTCCTGGGCGTGGCCGGTAAAAAGTTTGCGGTAGAGACGGACGAGCGGGTGACCCAGGTCCGGGAGTACCTGGCGGGCAGCAACTGCGGCGGCTGCGGCTACGCCGGCTGCGACGCCTGCGCGGAGGCTATGGTGGCCGGCAAGGCGGCTCCCAATGCCTGCGCTCCGGCAGGGGCGGAAAACGCCAAGGCCATCGGGGAGATCCTGGGCGTGGCGGTGGAAGCGGGAGAGCGGCAGGTGGCCTTTGTCCGCTGCGCCGGTACCTGCGATAAGACGGTGATGAAGTCGGAGTATTTTGGCATCCAGGACTGCCAGAAGGCCGCCATGATGCCCGGCACCACCGCCAAGGCCTGCAGCTACGGCTGCATGGGCCTGGGAAGCTGCGTGTCGGCCTGTAAGTTTGGAGCAATGCGGATTGTCAACGGCGTGGCCCAGGCGGATCCGGAGAAATGTACGGCCTGCGGCGCCTGCGTGCGCGCCTGCCCGAAAAACCTGATCGTGCTGGCGCCGGCCCGGGCGGAGCATCTGGTCCGCTGCAGCAACCGGGATAAGGGCAAGGAGGTAAAGGCGGTGTGCGCCGCCGGCTGCATTGGCTGCGGCATCTGCCAGAAGACCTGCGAGGCAGGGGCGGTGACCATCGCCAACAACCTGGCTTCCATTGACCCGGAGAAGTGCACCGGCTGCGGCAAGTGCGCGGAGAAGTGCCCGGTAAAGGTCATTTCCTGATTGAGAGGAGGAGGCGCGCGCCTGCCTTCCGAAAAATGCGGAGCCCCGGCCAGGAAGCCGGGGCTTTCCCTGCCAGATAAAGGAGGCTCTTTTGGAGTATATTGAAATCTATGGGGCGGAGGAGAACAACCTGAAGCATCTGTCCCTGAAAATCCCCAAAAAGCAGATTACGGTGTTTACCGGCGTCTCCGGCTCCGGGAAATCTTCCCTGTGCCTGGATACCATCGCCGCCGAATCCCGGCGGGAGCTGAACGAAACCTTTCCCAGCTTTGTCCAGCAGTACCTGCCTAAGTACGGCCGGCCCCGGGTGGAGCGGATGGAAAACCTGCCGGTGACCATTGTCATCGACCAAAAAAAGCCCATGGCCAACACCCGCTCTACGGTAGGCACCTACACCGACGTCTATTCCCTGCTGCGGCTGCTGTTTTCCCGGGTGGGCAAGCCCTTTGTAGGCTATTCGGACAGCTTCTCTTTTAACCACCCGGCAGGCAAGTGCCCCCGGTGCGACGGCCTGGGGACGGTGACGGAGCTGGACATCCACAAGCTGGTGGATTTTGACAAATGCTTAAACGACGAGGACGTCATCCATTTCCCCACCTTTACCACCGGCGCTTGGAGGTGGAAGCGGTACGCCTACAGCGGCCTTTTTGACCTGAACAAGAAAATCCGGGATTACAGCAAGGAGGAGCTGGACCTGTTCCTGTATTCGCCCCAGATCCGGCTGAAGAACCCGCCTTCCAACTGGCCCAAGTCCGCCAAGTTTGAGGGGCTCTATCCCCGGATGTACCGGAGCATTATCACCACCAAGGAGGGCAAGCGGCAGCAGAAGGTGCTGGATCAGATGGTGTCCACCTTTGTGTGCCCGGAATGCGGCGGCGCCCGGGTCAACGAGCGGGTGCGCAGCTGTAAGATCCACGGGAAGAACATTGCGGACGTGGTGGATATGCCCATCCCCGAGGCCATGGAGTTTATCCGGGGAATCCAGGATCCGCTGGCCCAGGACATCCGCCGGGAACTGCTGAAGCGCCTGGGGGCGCTGGTGGACATTGGCCTGGGCTATCTGTCCCTAAGCCGGGGCACAGGGACCCTTTCCGGCGGCGAGGCCCAGCGGATTAAAATCGCCAAATACATCAATTCGGCCCTGACGGATATGGTCTATGTGCTGGACGAGCCCAGCGTGGGCCTCCATCCCCAGGACATTGACCGGCTGAAGGTTTCCCTGCGGAGGCTGCGGGATCACGGGAACACGGTGCTGATTGTGGAGCACCACCGGGAGATTATCGCCATGGCGGACCATGTGGTGGATATGGGCCCTCTGGCCGGCAGCCACGGCGGGGAGATTATGTACCAGGGGGATTATCCGGGGCTGGTGGCTTCGGACACGGTCACTGGCCGGATGCTGCGGCACCGCAGCGGCCTGAAGCAGAAGGTGCGCCGGCCCACCGGCTTCTACCATCTGGAGCACGCCAACCTTCACAACCTGCGGGATCTGACGGTGGATCTGCCCAAGGGGGTGCTGCTGGTGGTGGCCGGGGTGGCCGGATCCGGCAAAAGCTCCCTGATGGAGTTTTTCTGCGAGCACTGCGGGGAGGAGACCATTTTTATCGGCCAGAAGAACATTGGCATCAACCTGCGCTCTACGCCGGCCACCTACCTGGAAATCTCGGATCCCATCCGAAAGCGGTTTGCCAAGGCCAACGGCGTCAGCCAAATGCTGT
>CALWEC010000199.1 GCA_944376945.1 uncultured Lachnospiraceae bacterium | reverse complement strand
CGGGAAATCCCTCCCCTTTGGATGTATGATAGGGGCGACAGAAGCACGGACAGCAAACCTTTGGATAGGACTGAAAATCCTGAACCAACAAAAGTGCTTCGGAAAAGACGCGGACAGCAAAACAGGGAACCAGTATTAGCTTCGGAGGGAGGCGCCAGGTTTGTGGCCTGGAGAACGTGGGTTCAAATCCCGCATACGGTAAAAACGCGTCTTGGTATTGCCAACAGAAGCACCAACAGCAAAACACACGATTGCATCTGGGAAAATGCCCCCGCTATGCGGGGAAAACGGTGCTTCGGAAAAAAGGAGGAGAGGGATATGCTGAACTTGCTGAAACAGGAAGCCAATGTGGCGTACACGGAAAACGGAGCCCGCGCCCTGGCCACCACTGGGTCTTGCTGCCTGGATCTGTTCTCCTCCATCGGCGGGCTGCGCCAGGAGCCGGAAACGGAAATTACGCGCCGCTTCCAGCGGGCCTTTGCGGAGGATCCGGACCTGGCCATGAAAACTCTATTCTTTGCCCGGGACGTCCGGGGCGGGCTGGGGGAGCGCCGGGTATTCCGGGTGATCCTCCGGTGGCTGTGCCGGAATGAGCCGGAGTCTGTGCGGCGGAACCTAGGCTATATAGCGGAATTTGGACGTTTCGACGATGTGCTGGCGCTGTTTGGCACCCCTTGCGAGCAGGATGCCCTGGACTGGATCCGGGACCGGCTCCAGGAAGACCGGGCCGCTTGGGAAGCCGGGGAACCGGTGTCCCTGCTGGCCAAATGGCTGCCTTCCGCCAATGCCTCCTGCGGGGAAACGGTGCGGCAGGCAAAAAAAATAGCCCGGTATTTGGGCATGAGAGAAGGCGAGTACCGGCGGATCCTGTCTGCTCTGCGGGCTCAGATCCAGATTTTGGAGAACCATCTCCGGGAGCGGGATTACACCTTTGACTACGCCCAACAGCCGTCCTGTGCCATGCTTAAGTATCGGAAGGCCTTCCTGCGCAACGACCGGGAGCGCTACCAGGCGTTCCTGGAGCAGGTCCGGTCCGGCGCTGCTTCCCTGCACACCGGCGCCTTGACGCCTTACCAGATGGTAGCGCCGCTGCTGGAAAGCTGGCGGGAGGTGTCGGAGGAGGAACGGCTTTCCCTGGATACCGCCTGGAGGTCTCTGGAGAACTTTGCCGGGAACCGGAACGCTTTGGTGGTAATCGACGGATCCGCCTCTATGTACGGCTGGGGCAAGCCGCAGCCGGCGGCAGTGGCCATTTCCCTGGGCCTCTACTTTGCCGAGCGGAACACCGGGGCCTTCCGCAACCACTTCATCACCTTTTCCCAGCATCCGCGGCTGGTGGAAATCCAGGGGCGGGATCTGTTTGAGAGGGCGCGCTTTTGCCAAAGCTACAACGAGGTGGCCAATACCAACATCCAGCGGGTGTTTGAACTGGTGCTGCAGGCGGCGGTGAAGGGGCACGTACCGCAGGAAGAAATGCCGGAGACCCTGTACATTATCTCCGACATGGAGTTTGACTCCTGTACCAAAGACGCGTCCCTGACCAATTTCCAGTACGCCAAACAGCTGTTTGAAGAAAACGGCTACCACCTGCCCCAGGTGGTGTTCTGGAACGTGGCCAGCCGCAGCGGCCACCAGCCGGTGAGCCGCAATGAGCAGGGGGTGGCGCTGGTCAGCGGCTGTACGCCCCGGCTCTTTGCCATGCTGGCGGAGGGGAAACTGTCCCCGGAGGCCTGCATGCGGGAAATCCTAGGCAGCCAGCGGTACGCGAAAATCGCGGCCTAGCGCCCCAGGCTATTCCCGCTCGTCCTTGGGCAGCCGGTAAAAATCCAATACGAATTCCCAAAAATCCTGGGAGGCCTCCGTCATGGAGGCCTTTCTTTGACGGAGCATGGAAAGGGTATGGCGGTGGGAGCAGCCTTCCAGTGTGTAAATGGAAACGTCCGATTCCGGAGCCATCAGGTAAGGAATGCAGCTGGCAGGCAGAATGGCCAGGCCCAGCCCCTGCCGGACCAGGTCCAGAAGAGTGTCGTAGCTGTCTGTCTGAAAAGGGCTCTTGACAAAAAATCCGGCGTCCTGGCACAGGGAGAAGGTGGCGTCCCGGAAAAAGATGGAATTATGGGTCAGGGTGATAAAGGGGTACTCTTTTAAATCGGCCAGGGAGACGGAGGTTTTTCCCGGCTCCGGCGGCAGCAGGGAGACCGGGGCGGCCAGCACATAGCTCTCCTCCAGGAGGGACTCCGAAACCCAGAACTGCTCCTGCCCATAGGCGTGGGCGGTGCGGGAGGTGCAGAAAATAAAATCCGGCTTTTCCGCCCGCTTCAGGGCCTCCCCCAGCATAAATTGGCTGATGGTAAACTGCACATACGGGTTCAGCCGGGCATAGCTGGCCAGGCACTGGCTTAGCAGCGGCGCGTAGGCGTAGCAGAGAATGGTAATCTGGCCGGTGATTTCGTAGTGGACTTTTTTTGCGGCGGATACGCCGTAGTTAAGAATGCGCAGCGCTTTCTCCGCGTATTTGGCAAATTCTTCCCCGTTTCGGTTTAGCTTGATCCGCTTGCCGATCCGGTCAAAAAGCTGGATGCCCAGTTCCGCTTCCAGGGCGGCAATGCTGCGGCTTAAAGCAGGCTGGGAAATGTTCAGCAGATCGGCGGTAATGGACATGTGCTCGTGCTTCTTTAATTCCAGAAAATACTGAATCTGAAAAATATCCATAAAGATGATTCTCCCAAGAGAATAGGCACTCAAATTTCTCTAACACGCTATACTATAGCGAAAGAGGGACAAAAAGTCAACCGTTCCAGAAAATAGGAGGATCTGTTTATGCGTAATGTGCATGATTTCATAAATAGCAGGAATAAAAAGCCGCGTCCAAGTCTGCTATAATCTCAAATCAGAAGGAGGATATTTGCTTATGATATGTAATCCCTGCCCTGGATTTGAGACGGTGATGCTGGCGGCCCGGAAGGAAAATACCCCGGAGGTCCAGGCGGCCAAAGCGGCTTTGGACGGACTGGCCAACGACTTTGCGCTGCCGGAGGGAATGAAGGTGGAGGACCGGGAAATTCCGGTGGACCAGGACGGCACCCTGCGGACCATCCGGATTTTTACGCCGGCCAATGCCGGAGAGAAGCCCCCGATTATTATGAGCCTCCACGGAGGCGGATGGCGCCAGGGAGACCTGGAGCTGGATACCTTCCGCTGCGCGGAGCTGGCCCGGCGGGTGCCGGCCATTGTGATTACCGTAGATTACCGGCTGGTAGACGGAAAAGGGATTTGTTATCCCATCCCGCTGATGGATTGTTTCCACGCTTTTTGCTGGATCCACGCCCACGCGGAAGAATTGGGCGGCGACCCGGGGAGGATCGGCCTTACCGGAAACAGCGCCGGCGCCAACCTGGCCGAAGGCCTTTCCCTGTACTGCCGGGACCACAACGGCCCCCGGCCGGTGTTTACCGCCTTGGTCTGCCCGCCTCTTTCGGTGGATTTTACCAAGACCGTCGGATACCATCAGTGGTACGACTATAAGGTGGGCAAGGCTACCCCCCAGCTGTTTGCGGAGCCTGGCTATCTGGGCGGCTACAATGGCTACATGGCCCCGTACTACGCCTTTCCCATGAACTGCCAGGATCTGGCGGGGCTGGAGCCCCACATGGTGGTGGTGGCGGAATACGACGCCCTGCGGGACGACGGCCTGCGCTACGCCAACCGGCTGTTGGAGCACGGCGTCCAGTGCGAGCTGTACTGCGCGGCCCGGGTAGGCCACTGCTACAACCGGTTCCCCCATCCGTATACCAGCCTGCTTCATGACATCCTCGCGGCGGCCTACCAGCGGGAATTCCGCCTGCCCCCCTACGCCTGAAATTTGAGAGAAAGAGAGAGGACAAGAAATGAACACAACCTTGATTGTTGCCATCCTAATGGTGCTTTTGATTGTGCTGGCCAACTTCCAGAAACGTGTGCCCATGTATGTGGCGCTGATGGTCCTTCCCATTGGGGCGGCCCTGTGCCTAGGCTACCCGCTGACGGAAATCAGCGCGTCCATCCTGGCTAAGCTAAACGAAACCATGGCGTCTGCCGGCTTCCTGCTGCTGTTCGCCCTGATCTACTTTAACATGATGATCGAGACCGGCGCTTTTGAGACCATTGTCGGCGCCTTGGTCAAACCCTTTGGCAGCCGGATGAATGTGATTATCCTGATGGTGCTGACCACCGCCTTGGGCCTGCTGTGCGCCCTGGCCCAGCAGATTTCCGTCACCTACCTGGTGCTGTTCCCGGTGCTGCTGCCTCTGTATAAAAAGCTGAAGCTGAAGCCGGAATACTGCTTTATCCTGGTACAGACGGCGCTGGCGGTAATGATGTGGCTGCCCTGGAGCCCCGGCGTCCTGAACGTGTCGGTGGTGCTGGGCTGCGAACCGGCGGAGCTTTCTGCCGCCGCCTCCAAAGCGGCCATCTGTATGGCGCCGGGTATCCTGTTCCAGTGGATTTACATGGCCTGGCGGCACAAAAAAGAGCATGGAAGCCTGTTCCTGACGGTCGATGGGGAAGCGGAAGCCGAGGCGGCGGAGGCCCAGGAGGCATCCAAAAAACTGACCCGCCCCAAACTGTTTTGGCTGAACCTGCTGGTATTCCTGCTGCTGATGGTGGGCCTGCTGGCCTTTAAGCTTCCGGCCTACCTGCTGTTTATGATTGGCTCCGTCTATATGATCCTGGTCAACTACCCGAAGGATTTTGGGCCGCTGGTGGAAAAGGCCGGCAAGCAGTATATGAGCCTGTTCCTGTTTATGGTCGGCATCAGCATTTACCTGGCGGTGTTTACGGACACCGGCATGGTGACGGTCCTGGGCGAAGCCATCGGCAATCATTTCCCCAGCTTCCTGGCCCGCTATATGCACGTCATCCTGCTGGCGGTGTGCGTGGTCTGCATCCGCTATGTGCCCAACCGGGTGTTTACCATGCTGTACCCGGTGCTGGTGACCATCGGCGCCCAGTTTGGCTTCTCCGGCCTGGCCATGATCGCCCCCTTTATCATCAACCTGACCTTGGCCACCGGCTCCACCCCGCTGAACGCGCCCAACTTCCTGGGCTGCTCCCTGCTGGAGATTGACATCAACGATTACTGCGGCACAGCGGTGAAGATCCAGAGCGTTACCAACCTGATTGCCATTGCGGCGGCGGTGGTATTGGGGATTATGCCGGTTTAACGGATTTTTCCGAAAAGTTTAGAACGCAGAGGGAGAAAAAGACTTTTCAAAATAGGCAAAAAATTCCCGGGCCATCTTGCTGGATCCGGCGGTAGGAAGGATCAGCGTAATGCTGGAGGTAATATTCAGATCCTCCACCGGGCGGACGGTCAGCGGACCCTGGCCGTTGGTTTCCAGGGCGGAACCGGGAACCAGGGTGACGCCTAGGCCAGACCGGGCCCAGGCCAGGCAGGTGCGGGCGTCGTCGTTGATACAGAAAGGGTGCAGTTCCAGGCCTTTGCTGTTGAACGCATTCCGCAGCAGGGTTTCCCAGCGGCGGTACAGGATCAAAGGCTTTCCCTGAAGCCAGGACAGGCGGACTGGCTCCTGGGACGTTTCAAAAAAGGCCGGAAGGCCTGCCGCCAACAAGGTTTCCGTGTTCAGCGTAAGGCAGCGAAGGCCATTCTGGGGGAAAGGGGTGCGGACAAAGGCAGCGTCCAGCTGTCCATTGCGCAGCATTTCCACCAGAGAATAGGAGTCTTTTTCGTAAAGGGCAAAGGAAATATCCGGGAATTTTTCGTGGAAATGCCCGATCCTAGACTGTACCTGGGAGCAGCAGGAAGAGGAGGTGGTTCCAAGCCGCAGGATACCGTGGGTACCCTGGGCGATGGAACGTACCTCCTTTTCCGTTACCTCCGCCAGATCCAGGAGGCTTTTGGCCCGCTGGTACAGGGTGCCGCCGGCCTCCGTCAGGATCAGGTTCCGGCCGTCCCGCAGAAACAAAGGCGTATCCAACTCGGCCTCCAGACGCTTGATCTGCAGGCTCAGCGGCGGCTGGGACATGTGAAGCTTCCGGGAAGCGGCGGAAATACTTCCCTCTTCTACCACCTTCATAAAATAATTCAACTGCCACAGATCCATGGGAAAACCCTCCAAAATCCACATTCTTTTTTTAGTATATACTTTTGGTGTATAGAAAGCAATAAAATTTGTTTGGTAAAACAGGAAGAGAAGATTGACATCTTTTGTAAATAAAGTGTATAATTGGTGAAAATTAAGAATAAAAAGAATAAAATAGAAATATTGTTAAAAGTAAAACAATGGAAAGAGAAGATAGAAATATAGCAACTAATAATTAAAAATAAACTTAGGAAAGGGGTAAGGTATGAAAAAAACGGAACGGTACAAAAAAATGGCAGTCATGTTGTTTTCTTTCATGATGGTATTGTCGCTGGTAGGCTGCTCTTCTTCTGGAGGCGGGCAGGGGGGAGAATCGGCAGGGGATAAGGATTCTATTGTTATTGCGGCTACTGGAGAACCTACCTCTCTGGACAGTTCGGAAGCAAATGATTTATCTACATTTAGCATCCAATCCAACCTGTACGATGGGCTGATCCGGCAGGAGGCGGACGGCACACTGGTGCCGGGCCTGGCAGAATCCTGGGAATACAACGACGACCGGACGGAAATTACCTTTACCCTCCGGCAGGATGTGAAGTTCCACAACGGGGATACCATGACGGCGGATGATGTGGTGTTTTCCTTTGAGCGGGCCATCGCTTCCCCTAGCACCACCCGGATTACCGCATCCATGAACAAGATGGAGAAGGTGGACGATACCCATGTAAAGCTTACCTTAAATTACGCCTATGGCCCCATTGAGGAGTGTCTGGCCAACGTCAACTGCAGTATTGTTTCCAAGGCGGCGGTGGAAGCGGATCCGGACGGCTTTGCCCGGAACCCGGTGGGCACCGGCCCTTACAAGTTTGTCAGCTGGGAAAGCGGCTCTAAGATCAGCTTTTCGGCCCATGAGGATTATTTCCGGGGAGTAGCTTCCATTAAGACGCTGGATTATCAAATCGTCTCTGATACCTCCGCCGCCTTGATCGCGCTGGAGACTGGGGATGTGGATCTGCTGATGTCCACCCAGGCGGCGGACCGGGAAAATATCCAGAATAATGAGGATCTGTTCTATACGGAGATTGCATCTGCAAGCCCTTATTTTGTGGTTTTTAACAACAGCGAAGGCCTGTTTGCTGAAAATCCGCTGCTTCGCCAGGCGGTGGCCCATGCCATTGACCGGGAATCCTGCCTGCTGGGCGCGGCAGAAGGGGTAGGCGCAGTCTGCACCAGCCCGATCCCTTCCGGATGCTTCGGCTGTCCAGAGAATTATGAAGGGATTAGCTACG
>CALWEC010000198.1 GCA_944376945.1 uncultured Lachnospiraceae bacterium | reverse complement strand
CACAGGCTGCGGCTGCCCGTTCTTGTATTCCAGCGGCTGCGGCGCTGCCGTGGGTTCCCGCGCGGGGTGTGGCGGCGCGTGCCCGTCGTATCCCGGCTGCGGCGCAGGCGTGGGCTCCGGCGCAGGCTGCGGCTGCCCGTACCCGTAATTCTCCGGCTGCGGCGCAGGTGTGGGCTGCGCCATAGGCGCTGCCTCCGGCATCCCCAGCCGATATCCACAGTAGCCGCAGAACTGGCTGTCCCGCGGGATTTCCGCATGGCAGTTGGGGCACACCTTTACCCCCTTGATCTTCTGGATCTGGGAGCGCAGCGCGTCTGCCTGATCCATGGCCTGGCGGATGTTCGCGCACTGGGCAGCAAAGGGGTCATCCCCATCCTCTTTGTGAGCCTGGTAATAGTAATAGCCGATTTCCATGTAAGACTCGTTGATCTTCTGATTGCACTGGGCAATCTGCTTGTTCAGATCCGAGACCTCCGCCATGTCCTTGGCCTTCTGGGCCACGCCTTTGCTTTTGGTGGAAATGGTCTCCCCTAATTTGTCAAAAAAAGCCATGTTGTACCTCCTTTACCGCCGCCCTCCGGCGGGATTTGATATATAGCAGCCTGCCGGGCCGGGCCGGAGACTCTCCTGTGCGCAATTTCCGTCAAAAAGACATTTCCATCAGCTTCCACTGTCCATCCTGATAGTGGAATAAAAACTCTGCCGGCATCTCGGATTCCACCGGCTCGGAATGGTATGTAACGCCCCCCAGCACGGGATCCATACTGGCGGTAACGATCTGGAAGCTCAGCTGGGAATCCAGGTTTACCAGGGCGCAGAGGGCCTCCTCTCCTTGGTACACCGTCACCGTACCTTCCAGGCCGGAAACCCGTATCCCCTGGATGCCGCTTCCGTCCCCAGGGTTAAAAAGCTTTTGCAGGTCCGCCAAATCCTGGCTGTAATCGTAGTCTGCTCCGTTCTCCGCCGCCTCCGCCACCGTCTGGGATGCCGTCCCCTGGGCGGCAGCCGTCAGGATTTCCTCCATATAGCCGCTGGAACGGCTGAGCAGATCCAACTGGCTTTGCATCCTCAGCTGACGGAACGAAACTTCCACCGAATCACCTGCCGTCACTGCGTCCCGGTAATCTTCAAAGCCTTCCATGGATACATAAAGGTCGTAAAAGCCGATCCAGGCCTCTCCCCGAAACCAGGCGCCGCCCTCCCCGCCGTCCTGCTTCCAGCTATCCGGCAGCGGCTGGCCGTCCAGCGTAGCCTCGGCTCCTTCCGGCACGTAAATTTCCAATTCTGCCGCTGGCAGATCCACCGCCGCGACCTTCCACACCGGGAACAGGAACCACTGCTTTTCTTCCTGGCGCACCAACGTAATATACCATTTGGTTTCCTTCTCCCCGCTGGTCCAGGTTAAAGCCAGATGCCGGTGATCCGCATCTTCCGGATAGGCGCTTTCCATATCCCGGATTTCCGAACTGCGCAGTTCCTTCACCTGGCCGGTGGGTTCCTCCTCCAGTTCCATCTGGGACGGCAGCATTTGGGCGAACACCTCCGCCGTCAAAATGGCCTGAACGTCCTCCTCTATCCCCTGGAAATCCAGCATCCCGTAAGCTGTATCCACATTCCCCGCCAGCACCGCCTCCAGGAAATGCTGGGCGGTCCGGGACGGATCCGCCAGTTTCCGGGTCATCCAAACCGTCCCCGTCAAACAATTGACTGTCAGCACCAGCAAAATCAGGCAAGCCGCAATCTGGCCTCCGCGGAACTTCTTTTTCTGCTTCCGCGGCGACTCCCGGGCCGGTTCCGGCGTCCTGGCACCGGGGTGCTCCGGCGTGGGTTCCGGCGTCTCCGTATACTGGATTTCCGGCGTGGGGTCCGGCGTCTCCGTGTACTGGATTTCCGGCGTGGAGTCCAGCATCTCTGTATACTGGATTTCCGGCGTAGGGTCCGGCGTCTCCGTATACTGGATTTCCGGCGTAGGATCCGGCGTCTCCGTATACTGGATTTCCGGCGTTTCCGTGTTCCGGTTCTCCGGCAATGGCTCCTTCGGCACCGGAGCCCCGCAGTTTCTACAAAACTTAGCCCCTTCCCTTAGAGGCGCGCCACAACTTCTGCAAAACATCCGTCCGCACCTCCTCTATTGCCCCCTGGCTGCTTCCACATCGATAATCAGCTGGGAATTAGCTATTTCATACTGGTTCAAAACACTATCCCCCATAGCGTCAAACTCCTCCGGGGTATAGCGGCCCACATACCAGCTTTTGCTGTTAAAATAGGCCTGCAGGTCCGGATCCGTAAAGGTCCGTCCCAACCGGGCAAAAATTTCATTCCGCGCCAGCCGCAGCTGCTGGGAGTCTAGGGCTTCCACCTCCGCCCGGGTCAGATAACGGGTATTGCTGTCCGGGAAAATGTATTCCCCCGCCGCTGCCGCGCTGCCAGGCGCGGCGTCAGTGGACGCCGCCACAGTAGGAAGCAAAGGATCCGGAACGGTAAAGTAGCTGGGGCTTACCCCTAAAACGCTCGGCTCGTCTGCCGATTCCTCCGGCTCAGGGATTCCCCGCTTCTTCCGATACGCCTCCCGATCCAGTTCACGAACCGGAACCGTGACCTGGGACTGGCCGCCTTCCTGTTTCTGCCGGTACAGCACCAGGGAGCCGGTGAGAGCGGACGCCGCCAGCACAAACACTACGGCCAGCAGGGCAATCAGCCAGCCCAGGTTCCTCCGCTGGCTCTTGGGGATTTTTTCCCGGGCCGGTTTCGGCCGTTTTTTCGGATGCTCCGGCTCTTTCTCCGCCTTCAGCCGTTTTTCTGGATGCTCCGGCGCTTGTTCCGGCCCTGGCCGCCCGTCCGGATGTCTTAGCGGCGGCGCCCCTGCCCGGCGCGGCTCCCGCGCCGGATCCACTTCCCTCCTGGGCGTCTCCTCCCCTACCGGCGCCGGCGCGCCGCAGACCGGGCAAAAACGCCCGCCCTCCGGGATCTGGGTCCCGCACATCTTACAGAACATCCACATTCCCCCTTCCGCTTAGGTTCCCAGCATAAAAACGCCTTCCGGCCCTTTTATTCCTGGGCCACTACGTCGGCAGTCTTGGCCCGGGCCACCCGGATCAGATCCGATGGGGCCAGCTCCAGCTGCAGGCCTAGACGGCCGCCGCTGACCACCATCTTTTCCAGCCCCTCCGCCGAAGAATCCAGGATCGTAGGGAACTGTTTTTTCATGCCGATACAGGTACAGCCGCCCCGGACATAGCCGGTCAGCGGCGTCAGCTCTTTTAACGGCAGCATTTCAATGGATTTTTCCCCTGCGGCCTTGGCCGCCTTTTTCATATCCAGCTCCGCCTCGATGGGGATCACAAACACATAGTGCTCCCGGCTCTTTCCCACGGTTACCAGCGTCTTGTATACCAGCTGGTGGGGCAGGCCCAGCCGGTCGGCCAGGTCGATCCCATCGGTAAACTCGCTGCATTCGTATGTGTACGCCTTATACGCCGCCTTATTCTTCTCCAGCAGTCGCATGGCGTTGGTTTTCGCTTCTTTTCCCATTTTCCTTCCTCACATTTTGCCGTCCCGGATCCATTGCTCCAGGATCTCCGCCACCCCGTCCCGGTCGTGATCTCCCGCCACCAGGTCCGCCTCCTGCTTCAGGCTGTCCGGGCTGTTGGCCACCGCCACGCCCACGCCGGCGAAACGGATCATATCCCGGTCGTTGTCCGCGTTTCCAAAGGCCAGGATCTCCTGCCTCCCAATGGAAAGCCGCTCTGCCAGCCACGCCAGGGCGGAGGCCTTCCCCGCCTTCCGGCTGGCCAGTTCCAGCAGATGGGGCACGGAGGAGGTCAGATACAGGCCTTCCAAAGGCTCCAGCTGTTCCTGCAGTTCCTGTTTCCGCGCCGGGTCCGGCGTTACAATATCCACCGCCTCCAGCCGTTCCTGGTTTTCCCACAGGAACGCCCGGATATCCGGCACCGGCTTCCGGGTCCGCCGGATGTAGGCCACTGCGTCCGCTGGGGAGCCAAAGGCTTCCGGGTCTTCTATGTACTCGCGGGAAGCGTAGGCCACGCCGTCCACCGCCCCTTCCATGGCCAGCGGGTACGGCTCCATACGGGCCAGGATTTCCCGCACCAGTTCCGGATCCAGGCAGTTCCGGCGCAGGCAGGCCCCGTCCGCCAGGCGGCTGACTGCCGCCCCGTTGGACCAAATGGCGTATTCCAGCCCCTCCACCTCCCACAGGCAGGCCGGCAGGGAGCCAAAGGGACGGCCGCTGGCCGCCACCACGTGCACGCCCCGGCCTACCGCCTGCTCCAGGGCCCGGCGGGTCCGGGGAGAAAATTCTCCCTGGCGGTTTAAGGCTGTGCCGTCCAGATCCATGGCCACCAGGCGGATCATCGGTTCACCGCCCGGCAGGCATACACCTGGTAATCCTTTTTCAGTTCCTCATAAGCCCGGTCCCGCATGGAAGCGTCCTTAAAAATCCCGTACACACAGGAGCCGGAGCCGGTCATCAGGCTGGCGGAAGCGCCGTATTCCACCAGCAGGGCCTTCAGCTCCGCCAGCTTATCCCGGTCCGGCACAACCTCCTCAAACACATTGTACAAGTTTTCGCATATCTCCGAAAGGTTTCCGCTTTCCAGCCCTCTCTGCACCCGGTCCGAAAGGTATTCCTGGGACAGGTTGGGAGCCGCGTCCAGCTTCCGGTACATTTCCGCGGTGCTAAAAGGCTCCTCCGGCTGCAGCAGAAGCAGAGGATACTCCATCTCCGTGTCGATCAGCGTCAGCTGGTCGCCCATCCCGGTGCCCAGAGCCGCCCGGGACAGCAGGCAGGCCGGAACGTCCGCCCCCAGGCCGGCGCCCAGCTGCATCATCTCCCGGCGGCCCAGCTGCAGGCCGAACAGTTCGTTGACGGCGCGGATTAAGGCAGCCACGTCCGCGCTGCCGCCGCCTAAGCCGGAGCCGTAGGGGATGCGCTTTTCCAGATGGACCCGCAGCCCGCCGATTCCCGGGTATTTTTCCAGCAGCCGCTGGTAAGCCCGGTATACCAGATTGTCCTCATTTTCCAGTTCCTTGGCCGAGCAGGTAAACTCCAGGCCCGGCTCCCCTTTCTTCTCCACGGTCAAAAGATCGCACAGGGAAATGGGCTGGAAAATCAGCTCCAGATTGTGATAGCCGTCTTCTCTGCGGCCCAGGACATTCAACGTCAGATTGATTTTTCCTCTTGCTTCTACCTTCATGGCTGCCTCCTTATTTCACCCTTCCAGCGCCCTCCGGCCGTTCCTCCGCCGTCAGGACACAGAACACGCTGACGCCCAGGCCGCGGCCAAAATCGGTCAGGCCTTCCCCGGTGGTAGCGGTAATGCCGATACTGCCCGGGGGAACCTGCAGCAGGCTGGCCAGCTTTTCCCGCATCTGCGGGATCTGGGGCGTAATCTTGGGCCGGCTCCCCTCGATGGAAAGGGAAAGATGGCAGGCCTGGTATCCCAGCTCTGCCAGGTCCTTCAGCGCCGCTTTCAGGTACTCCGCGCTATCCCGGATCCCCGACTGGCACATTTGGTCCGCCACCGGACCCAGGATGTTCCGGCTGGTAATGCCGGAGACCGCGTTGGTGACCGCATGGAGCACCACGTCCCCGTCGCTGTTGGCCAGAAACGGCGGGACGCCCTCAAAGCGGACGCCGCCCAGCAGGCAGCCTTCCGTCCCCTTTTCCTCATCAAACCGATGGCTGTCCTGCCCGATGGATACTTTCATATACATCCCTCACTACCTGTTCCACAGACTTGCCGTCCGTGACCACTACCACGTCCGCCGCCTCCTGATAGGCGCTGGCCCGTTTATTCATCAGCTGCTCAATGTACTCCACATTCATATGGCCGTTTAAAATCGGCCGGGTTTTTTCATTTTTCACCCGCTCCAGGGTCGTCTCCGGCGTTGCCTTCAGCAGGACGATAAAACCGTTCTGCTTCATCACCCGGATGTTTTCCTCCCGGATCACAATACCCCCGCCGCAGGAAACAATGGTTCCGTTGCCGGCGGTAATCTCCCGCAGCATCCGGCTCTCCCAGTCCCGGAAGTACTCCTCGCCGGACTCTTCAAACATCTGGCGGACGCTGCGACCGTCCCGGGCCACAATCTCATCGTCCAGTTCCAGCACCGGGCGGTTGTACGCCTTTCCAAAGGCGGCGGAGACCGTGGTCTTGCCGCTGCCCATGAATCCTATAAAAAATATATTCTTGTTGTTCATCCTTGACTCCTTTGATATTCCGATTTCCACTTGCGGACCAGGGCCGCCAGGCCCTCTGTCTGGCGGACGCGGTCCTTCTCCCGCAGCGCCGCCACTTCCGCCGCTTTGCCCTGGAAGCAGGCTCTTTTCCGCTTCTTTTCCCATTCTGCCTTCCATTGGTACTGGGTCTCCGCCGGAACCTTCTCCTGAAGCTCCTGGGGGATGTCCACCAGTTCATCCAGGAAGTGCAGTTCCCACAGCTTCCGCAGCGGTTCCTCGGTCTGAAGCAGCTGGTAAGCCTGCCGGTAACACTCCGCCGCCTGGTCAAACGAAAAAATCCCAGCCAGCGCCGAACCTTTGTTAAACCAGATGTTCCCTCGGAACCCCTCGCTTAAAAGTTCGTCGCTGCGCAGCGTAAAAATCCGGTCATACAGCCGCAGGGCCCCATAGTACTGGCCCACGGAAAACAGGTAATCCGCCTTGGCTTTCATCTTTTCCGCCGTGCTGGACTTGGCCAGCCGCTCCAGCCTTTCTTTAAAGGCAAAAAGCTCCGCGCTGCTGTAATAATGGATATCCTGCAAAATCACCAGGAGCAGTTCCGACTGTTCCGCTTGCCCCGACCACTTCCGAAGCTTCGTTTCCAGCCCAGCCATCCCCAACTCCTGGCCAATAAATCGGAATAACCTCTCGTCCAGGAAATCTTCGCCGATGAGCATCAGATTGTGGTAGATAAAATAACTCAGCTCTTCCCCGGAATACAGATAGATCCCCAATTCTTCCACATAATACGGGTGCTGGACCTTCCGGCTGTCACACAGAATCAATCCGCTCACGGCTGTCTCCTTTCCCCTGGCTTTCGCTCAGGAAATATAAAAATCTCTCCGGATCACCTTTCCCGTAGCCGGGAATAGGTCTCCAAACCCTTTGTCCACCACCCGCACCGTCATATGCCGCTCGGCGGTAAAGGACACAATCACCTGAATCCGGGTGGTTTTATTGGGCCGGGCCGGCAGTTCGTCCAGGGAGATGCTAACCTTCTCCACCCGAGGGCTGCCCACTGGCGTCACGGTCAAATCCAGCATGTTGACATCGTCTAAAATAAATTCCACCGAAGATTTGGCCTCGTACCAGTTGCTGCCTGCCGCCGCCAGCACCACCTGCTCCTTCCGACCGCCGTACACCGCGTACAGGCTCACCGTGGAACGGATCCGGCCTTCACAGATGCACACATACGGGTAGGAGGTGTGTTCCTGCAGCAGGTCAAAGGCCACGTAGGCGGCGCCTCCGGAAAACAGGTGCTGGCCCGCGAACACCTTCCGCTTGCTGCAGGCCACCTTCAGGAATTTTTTGGCCCAGTCGGTGGTCAGAAAGCCTTTTCCCGTCAGATAGACAGAGGAAATCAGCTTCCTCTGGAACAATCGCTCCGCGCAGGTAGACAGAATGGTATCCCCCAGGTTTTCCCCGGAGGGGGAGTCCAGCACATCCAGGCTGAACCGTTCCTCCAGCTTCTGATGGCTGGCTTCAATGACCTGGGGCTTCCGCCCCCGGATTACCTTCATCTCATAATAATGCAGGCCGTCCTCCGATAAATCAAACAGGCAGGTCTGATTGGCCCACACATCCTTGGCCTGGCTGATCACATAGTAGATAAAGCTTTCGGTATGGCTTAGGATGTGCACAGCCTCCCGGGCAATCCCGCAGGACTCTGCCACCCGCACCAGCTTGTCCAGAAAGTGGGCCTCCAGCTCCTGGACGGTAAAGACCAGGCTTTCCATTTCCTCTGTGCCGTACTTTTTCTTCGGAAGCTCCAGAAGCTTGCCTACGTAGATGCGCAGCAGATCCTCCGCCGAGTACCGCACCCCCTCGATGGTGGCGTATCCCTCCTTGCGGACCAGCTTCACCAGCTTGTCCACCATGGTGCCGCCGCCCAAAAGCGCCAGGCGATAGGCTTCCTCCCCGATATACCAGGCGTCCTCGCCCCGCTTTTTGCAGATGACCGTGGGAATCAGCCCGGAAGAAGCGTTCTCATCCAACGTTACCGGTTCCGGTTCCATCTTTAACGGGCGGAAGCAGCTGATCTGGCTGTAATCATCGCAAAGATCCATGCCCAGCAGTAATCCCTCCACGGTCTCCTCCTTTCTCCGCGCGGCGTCCCGCGCGTGTTTCTCATAAGATGGGGAAAAGGCTTTCCACCAAGGCGTCCTTTTCCGCGTAGGCCTGGACGGCCTGCTGCCACGAGGCGTCCTCCGGATCCGCCAGCCCTTCCGTCAGGGCGTTCAGTTCCTGGAAGCGGTTGCTTCCAGGCATGGGAACGTCTGCCTTCCGGCGGCCTCTCTCCGCCAGCTCCCGGCGTTTCCCCTGGATGGTCCAGATTTCATATTCCAGGTCGTCCCCGGAAAACAGCAGCAGCATTTTCACAAAAATCCCCGGGTAGCTTTGAGGCATCTCCGTCCGCACCAGAGGCTTTCCTTCCCCCTCCGGCAGGATCCGGTACCAAAGTTCCGCCTGGGCGGCGGCGTCCCCCCGGTATTCCAGAATCGTCTTGTCCCGCAGCTCATCCGGCAGCGGGAACAGGCGTCCCAGCTTTTTAAAATAGGGAAACACCATGCCCCGATGGTACAGGCGCAAAAGCATTTCCTGGCAAAGCTTCGCGTCCTCCTCCGGAAGCTCCGGCTGGCCTGCGTAATATTTGGTCAGGGCCAGCAGGCAGACCACCGGCACGCTGCCGGCCAAAAGCTCCGTCTGGGCGATCTCCCGGATATGGCGGAACACCGAATCTTCTACTTTTTCATCCTGCATAAAATAGCCGTAGCATTTGACCACAAAGTAGGCGTTGGCCAGCAGCCGCTCCGGCGCCCCTTTTTCCAGGTACAGCTGGAACACCTCGTCCAGAGAGCAATAGGTCCTGGAAAATAGTTCCTGGGCCAGCAGCCGCTCCGCCAAATCCCCGGTGTCCAGCTTCCGGCCCTCCCCCCGGCGCAGCAGTACCAGCATATCCCGGCTGAGCCCGTTGTAATGCAGGCACAGATAGGTGAGCACCGTGTCGTTGTCCTGCCCCCGCTGGAACAGGTAGTAGGCCAGTTCCAGAAGGAACTCCTCCTTCTGGTAGGACTGGTTCTGAATGGTCCGGCTGCACAGCTTCAGCAGCAGCGGAACCCGGATTTTTTCGTATCCATAAACGCGGACCAGGCGGAAGGCTTCCGCCAGGTATTCCCGCTCGATCAGCGCTTCCGTCAAATACAGCCGGTCCTCCTGGCTGACGTAGGGATTTTCCACGCAGGCCAGCAGTTCGTCCCCGCTTTCCATATCCTGGCGGGCATAGCAGCGGATGACGCCGGCGGTCAGCCGGCGGCGGTACAGGGGCCGAAGGCCCTCCGCCTCCCATTGATTCCGCAGCAGCGCCGCTTCCTCCTCTGTCCCCGCGCCTTTTTGCAGGATCCCGTTGCAGCGGGCCAGCTTCAGCATGGGGTGCTCCGGCCAAATTTCCCGGCAACGCTCCAGCAGCTCCTGCCGGTCCGGGAATAAAGGCTCGCAGGTATACTCCGCGCCGGCAAAACGCCCTCCGCCGGCGTCCATAAACAGCAGGCGGCACCCTTCTGTGTACACAGGCACATAGGCAATTCCCCCGCGGATGGGAACGGCTTTTTCCCCTTCCAGTTCCCCATATACCACCACCACCTGGCTCATACCAGGGGTTTTTACCTGGATCCGGCGTGTCTGCAGGATGTCCGGCAAAATCCGGGCCATCCGCCCGTCCACCATCTCCGGGTACAGCAGCTTTCCATACAGGACCGCCAGGGAATCGTCAATATTGCCGGCCAGCAGCTGCTCCAGGGCAAACGGCTGGATCTGTTTTTCGTAGGCCTGCCCCATTTTGCTGTCCAGATCAAAATTTTCCAGCACGTTCCGGTACAGGCGCAGCTGGGAGGAGGCGTCCGCCGGACTGTTGTAGGTATAATACAGCAGCACCACCTGCGGCAGAGGCCCTTCAAAATCCTCCGGCAGCGTATACAGATAGTAATCGTACAGGCGGGTCAGGCGCACGTCCGCCTCCACGCCTTTGGCAAACCAGGGGAACCACTCCTTCCCTCTCTGGCCGCCCCGGATCAGGATCGCGCAGATGGCATGAAGCAGCGCCTTGCTGGGAAACGCCTGGTAAAAGGCCTGCAAAACCCGGTACAGCTCCGGCCGGAATCCGGTTTCCGACACCGAAAGCCCCGCCACCTGCTCCGCCACCGCCGGCGTCAGGTATCCATGCCGGGAGCCGAACCACAGAGCCTGCAGGGTAAAACGGTTCAGCTTTTGGATCACGTCCGGGACCTGGTTGTAAAGCAGGCAGGCCTCCAGATACAGATAGGGGCTGCGCAGCCCCTTCCGGTAAAATTCCCGCATCCGCTCCAGGGACTCCGCCGGACGGTTCCGCAGGCTTTCATCCACCTGCATCTGGAGAAACGCCACCAACGGCGTCCCCTGCCCCCGCTCCTGGTACTTTTCCAAAAGCTTCAGCAGCCGCTCCCGCAGTTCCCAGCTGTCAATCAGCCGCATCTGCAGATATAAGAAATAGCAGTAGGAATCCACATCCACCAGCCGGTTTTTCTGCACCTCCGGCTGCAATTCGTTCATCAGGCGGCCCGCCAGCTCTTTTCTTCCCCGGTGCATCGCCAGTTCGATCTGCCACAGCTTCCGGCGCACGTCCGGCTCCCGCAGCTCCGCCATGGCCTCCCAGGCCGTCTCCATCCGGTTCAGCAGCAGATCCGTCTCGTAGCGGCCGGCCAGCCGGTCCAGGTCCGCCCGGATATAGGCAACCTGGTTCCGCCGGAAGCGCAGGTGCCTCTCCTGCCGTTCTTCCTCCATGGGCACGTGCACCGCCACAGGGATCTCCAGCCGGCTGTAGGCGCTTTCCACGGTAATTTTCCCGTAATTGTGCCCCGTATGAAGGAAGCGGGGCAGGATATGGATCCGCACTTCACAGGAATTCCCCACAAAATCCGAATCCGTCACACTCTCTTTTTCCACCGCCAGGAAGCGGGCGTCCGTGCGGATCCGGCAGGCCAGGTAGCCCCAGGTATTCCGGCTGAGGGTCAGGCAGTCGGTCTGCTCCTCCCCATCTCCCACGTAATGCCGTTCCCCGGTATCCGCCGTCAGCCGCACCCCCTCTTTGGCGCCGGCCGCCACCAGAAACTCTTCCAGGGCGCCCCGCCGGGAGCTGCCGCGCCGGAGGCCTTGGTAGACCGCCTGAACCGGCATGTCCTGCATAAAGGGAAGCCGGGCAAATTCCTCCGATTCAAATAGGCGCAGCGCGGTATCCGGCTCCGCCTGCACCATTTCCCCAAACTGCTGTATGGTCCGCAGCTGGCCAAAGCGGGAAGCTTCCGCCACCTGCACCCGGAAACAATAGGGGATCGTGTATTCGCCGCCGTTGCTGACCAACGTAAAAGCGCCGGAGATGGCCTCTCCCTCCTCCAGGTGGCGGGCGTCCACCTCATAGGAGATCAGCGCCTTTTCCCCGGTAAAGTATCCGTTTTTCAGGGTCACCCGGCTATCGCTGGAATAAACCAGGCCGCGAAAAGCAAGCCGGTTTTCGCTGCTGACGCGAAAATCGCCTTGATGGATCCGGCCATACCCAATGACCTCATCGATATTCGGCTGTAAAAGCGCCAGACGGGGGCTCTCGGTATCTACGATCCCCCGGGCCAGGCGGCTGATACTCTCTTTCACCCTGTTCACCTACCCGTTTTATCTTACTACAGTTTCTGACAGAATTCCATATATTTTTTTATTTCTTTTTCGTAGCCGTTGTCCCCCGGCTCAAAGAAACGGGTCCCTGCCAGCTCGTCCGGCAGATACTGCTGCCGCACGTAATGGCCGGGGTAATCGTGGGCGTACTTATACCCAGTCCCCCGTCCCAGGCTGGCAGCCCCGCTGTAATGGGCGTCCTGCAGGTGGGGCGGGATCCGCTTGACCTGCACCTTCTGCACCGCCTCCATAGCCGCCAGCAGCGCCTGGTGGGAAGCGTTGCTCTTGGGGGCGGTGGCCACATAAACCGCCGCCTCCGCCAGAGGGATCTGCCCCTCCGGCATCCCTACCCGCTCCAGCGCCTGGAAGGCGGCGGTAGCCACCACCAGGGCGTTGGGGTCCGCCACGCCCACATCCTCCGCCGCGCAGATCACAATCCGGCGGGCGATAAACTTAGGGTCTTCCCCGGCGTAAATCATCCGGGCCAAATAGTACACCGCCGCGTCTGGATCCGACCCCCGCATACTCTTGATAAAAGCGGAAATCACGTCGTAGTGGTTGTCCCCGTCCTTGTCGTACCGGACGTTCCGCTTCTGGATGCACTCCTCCGCCACCTCCAGGGTCACATGGATTTTCCCGTCTGCGGAAGGGGAGGTGGTCAGCAGGGCCAGCTCCAGGGCGTTGAGGGCTGAGCGGGCGTCCCCTCCGCAGATATCGGAGAGAAAACGGAGGGCGTCCGGCTCCAGCACCCCGTTGTAAGCCCCCATCCCTTTTTCCGTATCCTCCACCGCCCGCAGCAGGATTTCCTGGATCTCCTCCGGCAGCAGCGGCTTCAGCTCAAAAATAATGGAACGGGAAATCAGCGCCCGGTTCACCTCAAAATACGGGTTTTCCGTGGTGGCGCCGATGAGGATCAGGGTGCCGTCCTCCACAAACGGCAGCAGATAGTCCTGCTGGCCTTTGTTAAAGCGGTGGATTTCGTCGATAAACAGAATGGTCCGCCGCCCGTACCCGGCCAGGTTTTCCTTGGCCCGGGCCACCACCTCCTCCATATCCTTCTTGCCGGCGGAGGTGGCGTTGA
>CALWEC010000197.1 GCA_944376945.1 uncultured Lachnospiraceae bacterium | reverse complement strand
CAGCATCCGGGCGCTGGAACGGGAGCTGGGCTTTCCGAGATAATCCCGGAAAACCTGCCTGCCTTTTCCGCCGCCGCCGCGGTCAAAGGCTTTGTGGTCACCGTTGTACAGGACATTCCCATTGTGCTGCGGGTAGGCCCCCAGCACCCGCTGTATCACAAAAAGGACGCGGTCCCCCGGGATTTTGCCGATTCCCCTTTTGTGGACTACACCTACCGGATTTTCCAGGAATACCCGGCTCTCAGCCGTATCCTGCCTATCAACCGCCGCCGCCTGATCCTGGTCAACGACCGTCAGACCAAGCAGCGGCTGGTCTCCCGGGGGCCCTTTATCACCATGGGCTGCCAGCTGCCGGCAGACCTGAACGAACATTATGGATTTCGCAATATTCCCTTGGGGGACATCCACTACGTGCTGTTCCTCCTGGAGCGGGAACAGCAGCAGCGCTCCCTCCTGGTCCAGCAGTACATCCACTTTTTGGAGGAGCAACTAAAAACCATCTGATCCCTGGGGCCTCTTCCGCCTTCCCTTCTTTTTCTTCTTCTGCGGCGTATCCCGCCATATGGGAAACCATATGGCGGGATACGTTTTTCTGATAACTAGTATATTTCTTATTGTTTGTCTGACAATTCTCTGATATCGTATATAGTAAGTTCCTATATACCGCGCCTTGCGCGGCAGGAAAGGAGGAGATGTTTTGGACAAACAGGAGATGCTCCAATGGCTTTCCGGCCATGCGGAAGAATTCTACCGGATCGGCGACGCGCTCTGGGATACGCCGGAGGTGCGCTTTACGGAGCAGCATTCTTCCCATTTACTGGCGGAGGCATTGGAGCAAGAGGGATTTCAGACCGAGTGGAACCTGGCCGGTATGGAGACGGCCTTCCGCTGTACCTGGGGTTCCGGCAAGCCGGTCATCGGCTTTCTGGCAGAGTTTGACGCCCTGCCCGATTTAAGCCAGGAGGCTGGCATTGCGGAAAAGAAACCGATAGAACCGGGCGGCAACGGCCACGGCTGCGGCCACAACCTGCTGGGCGCCGGTTCTCTGGCCGGGGCGCTGGGCATGAAAAAGTACCTGGAGGCCAACGGCCTTCCCGGCACCGTGGCCTTCCTGGGCTGCCCGGCGGAGGAAGGCGGCGGCGGAAAAACCTTTATGGCCCGGGCCGGCTGCTTTCACGACCTGGATTTCGCCCTGACCTGGCATCCAGGATGCGGCAACGCCATACCGCCGGGAATCTTTCTGGCCAACTGTATGGTGCGCTACAGCTTTACCGGCGTTACCTCCCACGCGGCCGGTTCCCCAGAGCAGGGGCGCAGCGCCCTGGACGCCTTGGAGCTGTTAAACATTGGCATCCAGTTCCTGCGGGAGCACATTCCGTCCACTGCCCGGCTGCACTACGCCATTGTGGACACTGGCGGCATTTCCCCCAACATTGTCCAGGGCCACGCCTCTGGGCTGTACCAGATCCGGGCCCCCCATACGCCCATGGTCATTGAGATCTACGAGCGGCTGAACCGGATCGCCCAGGGAGCTGCCCTGATGACGGACACAGAACTGAAAATTGAGTTCCTGCGGGCCACCAGCAACACCGTTCCCAACGTGGTGCTGGACAAAATCCCGTCCCTGATTGTAGCGTTCATCTGCGCTGTGTTTGTATGTCCCCGTTTCGCGGTAGACCGGGGCCCTATGTACACGGAGCAGGAAAGGAAGGCGGCTAAAAAGGAGCTGCCTCCTCTGGGGCCGGTCCGGGAAGTGCTGGGCTACGGAATCTTCCTGGTGGTGGTCATCTGCATGCTGCTGAGCAACTACATCCCTCTGGAGATCTGGCAGATCTGCATGATCGGCGACCTGGTGACCAACTTTATCCAGAACGTGCTGGGGACCAACCCCAACCCCTGGGGGGCAGTCATCGTCCTGTGGCTGACCGCGTTTATCGTCACCCAGTTTATGAGCAACCTGGCGCTGATGACCGCCATGGGCCCGCTGGTCTACCTGCTGTGCTACAGCTACGGCTGGAACCCCATTGGCCTGGTGTACATGGTCAACACCGCCTGCTTTATCAGCTACCTGCCCCCCCTGTCCACCGTTGCCATCCCGTACATGATGCAGCTGGGCGGCTATGAACAGAAGGATCTGCTGCGCATGGGCTGGATCCCGGCCATCCTGATGACCGTGGTCTCGGTGCCGTGGGTGATGATCACCTTCCCGCCCTGCTGACCGTATCTTATCTCGTTTCCCCATCCTTCTTCTATATGGGGAAAGGCCGTTTCCAAACCCTTCCGGGCCCGGAAACGGCCTTTCTTCCGCTCTTTTATTCTTCGGTCAGCAGGTCCCCGGCGGAGCGCTTCAGCCCGTCCATGGCGGAACGGATGGCCGCATAGTCTGCCTCGGTCATCTTCTCCGGCTTGGCCTTCCGCAGCAGCCGCTGCAGGTCCGCTATATCCCGCTTTACCTGGGACTTGGTTTCTTTGCTCACCGTCTTCTTTTCCCGGCGCAGGGCCTGGTCCGCCTGGAAAACCAGCCGCTCCGCCTGGTTCTTTATGTCCAGCCGCTCCTTCCGGCTGCTGTCCTCCGCCGCAAACTGCTCCGCCTCCCGGATGGCCCGCTCAATCTCCTGGTCCGACAGGTTGGACCCGGCGGTAATGGTAATGCTCTGCTCCTTGCCGGTTCCCAGATCCTTGGCAGACACATGGACAATCCCGTCCACGTCAATGTCAAAGGTTACCTCAATCTGCGGCACCCCGGCCATGGCCCGGCGGATGCCGTTGAGCCGGAACTTGCCCAGGCTCTTGTTGTCCCGGGCAAACTGGCGCTCCCCTTGAAGCACGTTGATCTCCACCGCCCGCTGGAAGTTGGACGCGGTAGAGAAAATCTGGCTTTTTCGGGTGGGGATGGTGGAGTTCCGCTCAATCAGATGGGTGGCGATGCCGCCCACCGTCTCCACCGAAAGAGTCAGGGGCGTCACATCCATCAGCAGGATCTCATTAAGCCCCGCCTCCCCGGCCAGCTTTCCGCCCTGGATGGCCGCGCCTAGGGCCACCGCCTCATCCGGGTTCAGGCTGTGGCTGGGCTCCCGGTTTACCAGGCTGCGCACCTTATCCTGCACCGCCGGGATCCGGGTGGAACCTCCCACCAGCAGCACCCGGCCCAGATCCTGGTCCGTCACCCCCGCGTCCTGCATGGCCGTCCGCACCGGTCCGGCGGTCCGCTCCACCAGGTCAAAGGTCAGCTCGTTGAACTTAGCCCGGGTCAGGGTCATCTCCAGATGCCGGGGACCGTCCTTGGCCATGGTGATAAAGGGCAGGTTGATGGTGGTCTCCGTAGAGGCAGACAGGGCTTTCTTGGCATCCTCCGCCGCCTCCTGGATCCGCTTCATGGCCATTTTGTCCTTGGTCAGGTCAATCCGCTCCGTCCGCTTAAATTCCTGGGTCAGATACCCGGCAATCCGCTGGTCAAAGTCGTCCCCGCCCAGCCGGTTGTCCCCGGCGGTGGCCAGCACCTCGATCAGCCCTTCGCTAATCTCAATGATGGATACGTCGAAGGTGCCGCCGCCCAGGTCGTAGACCAGGATCTTCTGGGGATTTTCGTTGTCCAGGCCGTAGGCCAACGCCGCCGCCGTAGGCTCGTTGATAATCCGCTTCACGTCCAGCCCGGCAATCCGCCCGGCGTCCCGGGTGGCCTTCCGCTGGGCGTCGTTAAAGTAGGCGGGCACCGTGATCACCGCCTCGGTTACCGCCTCCCCCAGATAGCTTTCCGCGTCCTTCTTCAGCTTCTGCAGGATCATGGCGGAGATTTCCTCCGGGGAATACTTCCGGCCGTCGATGGAGATCTTGGTATCGCTTCCCATCTGCCGCTTGATGGAGGAGATGGTCCGCTCGCTGTTGGTTACCGCCTGCCGCTTGGCCGGCTCGCCGATCAGCCGCTCCCCCTCCTTGGTAAAGGCCACCACCGAAGGGGTGGTGCGGGTGCCCTCCGCGTTGGTAATCACCGTAGGCTTGCCGCCTTCCATCACCGCCACGCAGCTGTTGGTGGTCCCCAGGTCAATTCCGATAATTTTACCCATTTGTCAAATTCCTTCCTCATGCCTCCGGGCCGAAGCCCTCTGCCCCTTTCCGGAAGCGTATTTTCCTGCCGGCTGGAAGCCAAAAAATCCCAGCCTCTGCTATTGTAAAACGGCAATTTTAACAAATTGTGTTCTTCCTCTTAATTTTCAATAAAATGCATAAATTTTTCCGCCTGCCAGGCTGTTGCGCGGACCCAAGCCCCATGCTACAATAAAGAAAAACAGCGAAAGGAGAGGCCATGGCGCAGCTGTACAGCCGAAAAACCCTAAGCGAACACCATCTGGAACTGGAAACCTACGTATACCATGTGGGCAGCTTCCACTACAACTGGCATGAAGAATTGGAGCTGATCGCCGTGCTGGACGGGGAGGCGGAGGTCTGCGCGGACGGCCGCGGAACCCTGCTGCAGGAGGACGACGTGCTGCTGATCAACGCCAACACAGGGCACGCCACCTTGTCCCGCTCCGCCCGCTGCACCCTCCTGCTGCTCCACGTCCATCCCCGCTTTTTTATGCGCTATCTGCCGGACTTTAGCCGCCGCCGTTTCTCCCTGGCCAGCCAGGAAGGAACCCGGAACGCCCTGCCCTTCCGGATGCTCCGGGGCTTTATGGCCCGGATCCTGCTGTCCTCCCTGTCCAGCCAGCCAGCCGCCGCCCTGGATCTCTTGTGCGCTTTTTACGGGCTGACAGGCCTGTGCCGGGACGTCTTTCCCCCTGCCCTCACCGCCACCCCTTCCCTGGCGGAAAAGCAGCGGACCCAAAAAGTCCGGGAAATGCTCTCCTATCTGGAAACCCACTACCGGGAACGGCTGTCCCTCTGGGGGACCGCCCAGCGCTTCCACTACAACAGCAGCTATGTGTCCCAGCTGTTTAAGGAGCATGTGGGGATCAACTTCTACCACTACCTGACCCGGGTGCGGCTGCGCCATGCCATCCGGGATTTAAGCGAAACCAGCCTTCGGATTGCCGATGTGGCGGCGGAAAACGGTTTTACCGACCTAAAATCCTTTAACGCCAAGTTTCGGGAAATCTTTGGCCGCTCCCCCTCGGACTACCGGAAATCCCTGCGGCAGGAGCACGCCCTGGAGGACGCCCATTTTAAGGAAACCTTCCCAGACAGCGGCGATCCGGCGGTTATGGCCAAGCTGAGCCGGTATCTGGACGGCTTCCAGGAATGCCTCCTGGAAACCTAAAAAATCCCCTGGCTTCCTCCCCCTGTTTTCCCGGCTTTCCGGCCCCGCCCCGGCTCTCCCCGGCCTGCAAAACCCCAAGAATCGGAAAGAACCGCCCCAGGTTTCCTGCTATACTAAAGACAGGATGCCAGGGCGGTCCTTTTGTCCCTGGCACGGCCACATTCCCATGCGCAAGGAGGTACCTATGTCAAACGAAGCAATGGCGCAGGTCCTGCGGGACCGTATGGCGTCCTTCATCGGCTACACCGCCAAAAAGCTGCCGGATGACGTGACAGCCAAGCTGGCGGAGCTAAGCCAAAAGGAAACCAATCCCCTGGCCCAAACCATCTATCAAACCATGGCCCGGAACCAGCAGCTGGCCATGGAGCTGAACCGGCCCAGCTGCCAGGACACCGGCGTGCTCCAGTTCTGGGTCAAGTGCGGCACCGGCTTTCCCTTGATCAACCAGCTGGAGGGCCTGCTGAAGGAGGCGGTGGTAAAAGCCACCCAGGAAGCGCCGCTCCGGCACAACTCGGTGGAAACCTTTGACGAATACAATACTGGCAACAACGTAGGAAAAGGGACGCCCACCGTGTGGTGGGATATCGTTCCCGACAGCGACCGCTGCGAGATCTACACCTACATGGCCGGCGGCGGCTGCACCCTGCCTGGCCACGCCATGGTGCTGATGCCCGGGGAAGGCTACGAAGGCGTGGCCCGGTTTGTGCTGGACCGGATGACCTCCTACGGGCTCAACGCCTGCCCGCCGCTGCTGGTAGGCGTTGGGGTGGCCACCTCCATTGAAACCGCCGCCCTGCTTTCCAAGAAGGCCCTGATGCGCCCCATTGGCTCCCACAACGAAAACCCCCGGGCCGCCCAGATGGAGCGGCTGCTGGAGGAGGGCATCAACGCCATCGGCCTGGGCCCCCAGGGAATGGGCGGCAGCGCCTCGGTGCTGGGCGTACATATCGAAAACACCGCCCGGCATCCGTCCGCCATCGGCGTCGCCGTCAACGTAGGCTGCTAGAGCCACCGCCGGGGGCACATCCTTTTTGACAAAGATCTGAACTATACGGTTCTTTCCCATTCGGAGGTGACATTATGATCGAAATGCGGGACGGCAAAAAGATTCTGGTGACACCG
>CALWEC010000196.1 GCA_944376945.1 uncultured Lachnospiraceae bacterium | reverse complement strand
CGGCCGCTTCCCGAATCGGAAGCCTATGATCTTCTGGAACTGATCGATGCCTGTAGCCGGAAAGGGGCACTGATCCTCTGCACTCAGTATGACGTAGATGACTGGTATTACCGCATCGACTGCGATCGGGCCGAAGATGAAGGCAGTGCCGTCGCCGAAGGTATCCTGGACCGTATCATTAACAATAAGTACAGCATTGAGGTCAAAGGTCGTATCTCCATGAGAAAACGCCACGCATTTTTAGATGAAGAAAGCGGGGTGAATGACAATGGCTGATCATACCATCTATGACCTGTTGGATGCGGTCAACTGTACTGATTCCTGCGAATCCGTCATCGCGCTCTGCGAATTGATTGACGAATTGCTGAAGGATATCCAGCGCCTTGAGCTGGAATGTATCAGTACAAGATATCTGCTGAGCCAGCATATGGATGAAGAACAGGGAAGCCTCCTGCAGAGCGACATCCTGGAAAATCTGGGACGCCGACATTATGACAGCCCGGCATATCAGCTGTTTAAAGAACTTCTGTATAACGGCGGAGATCCCATGGAATTCCGCGACTATCTTGTCAAAGTACAAAAAGCCTGTAAAGGCGAATAGCCATGTTGGCACTAATTTATCATTGAAGCGGAGCCGTTCTGGGGAATACTGAAATCATTCTCCAGGCGGCAGAGCCGCAGATGATATCACAATACTTTTTTGATTTGTTGCTCTTTTAACATAATAGGACAAACACGGGAGTGGGAATCAGCGATCTCGTTCCCGTGATCACTGATCCAAATCTCCGTGACAAGTGATCTATTTATCCGTGAATACTGATCCATTCACGCGTAATATACAACAATTTTTAAGGAAAGAAAATATAACGGAGGACACCATGATTTTATCGGAAATTACAGACGGAGAGCTGTTGATTATGAAATGCCTCTGGGATGAGGACCGCCCTCTTTCCGCGGAGGAAATTATTGACGCCCTGAAGCTCCGTTTTCAAAAGGAAAGCAAGGGCTCTACGGTATACACTTTCCTTAGCCGCCTGAAGGATAAAGGCTATGTGGATTCCTACAAAAAAGGGGCCTCGTACTATTTTTACCTGGTTTCCCAGGAGGATTTCCTGAAAAAGTATTCCCAGATACTGGCGGATTTCTGGGAGGAGACAGGGCGGAAGCAGCTTCTGTCGGCTTTTATACAAAAGCAAAATTACTCGAAGGAAAAACAAAAAAGGATCCAGGAGCTGATTGATGATTTGGATTGACCTCCTGGCAAAAGAGCTTTTGCTGAACACCGTCTGCGGTACTCTGGTTTTCGGGGTGTGGCAGATCCTGGACAAGCGTCTGAAGGAAGCCTGCGATGTTCCGATGGCGTACGCTATGCTGAAAATTACGGTGCTGTGCTATCTGCTGCCGGTAGCACAGCTGTTTTTAGTAGCGGAAAAGCTGTGGGGGACCGGTAACGGGCGCTTCTATCTGAATTCCGGCATAACCGGAAGAATCCTGCGGGGCGTATGCTTGGTCTGGGCGGCCGGGGCGCTTTGGAAGCTGGCAGGGCTGTGCCGGTGGCGCTGGAAATGCCGGGTCATCCGCCGCCATTCGGTGCCGCTGGGCCCGCTGCGGCAGGAGTTTTTGTGGGAATGCTGCCAGCGGCTGGGAATGCGGCCGGAGCGGGTGCGGCTGCGCTTCAGCAGCGCCATTGTGGCGCCGCTGGTCCATGGATTTTGGCGGCCGTGCATTTATTTCCCCCTGGTTTGTACCATGTCTGTCTCGGAAAGGGAGGCAGCCCTTCTCCATGAACTGAACCATCTTCGGAGCAGGGACAGCCGGTGGCGTTACCTGGCGGAGTTGGTCGTCTGCTTTCAGTGGTTTAATCCGTGGGCGCGGCGTTTGCCGGGGCGGATGGAGGAGCAAAGCGAGGCCTGCTGCGACTACCGGAGCGGGAAGGCCTTTGGCAATATGCAGGCGTATTTTTCCCTGGTGTATGGGCAGGAGGCCCGGACGGCCCGGGAAGCCCTGGTGAAAACCAGCCCGGAGGCGGGACGGGAGAACCAGACCGTTCTGGAGAAGCGCTTAAAGCTGGTGAAACGCTGCCAGAACGCCCAGAAACGGGGACGGTGTTTTTCGGCTGCCTGGGCAGGCGTGTTCCTGTTTCTGGGAACCATTTTTGCCTGGGCCGGGACGGTAGGGACGGTACAGGCGTATGAGCAGGTATACTGCCGGACCGTGGACTTGAAGGAACTGAAGGCCCATTCCCAGAGCGTCCCGCTGGAAATGGGAGACTCGGAGCCGTTTGCCTGGCTTTTGAAAGCCGGTGGGTTTGGCTGTACCAAACCTTTTTACCAGCAGGCGGAAAGCCGGGTGCAGATAGCGGCGGCGGTGGAACCGGCCGGGGCGCGGGTCCAGCTGGGGATTGCCTGCCCAGACGGAAAGGCGCTGTACCTATGGCTTTCCGGCAGCAGCCAATTTACCTTCCCGGTGGGCAAGGATGGATATTACCGGATTTACACAGCCAACGAAGGGACGGAAGCGGTGCAGGTCTCCATCTCCTATGCACAGGAAAACGCTTAAAAAGCAGTAACATCTAAAAAACAGAAAACAAAAAGAGAGACGCGGCTGGTATTTCCCAGGGCGTCTCTCTTTTTAGATGGAACGCGCTTTCGCGGTGTGGAATCAGAAGGTTGTCTCAGCGCGCATCCTGCCGAGACGGCGCCGCAGCAGGAAGAGGCAGGCGTCCCGTTCTTCCGGCGCCAGCTGGGCCAAAAGAGCGGCGGCCTCCCGGATGTCGGCGGACACCGGAGGCTGTTCATGGAAAAGTTCGGAGGGGGAAACCTGAAAATATTCGCAGATTTCCAGCAGCATAGAAAATGAAGGATCCCGGCGGCGGTTTAAAATGTGATTTAAGTAGCTTTTGTTGCGCCCCATTTCCAGGCTGATGCTTTCTGCAGATTTTCCGGTACGCTGAATCAGTTCCACAAGGTTGTTTAGAAAGCACCCACGCCTTGTATCCGTGTCCATACGTTTCCTCCTTTGTTAGCTATATTATAGCGAAATTTGTACGCAGGAAGGCTCCTGCCAGAAGGTATTTTGAGCAAAATACACTCCTGTCAGGAGGGAAACGGAAACAAGCGGACAGCGCCTGTGGAAAGATTTTGGCTTTCATCGGGCAAAATGGCGGAAACCCCTTGCGAAAACCCGTATCTTATACTATAATGCAAACACCGGCGCAAAGCCCGGCAGCCCGGGCCGGAACCGGCGACTTGGGTGGCAATGCGGAGCTTTCCGTCCCTTGGGACAGAAGGCTCTTTCTTTTACCGGGGGCAAAGCCCCGTTTTACACGTTTGGAGGAGGAAGCGTATGCTAGACATGAAATTTCTCCGGGAAAACCCGGAAATCGTAAAACAAAACATCCGCAACAAATTCCAGGACCGGAAGCTGCCGCTGGTGGACCAGGTGCTGCAGCTGGATCAGGAAAACCGGGATATTAAGAAGGAAGTGGAAGCCCTGCGGGCCCAGCGGAATAAGCTGTCCAAACAGATTGGCGCACTGATGGGCCAGGGCAAAAAAGCAGAGGCGGAGGAAGTAAAGGCCCAGGTGGCCGCCAACGCCGGCCGGGTGGACGAGCTGAGCCAGCGGGAACGCCAGGTGGAAGAAGAAATCCGGAAGATTATGATGACCATCCCCAACATCATCGACCCTTCCGTGCCCATCGGGAAGGACGACAGCGAAAACGTGGAGGTGGAGCGGTTCGGCGAGCCGGTGGTGCCGGATTTCCCCATCCCCTACCATACGGAGATTATGGAGCGCTTCTCCGGCATCGACCTGGACAGCGCCCGGAAGGTGGCCGGAAACGGCTTCTACTACCTGATGGGAGACATCGCCCGGCTCCACTCCGCGGTGATCGCCTACGCCCGGGACTTTATGATTGACCGGGGCTTTACCTACTGCGTGCCGCCTTTTATGATCCGCAGCAACGTGGTCACCGGCGTCATGAGCTTCGATGAGATGGACGCCATGATGTATAAGATTGAGGGGGAGGACCTGTACCTGATCGGCACCAGCGAGCACTCCATGATCGGCAAATTCATCGACACGGTGAACCCGGAGGAAAACCTGCCCTACACCCTCACCAGCTATTCCCCCTGCTTCCGGAAGGAGAAGGGCGCCCACGGCATTGAGGAACGGGGCGTGTACCGGATCCACCAGTTTGAAAAGCAGGAGATGATCGTCATCTGCAAGCCGGAGGAAAGCCCCAAGTGGTTTGACGTCCTCTGGAAGAATACGGTGGATCTGTTCCGCTCCCTGGATATCCCGGTCCGAACCTTGGAGTGCTGCTCCGGTGATCTGGCGGACCTGAAGGTGAAATCCGTGGACGTGGAGGCCTGGTCGCCCCGGCAGCAGAAATACTTTGAGGTGGGAAGCTGCTCCAACCTAGGAGACGCCCAGGCCCGCCGCCTGCAGATCCGGGTGGCCGGGGCGGACGGAAAGAAATACCTGGCCCACACCCTGAACAACACGGTGGTAGCGCCGCCTCGGATGCTGATTGCCTTCCTGGAGAACAACCTGAACGCGGACGGCACGGTCAACATCCCCCAGGCCCTGCAGCCTTACATGGGCGGAAAGACCAAGCTTTCCTAAAAGGAGGGAACCAAGGCCTCCGAAAGGAGGGAACCAAGGCCTCCGAAAGGAGGAAACCAAGCCTTCCGAATGAGGAAGGGGAAAGGGGAACGGAGATGTGGCTGCTGGAGCACGGCGCGGACCTGGTGGTCCTCCTGCTGATTTTGGGAATGGCAGTCCTGGCGGTACGGGTACTGGCAGGAAGAAAACGTCAGGGGAAATCCTGCGGCTGCGGCTGCAGCGGCTGCGCCGCTTCCCGGAAGTGCGGGGACAAAGAGAAGGAAAAATGGAAACGGGAGGAACGGGCATGAAAAAGAAGTCCATTATCTGGGCGGGGCTGCTGGCGGCGGCCCTGGCCCTGGGCGGCTGCCAGAGCAGCGCGCCCCAGGGAGAGGCGGTGGTATTCCCCACTGGGGCGGAGGCGGAAAGCCAGACCGCGGAGGAAACCGGCGCGGAGCCGGCGGAGGACGCGGAGGCCATCCGGCAGGTAGAGGGAACGGAGGCCTTCGGCAGCCTTCCGGTGGCGCTGGCCGCGCCGGAGGGAGCGGAGAACGTAGAATATTACCTGATTGACGGCACGGTGGCGGAAGTGAATTTTATCCGGAACGGCGCCCACTACAGCTTCCGGGGAGGCCCGGGGGAAGAGGATGTCTCCGGCGTCTATGAGGAACTTTCCCAGGACGCCCAGACCGTCTCCGGCGCGGATCTGACCGCGGAGATTTTTACCACGGCCAGCGGCGGCCGTCTGGCCCGGTGGACGGACGGCACAGCCTCCTATTCCCTGTACACGTCCTCCGCGGTGGAGGACGAGGACATCCGGCAGCTGACCGAAAGCCTGGTAAAGGTAACGGAAGCCGGGGCCATGGGCCGGCAGCAGGTGGAAAACCGGGAAGGCCTTTCCGCCCTGGGCATCCCCATGGCGGAGCCGGAGGACGCGGACGATTTGAGCTATTACATGATTGGCGGCAGTACGGCGGAGATCCGCTTTGTCTGGGAAGACTGCGGGTTTGAGTTCCGGGGGGCCGCCGGCAGCGTGGATCCGGGCGTGGAGGACGAATGGGTTGGGGAAGGCCAGGAAATCCGCCTGGAATACGGAGACGGGGAGCTGGTGCTGACCTCCCGGCAGGCGGAAAACGGCGCCCGATTGGCCACCTGGAGCGCCGGGGACTTTGCCTACAGCCTGTATACCCAGGGCCCGCTGGAAGAAGAGGACTGGCAGGACATCTGCTCCGAGGCAGCGGACACCACCAAGGTGGAGTAGGGCGCGGGAAAGCCGGCCAGCAACTCACATCATAAAAAGTGGTAGAATTGGGAAGTGGGGATTTTACTCCGCTTCCCTTTTGATTTTAGAAGCACTTCCTATTTCCCCCTGTGTCCCTGGATCCACGCGATTCCCAATACGAGGAGCAGAGAAGCTTCGATAGCTGCTTCCCCGGCGGTCCAAAAGACGCCGTCCGCCTCCTGCGCCAGCGAACGATGGAGGCCAGATGAGATTTGTATGATTGTAGAATTTTGAGTGATATTTTCGCTGAAATTAACAGACCGTTTAGATTTTGACATAACCCCCCCTTAAGTAGATTTTGGTTATTTACCTTGTCTACTTAAGGGGAATCCTATCAGAGCGGGCGCTCTCTTTTTCGTATCTTTTTTATTTTTCCTGTTCTGTCTCCCGCAGAATCGTACAAAGCTTTTCCATTTTCTCCGGTGTCTCTCGGATTTCCAAATATCCCTTCAGATATTCTTTCCCGGTACAGGTCAGCAGGTGCTGGGCCATATAAAGCCCTGTGCGACAGTGCGCCTGGACGTGTGCAATCAGCTCTAAGGCCTCTACTCCTTCGTAATTATCCTCTGCCTCCGCATGCACTGGAAAGGTTAGGAACATCCGGCGGTCCATTTTGACCCAAAGCAGCGGCCCTTCCCCCTGGGCAGGGGGCTGATCCAGAATAATGCCCTTCTGTCCTGGATCCTGGGTGGATGTATCCCGGAGCCATACATAGCAGGTCGGATCATGGATATAGCGGCGCAGCCTGTCGCTCTCCCAGAAATCCCAGGCGGCAACATAGAAGAAGGGGATTTCTTCCAGAGTGTAGGGACTTTCTAGAAGCCGGATCAGAGTCTGAAAGTGCGTCTGCTGCAGGCAGAGTTGCTGGTACATCCGCTGGTATTCTTCGATCTTAACCACCAGCTGCTGCTGCACAGACCGGAGGAAGGCTTCATGCTCCTCCAGAGGTGCGGAAAGAAAATCATTGATGCGTTTGACTGGCATACCCAGGTTTCGGTAGAACATAATCTCCGCAATTTGCGCCAGATCTATGGAGGAGTAGCTGCGGTAGTTGTTCTCTTTCTTCGGGATATGGAACAGCCCCTTTTCCTCCCAGAATCGGAGGGTAGAGGCTGGAATGTTCAGAATTTCTGCAATTTCCCCAATGGAAAAGTTTCTTTTTCCGTTCAAGATTCATACCTCCCGTTAAAATGCGATTCACGAAAGATTTTTTTGATTTTATCATACTTTGCCTTGACATTCAAGTTACTTGAACGTTTATACTCCTTCTATCCTAGAGGGGACGGTTGGAAAATCCCCTTCAGTTGCGGCAAAACGCTGTGGAATATACAGCGGGTAAAGGAAAGGAGTCAACTATGTTACTGAGAAACGGAAAGGTGCTGTTGTTTGAGGAGAAGGGCTTTTTCCGGCGGGACATCCGGGTGGCAAACGGAAAGATCACGGAGATTGCGGAAGGCCTTTCTCCGCTTCCTGGGGAAGAGATGGTGGAGGCAGAAGGAAAATTCGTTACGCCGGGGATGATTGACGCCCACAGCCATATCTGTATCAGCGAGGAAGGCGGTGGCGAGATTGGGGACGACTGCTGCGACTATTCCGGTACTGCTACGCCGGAGCTGGAAGTGCTGGACGCTCTGTATCCCTTTGACCGGGCAGTGCCGGACTGCGTTCGGGCAGGGGTGACCACCACCTGCGTCTGTCCCGGCAGCGATGCGGTGATTGGCGGCGTGGCTTCGGTGATCCAACTGACCGGACGGGTGGCGGATGAGATGCTGGTGAGCCGGATGGCTGCCATGAAGTGCAGCCTAGGAGAGAATCCCAAGATGGCCAAGTACAATTTCTCCTCCCGGATGGGGGTTGCTTACCAGTTCCGCAAATGCCTGGATGAGGCTTTGGATTACCGGTATCGCAGGGAAGAGGCGGAGAAATCCGGCGCTTATTTCAAGAAGGAGCGAGGGATGGAGCACATGCTCCTGGTGCTGGAAAAGAAGATGCCGGTCCATGTACACGCCCACCGGTCCGATGATATCTGCACCGCCATCCGCCTGGCCCAGGAATATGACCTGGATCTGGTGCTGGTGCACGGCACGGACGCCATTCCAGTGGCGGATTACCTGGCAAAGTTCTCCTATCCGGTGATCCTGGGCCCCACCATGAGCTCCCGATCCAAGACGGAAACCCTGGGCAAGACCTTTGCCACTGCCGGTGTTTTAAGCCGGGCTGGCATCAAGGTGTGCCTGTGCTCAGACCATGACGTGACGCCCATGTACTTTATGACCACCTACGCGGGCCTGGCAGTGCGCTATGGCATGGAAGAACTGGAGGCGCTGAAGGCGGTGACGGTGAATGCGGCTGAAATTCTGCGCATAGAGGATCGCAAGGGCAGCCTGAAGCCGGGCCTGGACGCGGATCTTGTGGTTTGGAACGGGCATCCGCTGGACCATCAAACCAAGACGGAGCGAGTCTATATCCAGGGAAAAGCGCAGTTTTGATGCAAGGGGTCCGGAGCTTCGTTTTCTGCGGACTAAAACGGGGAAAGCTGCTGGTAGAAAGGAGAATTTGCGATGGCGGAAAAGAAACGGAAAAAATTTCAAATGCCAGGATCCATGATCCTGTTGTTCTTTGTCCTGATTTTTGTGGCGATCCTGACCTGGTTTGTGCCGGTTTCAGTTTCCACAACCGATGAAAATGGAGAGAGGATCATTCACTACAATGCGGTTTTTGACGAGGATGGAAACGTGGTGGAAAACGTGGGGCCGCAGCCGGCGGGAATCTGGGATGTTTTTATGGCTCCCGTGAAAGGCTTTACCAATGGCGCGGATGTCAGCGTCTCCGTCCTGGTTTCCGGCGCCTTTCTGGCAATGCTCAACTATGTGGGAGCCATGGATGCCGGCGTGGGTGCGCTGCTGAAACGGTACAGCGGGAAAAAACTGATGGCACTGCTGATGCTGCTATTCGCCCTCATGGGCACCATATACGGGGCCTGGGAGGAGTTCCCGGCGTATGCGTTGGTATTGATTCCCCTTTGCGTGAAGGCTGGATACGATGTGATGACCGGTATGCTGGTGTTGTTTATGGGGGCCGTTATCGGCAACATGGCCAGCGTGGTGAATCCGTATTCCACCGGCGTGGCGGTGTCGGCCATCAACAACCCGGAGCTCTCTCTGGGCAGTGGAATTTTGATGCGGATTCTCCTGTTTGTAGTGCTCTATGTGGTGGGCACGGTGCTGACGCTGCGGTACGCGGAGAGCGTGCGGAAAAATCCTACCCGTTCGGCTGTGTATGGCCTGGAGGTCAACAACCTGATGGGAGAGTCTGGCCAGGAAATGCCGGAGCTGACTAAAAAGCGGAAATGGTCCCTGTTCATTTTTGCTGTGGTGGTGGTGATCATTGTTATCGGCTACATTCCCTGGGCCTCTATCCCCTGCGGCGATCAGACCATGTATGAGGTGATCAACTCCCCGCAGGTCTGGATCCTGGAACATGCGCCGGCTCTTGGCCATTTTCTGGGTCTGGAAAGCTTTACCTGGTGGGGAGACTGGTATTTCAATGAGTTTACTTACATGATGCTCTTTGGCAGCGTTCTGGTGGCCTTGGTGAACCGGATTTCCCTGAGGGATTTTGCCCGGGAATTTACCGCTGGTGCCCGCAGCCTGGTGAGCATCACCCTGGTGGTGTCTGTCTCCCGGGGCATCGCCCTGATTATGGGTTCTGGGACAGAAGGCATGAGCGTGACGTTTGTGTACTGGATCCGCAGTCTCCTGGCCGGTGTGCCGGTGTGGGCTTTTGCGGTTGCCGCCGTAGCCACCTACTGCCTCAGCGCTCTGTTTATCCAGGGGACCTCCAGCACTGCCGGCATTACCATGCCCATTTTGGGAGCCGTGGCCTTTACCCTGTTTGCGGGCAGCCATATTGGCTCCTCTGGCGGGCAGATGCTGTTGATTTCCTGCTTTACCCTGGGCTTGAACTTCACCGCCAGCGGTCTCTATCCAGAGGCGACGAAGATGGGGGTGCTGGAGTTGATTCAGGTACCCTATTCCCTTTATATAAAAAGCTCCATCAAAATCCTGATCCCCATGCTGATTGCCGGAACCGTGGTGCTGATGATCTCACCCTATATCGGGCTGGTTTAGCAGGACCGTTTCCAAGAGATGGGACTGGTCTGACAAGACAGCTTCCGAAAGGTTTGGGCTGCCTCGGAAATTTCCGAGGCAGCTCTTTTTTGTATCATTCTTTTTTACAAAAATCGAAAAATACAACGAAAGAATTTTTATACATGGAATTATACGGTAAAACAAATATTTATCAAAACTGAAAGGGGGATCTATGAAAAATGTGTGGTATTCTGGGGGAACTGCCGGTTGCTTTTTGCTGGATGCAGCAGCCAGGAGACAGAGGAAACACAGGAATGGACGAAAGAACAGGTGATTTCCCTGTTCCAGGAAGGAACGCAGCGTGAAGGATGGCAGCTGGCCAATGCGCATGAAAGCCCATTGGAAAGCCGGTTGGAAAGCCGGTTCCCAGGTGGGTGGCCAGGGTGGAGCCGAATACCCGAAAATCTGCCCGGCGCAGCCGCAGCACATCAAATTTCTGCAGGCTGATGAGCACGCGGAGGCGGTACGAAATAACGCATGTTTGCATTTTTTTTCGGAATAGAATAGGATATACCACTTGACTGGAAACTTGCTGTTTGGGTATAATGTATTCCGAGAAAAGGTGTTTATACACCTGCGTTCGGAATGGAGGGCTCTTGTGGAAATCAAGCGTGATGTGTATCTGAAAAAATTGATTCGTAAGAAGAAAAATGGTCTAATTAAAGTGGTGACCGGTGTACGGCGGTGTGGAAAGTCCTATCTGCTCTTTCATTTGTTTCATAATCACTTGCTGGAAGAAGGCGTTCCGGAAGACCACATGATCGAAGTTGCTCTGGATGATCGTAGAAACAAAGCACTTCGTGATCCGGATGCCATACTCCGGTATATAGAGGAAAGGATGCAAGATAAAGGCGATTACTACATCATTCTTGACGAAGTGCAGTATATGGACGAATTTGAGGATGTGTTGAACAGCCTGTTGCACATTCCTAACGTAGATGTCTATGTCACCGGCAGTAATTCTAAATTTCTTTCTTCGGATGTTATTACAGAGTTCCGTGGCCGTGGCGATGAGATCCATGTATATCCACTCTGTTTCCGGGAATATGCCTCTGTTTATCCGGGAACGCTGGACGAGGCTTGGGACGATTATGTAGTATATGGGGGGATGCCGTTGACTCTCTCCATGGACGCACCGGAAGATAAAGCGGAATATCTAACAACACTGTTTCAAAAAGTCTATTTTTCGGATATTGTGGAGCGGCACAAAGTACGCAATAAGGAGGAATTGGAGGAACTGGTGGATGTTCTTGCCTCTTCTACCGGCAGTTATACCAGCCTGAACAAATTGATGAAGACATTTCAAAGCATCAAGAATAAGCGGCTCAGCGACAAGACGATAAAAAACTATATTGACTATCTGATAGATTCCTTCCTTATCAGTAAAGCGATGCGCTTTGATATCAAGGGAAAAAAGTATATTGGTTCTCCGGCAAAATATTACTTTGAGGATGTGGGCCTTCGGAACGCTCGCTTGGGATTCCGGCAAGTGGAGGAAAATCATCTTATGGAAAACATCATTTACAACGAACTTCGGATTCGAGGTTACCATGTAGATGTGGGCGTAGTGGAACATTACAGTACCAACCGAGCAGGGGAGCGGGAAAAAAAGCAGTTGGAAGTAGATTTTGTTGCTACTATGGGAAGTGAAAAATACTACATTCAATCTGCATTTGCCATGCCGGCCTCGGATAAGATTGCTCAGGAACAGCGCAGTTTGCTCTGTATCCCCGACTCCTTTAGGAAAATCATTGTAGTAGGCGGTAACCAGAAAGTCCGCCGGGATGAAAACGGGATCGCAACGATAGGATTACGGAATTTTTTACTGGATGAGGATAGTCTGAGGCTGTGAACCAAAATTGGATAGGGCATATCGTTTCGGAAAATGGTGCGCAATCAACATAAGAGGAACGGCGCATATGTACTGGGACGGGTAACGGAATTTTTGAGGGAGGGGAAGCCCGCTCTACCGGCTCACCGCGGAGCAGGCGAAAATCCGCAGGTGAAAATCCAGGCAGGATTTTCAAGGTAAGTGCAACACCCGTCCAATAGGCTAAAAGCAACGGAAAAAAGGATATTTCTATAGGGGAAAAAAGGGTATTTTGATGGATTGACAGGGAAAAAACCGCTTGACACCTTAA
>CALWEC010000195.1 GCA_944376945.1 uncultured Lachnospiraceae bacterium | reverse complement strand
GGGCCGGGAAGAGATTTACGCCCAGATGCGGGCGGAAGAAAACTGAGAGGAGAAGAAAAAAATGGAGAGTGTCAGTATCCGGGAACTTTACCGGGATCCGGAAGCGTACGCGGGAAAAACCGTAACGGTGTGCGGCTGGGTCCGGAACCTGCGGGATTCCAAAAGCTTTGGCTTTTTGGTGGTAAACGATGGAACCTTTTTTGAGCCGCTGCAGATTGTCTATCACGATACGCTGGAGAACTTTGCCGAGATTTCCCGGCTTAACGTAGGGGCGGCCCTGATCGCCCGGGGAGAGGTGGTTTTGCCCCCCCAGGCCAAGCAGCCCTTTGACATGCAGGCGGAGAGCGTCCAGGTGGAAGGCCCTTCCACGCCCGACTATCCGCTGCAGCCTAAGCGCCACTCCATGGAGTTCCTGCGCACCATCTCCCACCTGCGTCCCCGGACCAACACCTTCCAGGCGGTGTTCCGGGTCCGGTCTCTGGCGGCCTACGCCATCCACCGGTATTTCCAGGAGAGAGGCTTTATCTACGTGCACACGCCGCTGATCACCGGCAGCGACTGCGAGGGGGCCGGGGAAATGTTCCAGGTAACCACCCTGGATCTGGAGAAGGTGCCCAAAAACCCGGACGGCTCCGTGGACTACAGCCAGGACTTTTTCAATAAGCCTACCAGCCTGACGGTCAGCGGCCAGCTGAACGGGGAGACCTTCGCCATGGCCTTCCGGAACATTTACACCTTTGGCCCTACCTTCCGGGCGGAGAATTCCAACACCACCCGCCACGCGGCGGAGTTCTGGATGATCGAGCCGGAGATGGCCTTTGCGGATCTGGAGGACAACATGGCGGTGGCGGAGGACATGCTGAAGTACGTGATCCGCTATGTGATGGAGCAGGCTCCGGAGGAGATGCGTTTCTTCCACCAGTTTGTGGACAAGGGGCTGCTGGAGCGGCTGAACCATGTGGCGGATTCGGAGTTTGGACATGTAACCTACACCCAGGCAGTGGAACTGCTGGAGAAGAACAACGACAAGTTTGACTATAAGGTGTTCTGGGGCTGCGACCTGCAGACGGAGCACGAGCGGTATCTGACCGAGCAGATCTTTAAACGGCCGGTGTTTGTCACCGATTACCCCAAGGAGATCAAAGCCTTCTATATGAAGCAGAACCCGGACGGCAAGACCGTGGCGGCCATGGACTGCCTGGTGCCCGGCATCGGGGAGATCATCGGCGGCAGCCAGAGGGAGGACGATTACCAGAAGCTCCAGGCCCGGATGCAGGAGCTGGGGCTGAAGGAGGAGGACTACAAGTTCTATCTGGACCTGCGCAAGTACGGCAGCGCCCGCCATTCCGGCTTCGGCCTGGGCTTTGAGCGGCTGATCATGTATATCACCGGCATGGGCAACATCCGGGACGTGATTCCCTTCCCCCGCACGGTCAACAACTGCGAGCTGTAATCAGCCTCTCCAGAACTGGGCCGCCAGCTGGATCAGGAAGGCCCCGGCCTGGCTCAGATAGCTTTTCCGCCGGGTCATGGCGTGGATTTCCCAGGTGAGCCGGGGGCTCAGGGAAAAGGCGGTGATCCCCTCCGGGTTGTCCCGGAGATAATGGCGGGGCAGGAAGCTGGCGCAGAGGCCGGCCTGTACCATCCGCACCAGAGTGTGGAAATTTCCGGTTTCAAAGAGAATGCGGGGCGCAAGCCCCGCATTTTCCAATACGGAGTCGATCAGGGGACGGAGAGTAGAGTCCCGGTGGATGGCCACAAAGGGAACGTCCTGCAGAGGCTTTAAGTCCAGCCGGCGGCCCTGGATCCGGTCCTCCCGGTACCGGGCGGCCAAAGGGGAGTCCTGAGGCAGGGCCAGAAAGATTTCCTCTACGCAGATCCGCTGGTAGTGGTTTTGATCCTTCTGAAAGGGGGCCACGGTGACAAAGCCAATGTCCATGGTGCCGGCGGCCACCTGCACCTGCTGTTCCCGGACGCTCATCTCCACCGGCTCCACGTCTACCTGGGGATATTCCCGGTGGAATTCCGGGTAGATGGAGGTAAACATATCCATACCCCGGCCGGACAGAAGGCCTACGGACAGGCGGCCGGAGCGGGCTTCCAGCAGATCCCCGATCTGCCGGTAGGTATCTTTTTTGATCTGTAGGATTTCCCGGGCCCCGGCCAGGTAAATCTCCCCTGCCGGGGTGGGCCGGCATTGGCTGCGGCTGCGGTAGAACAAAGGGGTGCCCAGCTGCTTTTCCAGCTTCAGCAGCTGCTGGTTTAAGGCAGACTGGGTGAGAAACAGCTTCTCCGCCGCCCGGCTGATATTTTGTTCTTCCGCGATTTGTACCATGTATTCCAGCTGCTTCAGATCCATTCCCAATCCCTCTTTTTTCTTTCGGCGGCCGCCTGGTTTGGCAGGACGGCGGTTTTCTGATCCTGCTTTCAGCATAGCGCCGGGACGCCGGGGCTGTCAAGTGTATTCTTAATTTTTTTAAGAGAAACCTTAATATCTCGAATTTTACTTATAAAGATCCCTGCGTTATAATAAGGCCAGAACAAAGAGAACGGACACAGGCGGGGAGCGGCCCCGCCGGAAAATCAAACAGACAGCGGGAGGAGAAAACGGTGAATACAGATTGGATCAAAGGGATTTTGGTTCCCATTCTGACGCCTATTGACCAGGAGGAAAACATCCAGGAGGAGAAGCTCCGCCGCCAGGTGGACTTTGTCATCGGCGGAGGCGTCCATGGGATCCTGGCCTGCGGCAGCAACAGCGAGTTCTACATGCTGACGGAGGAGGAAACGGAGCGGGCCCTGGAGATTATCCTGGACCAGGCGGCCGGACGGGTGCCGGTGTTCCTGGGGATTGGCGCCATTGCCACCCGGACCTGCCGGCGCATGGCCAAAATGGCCCAGGCCAAGGGGGCCGCAGGGATTTCCGTACTGCAGCCTATGTTCCTGAAGCCTACGGAGGAGGAACTGTACCGGCATTTCCGCAGCATTGCGGAGACGGTGCCGGAGATGCCTGTGCTGCTGTACAACAACCCGGGGCGCACCGGATACACCCTTTCCGCCAACCTGGTGGAGCGGCTGGCCCGGGAGGTTCCCAACCTGGTGGGCATGAAGGATTCCAGCGGGGATCTGACCCAGACGGAGGAATTTATCCGCCGCTGCCGGGATCTGGACTTTAAGGTGTTCGGCGGGAAGGATACGCTGCTGTTTGGCTCCCTGTGCCATGGGGCGGTAGGCGGCGTCTGCACCACCGCCAACTTTATGCCGGAGCTGGTGCTGGATATTTACCGCCGGTTTGAGCAGGGGGATTACAAAGGCTCCCTGGAAGCCCAGTTCCGCCTGAACCCGGTGCGGCTGGCCATGGACGGCGCCAGCTTCCCGGTGGCTACCAAGGATATGGCCAACCTGCGGGGCATGGAGGTAGGCGCGCCGTATACGCCCAACCTGCCTACGCCGGAGGGACCGGTGCTGGAGCGGATGCGCCGGGAGATGGAGAAGGCCGGCCTGCTGTAAAGGCCAGGGCCGGCGGAAGCAGCGCCTGTGTACGCAGGCGAGGACATAGAAGCGATAGAAGCCATGCAAGGAATCCAAGCAAAACGGAAAGAACAGGAGGAGACACACATGAAGGTAGGATTTATCGGACTGGGAATTATGGGCAAGCCTATGAGCAAGAACCTGCTGAAGGCCGGCTATGAGCTGGTGGTCTGCAACCGCAGCCAGGCCAGCGTAGAGGAGCTGGTTTCCCTGGGAGCCACCCGGGCGGCCAACGGCGCGGAGGTGGCGGAGCAGTGCTCCGTGATCATCACCATGCTGCCCAACTCCCCCCATGTGCGCCAGGTGGTGCTGGGCGAGGGCGGTATCATTGAGACGGCCAAGCCGGGCACGGTGGTCATCGACATGAGCTCCATCGACCCGGTGGAGAGCAAGGCCATCGGCGCGGAGCTGGCCAAGAAGGGCGTGGAGATGCTGGACGCCCCGGTCAGCGGCGGCGAGCCCAAGGCCATTGACGGCACCCTGTCGGTGATGGCAGGCGGCAAGAAGGAGATCTTTGACCAGTACCAGGAGCTGCTGGGCCATATGGCTGCCTCCGTGGTGTACGTAGGCGAGCTGGGCAGCGGCAACGTGGCCAAGCTGGCCAACCAGGTGGTGGTGGCGGTGAACATCGCCGCGGTTTCCGAGGCCATGGTGCTGGCCAAAAAGGCTGGAGCGGATCCGGAGAAGGTATACCAGGCCATCCGGGGCGGCTTGGCCGGTTCCACGAATATGGACGCCAAGGTTCCCATGATGCTGGACCGGAACTTTAAGCCGGGCTTCCGGATTGAACTGCACATTAAGGATCTGAACAACGCCCTGCAGGCGGGCCACGCCCTTCACTCCCCGCTGCCCCTGACGGCCCAGCTGATGGAGATGATGCAGGCCCTGTCTGTGGATGGCTGCGCCGCGGAGGATCACAGCAGCCTGGTAAAATACTATGAGAAGCTGTCCCAGGTAACGGTAGAGCCGGGCGCGCTTCCGGAAGGAGAGCAGGCATGACCCCCATTATTGAAAAAGTAGAAGTCATCCCCGTGGCAGGAAGAGATTCCATGCTGCTGAATTTAAGCGGAGCCCACGCTCCCTACTTTACCCGCAACGTGGTGCTGATGACCGACAGCACCGGCGCCACCGGCGCCGGGGAGGTGCCGGGAGGAGAAAAGATCCGCCGGAAGCTGGAGGAGTGCGCTCCCCTGGTGGAAGGAACCTCCCTGGGAGAGTGGAAAAACACCCTGGGCAAGGTCCGGGAATTCCTGGACCGCACCACCGGCAAGGACGTCCGGGGCGCCCAGACCTTTGACCTTCGCACCGGCGTCCATGTGGTGACCGGCCTGGAGGCTCCTATGCTGGATCTGCTGGGCCAGTACCTGGAGGTGCCGGCGGCGGCCCTGCTGGGGGATGGCGTCCAGCGGCAGCAGGTACAGATGCTGGGGTATCTTTTCTTTATCGGTGACCGCAAAAAAACGGAACTACCCTATATCGGTGAGGAAGAGAGCCCCTGCGCCTGGTACCGGCTGCGGCGGGAAGAAGCCCTGACCCCGGAGGCTGTGGTGGCGCTGGCGGAAGCCGCCCACGAAAAATACGGCTTCGCGGACTTTAAGCTGAAGGGCGGCGTGCTGCCGGGATCCCAGGAGATGGAGGCGGTGAAGGCGCTGAAGAAGGCCTTCCCGGAGGCCCGGATTACCCTGGATCCCAACGGGGCCTGGGGCCTGCAGGAGGCCATCTCCCTGTGCCGCGGCATGGGCCATGTGCTGACCTACTGCGAGGATCCCTGCGGCGCGGAGGACGGGTTCTCCGGACGGGAAATCCTTTCCGAGTTCCGGCGGGCCACCGGCCTTCCCACCGCCACCAACATGATCGCCACCGATTGGCGGCAGCTGGGCCATTCCCTGGAACTGCAGTCGGTGGACATCCCTCTGGCGGATCCCCATTTCTGGACCATGTCCGGTTCGGTCCGGGTAGGCCAGCTGTGCCATGAGCTGGGGCTGACCTGGGGCGTCCACTCCAACAACCACTTTGATATCTCCCTGGCCATGGTGGTACAGACCGCTGCGGCGGTGCCGGGGCCGGTGAACGCCGCGGATACCCACTGGATTTGGCAGGAAGGCACCGAGCGCCTGACCAAGAACCCGCCGGTGATTGAGGGCGGCTGTGTGGCTCTGCCGGAGAAGCCGGGCCTGGGCATTGAGGTGGACCGGGAGCAGATCGAAAAAGCCCGGCGGCTGTATGAGGAAAACTGCCTGGGCGGCCGGGACGATTCGGTAGGCATGCAGTACCTGATCCCCGGATGGACCTTTGATCCTAAGAAACCCTGCCTGGTACGCTAAAGGCCGGCAAGGTTCTTTGGAACTCTTCTTCCTTCATAGGGGCCATCGCACGGATTCCTTCGTGCGATGGCCCCTCAATTGCTTTTCGGCCATGGGAATGGGAGAATCTTTTATTTTACTCTTTCCTCCCGGCAGGGAGCCTGCTATAATGGGGAAAGATTTGCGCGGAAGGAAGAGACGAGAATCATGAGTGAAAATACAAAAGCCTTTGGGGAAGGGATGCGGGACGGCGTCCCCATTGCGGTCGGGTATTTTGCCGTAGCCCTGTCCATCGGCATGGCGGCCCGGAGCGTAGGGCTGACCCCGCTTCAGGGCCTTTTGGCCAGCCTGCTGAACAACGCCTCCGCCGGAGAGTATGCCGGGTTTACCGTCATCGCCGCCGGGGCTTCCTACCTGGAGATGGCATTGGTGATCCTCATCGCCAACGCCCGGTACCTGCTGATGAGCTGTGCCCTCAGCCAGCGTCTGCGGCCAGGCACCGGCCTGGGCCACCGCCTGCTGATGGGCTTTGACGTGACGGATGAAATTTTTGCCATCACCATCGCCCGCCCCGGCTGGCTGAACCCTTTTTATACCTATGGAGCCATGTCCCTCTGCATTCCCTGCTGGGGCGCCGGCACCGGCCTAGGGGTGATTATCGGCAACCTGCTGCCCGCCCGGGCGGTCAGCGCCTTCAGCGTGGCCCTGTACGGCATGTTCCTGGCGGTGATCATCCCGCCGTCCCGGAAAAGCCGGGTCGTGGCCTGCCTGGTGGCCCTAAGCTTTGCCGCCAGCTACGCCGCCTCTGTGGCGCCGGGGCTTTCCAGCCTGTCCGCCGGGACCCGCACCATTATCCTGACGGTGGCGCTGGCGGGAGGCGCGGCGCTGCTGTTTCCCGTCCCGGCCGGGGAGGAAGCCGGAAAGGAGGGGCCGGAGCATGCGTAACGTATATGGATATATTTGGGTGATGGCCGCCGTGTCCTACGCGGTGCGGGTGCTGCCTCTGACCCTGATCCGCCGTCCCCTGAAAAGCCGTTTCCTCCAATCTTTTCTCTATTACGTGCCCTACGTGACTTTGGCGGTGATGACCTTCCCGGCTATCCTGGACGCCACCCAGAGCCCGGTTTCCGGCCTGCTGGCTTTGCTGGCAGGCATCGCGGCGGCCTGGATGGGCGCAGGATTGTTTCCGGTGGCCCTGGTCTGCTGCGCGGTGGTCTTCGCGGCGGAATGGTTTTTATAGAGGAACATAAAAATTTCACGAAATATTCCAAATCTTCTTCTTGCTTTCTTGCGAAAGCAAAATTATAATGGATAGTGCGTATCTGCGCCTGGCCGGAACCGGCCGTTACTGAAGTGGAAACCGAAGGAGATCTTGAATGGAACCCAATCGCAATAATCCGCAGAACGATAATGGGAAGCGGAACCAAAACTTTATGACGATGGCGGTCATGGGCGTGGTCCTGTTGTTTGTGGTCACGCTGATGACCCGCTCCTTTACCGGCGGCCGTTCGGAGGAGATTACCTATCCGGAGTTTGTGAACCTGCTCCGGACCCGGGACGTGGAGGAAGTGGTAATCGATGAGTATTACAACCAGGTTACCATTACGGTCCGCTCGGAAAATGGGACGGGCACCGAGACCTACTACGCGGCCCTGGTGTCCAACCAGGAGCTGAAAGACCTGCTGGCGGAAAACAATATCACCAACTACAAAGGGACGATCCTGCAAGGCACGTCGATCTGGGTGGAGATCCTGGCCTATATGATCCCGCTGCTGCTGCTTTTCGTGGTCTTTAACTATGTGATGCGCAAAGGCGGCGGCGGAGGCATTATGGGCGTGGGCAAAAGCAACGCCAAGGTCTATATGCAGAAAGAAACCGGCGTAACCTTCCAGGACGTGGCGGGCCAGGATGAGGCCGAGGAATCCTTGGTGGAGATTGTGGATTTCCTGCACAATCCGGGAAAATACACGGCCATCGGCGCCAAGCTTCCCAAGGGCGCGCTGCTGGTAGGCCCTCCCGGGACCGGAAAAACCCTGCTGGCCAAGGCGGTGGCAGGGGAGGCCCATGTGCCTTTCTTCTCCCTGGCCGGGTCGGATTTTGTGGAAATGTTTGTGGGCGTAGGAGCCTCCCGTGTCCGGGATCTGTTTAAGCAGGCCCAGCAGCAGGCCCCCTGCATTATTTTTATCGATGAGATCGATGCCATCGGCAAAAGCCGGGACACCCGCTTCGGCGGCAACGATGAGCGGGAGCAGACCTTGAACCAGTTGCTGTCGGAGATGGACGGCTTCGATTCTTCCAAGGGCGTGTTCATCCTGGCGGCCACCAACCGGCCGGAGGTGCTGGATCCGGCGCTGCTGCGCCCGGGCCGCCTGGACCGGCGGATTATTGTGGATAAGCCGGATCTGAAAGGCCGCTTGGCGGTGCTGAAGGTACATTCCAAAAATGTGATGATGGACGATACGGTGGATCTGGACGCCATTGCCATGGCTACCTCCGGGGCTGTAGGCTCCGATTTGGCCAATATGATCAACGAGGCGGCCATCCTGGCGGTGAAGCAGGGGCGCAAGGCCGTGTGCCAGGCGGACCTGTTTGAGTCGGTGGAAGTGGTCATTGCCGGTAAGGAAAAGAAAGACCGGATTATGAACGCCCAGGAGAAGAAGATGGTGGCCTACCATGAGGTGGGCCATGCCCTGGCGGCGGCCCTGCAGAAGCACACGGAGCCGGTGCAGAAGATTACCATTGTGCCCCGCACCATGGGCTCCCTGGGCTATGTAATGCAGACGCCGGAGGAAGAAAAGTTCCTGATGACCAAGGTGGAGCTGGAGGCGGAGCTGGTCACCCTGCTGGCCGGCCGGGCTTCCGAGGAGATTTTCTTTGATTCCGTGTCCACCGGCGCCTCCAACGACATTGAAAAAGCCACCAAGATGGCCCGGGCCATGGTGACCCGCTTCGGCATGAGCGAGGAGTTTGGCCTTATGGGCCTGGAGACCATCGAAGGCCAGTACCTGGACGGACGCTCCGTGCTGAACTGCGGGGATACCACGGCGGCCCAGGTAGACCATGTGGTCAAGGACATGCTGAAAGAAGCATACGGCAAGGCCAAAGAAATTATCGGAGCCAACCAGGCGGCTATGGAGCGGATTGCCGGTTTCCTGATTGAAAAGGAAACCATCACCGGCAAGGAGTTTATGAAGCTTTTGGGCGAGGTGCAGGAGGAAGAACGGATCGCCGGGGAGGAAGCCCCGGCGGAGGCTCCGGAGGACGGCCAGTAGGAAACGGAGCGCTGGCAGGGCTGCCGCAGTTTGCGGCAGCCCTTTTAAGCGGGAGGGCGTATGTTTGATATCAAGGAAGAATTGAAAAAGCTGCCGGACCGCCCGGGGGTCTACCTGATGCACGACGCGGCGGACCATATCCTCTACGTGGGCAAGGCGGTGAACCTGAAAAACCGGGTGCGCCAGTATTTCCAGAACGGCGGGAACAAGTCCCCCAAAATCCTGCGGATGGTCAGCCAGATTGCCTGGTTTGAGTTTATCGTCACCGACTCGGAGACGGAGGCCCTGGCCCTTGAGTGCAACCTGATCAAGGAGCACCGGCCCAAGTACAACACCATGCTTACCGACGACAAGGGCTATCCCTTTATCCGGGTGACGGTGGAGGAAGCCTTCCCCCGGATCCTCCTGGCCCGCCGGGTGCAGAAGGATAAGTCCAAGTATTACGGCCCCTATACGGACGTAGGGGCGGTGAAGGACAGCATCCGCCTGGTGCGGAAGCTGTACCGGATCCGCACCTGCCGGCGGCGGCTGCCGGAGGAGACCGGTAAGGAGCGGCCCTGCCTTAACTATCACATCCACCAGTGCGACGCCCCCTGCCAAGGCTATATCAGCCAGGAAAAGTACCGGGAATCCATTGACAAAGCCCAGGAATTCTTAAAGGGAAATTTCGGCCCCATCCAAAAGCATCTGAAGGAAAAGATGCAGGAAGCCGCGGAGGCGCTGGATTTTGAAACCGCCGCCTCCTACCGGGAACTGCTGTTTAGCGTCCAGCGGACGGAGCAGCAGCAGAAGGTGACGGACAGCGGCGGGGAAAACCGGGACATTGTGGCCTTGGCCATGGAGGAGGCCGACGCCATTGTCCAGGTGTTTTTTATCCGGGAGGGCCGCCTGATCGGACGGGAGCATTTCCACGTGCAGGTGGCGGAAGGGGATCCGGCCAGCCAGGTGCTGTCGGACTTTGTGAAGCAGTTTTACTCGGGAACCCCCTTCTTCCCTCGGGAGATTTTTGTGCCGGAGGAGCTGCCGGACGGGCCGCTGATCGAGCAGTGGCTGACGGCCAAAAGCGGCCGCCGGGTGACGGTGGTAACGCCCAAGCGGGGGGAAAAGCACCGGCTGGTGGAGCTGGCGGCCCAAAACGCCGCCTTGGTGCTGCGCCAGGACCGGGAAAAGGTCAAACGGGAGGAGGCCCGCACCCTGGGGGCGGTGCGGCAGCTGGAGCAGCTGACCGGCCTCTCCGGCCTGCACCGGATGGAGGCCTTCGATATTTCCAACATCAGCGGCTTCGAGTCGGTGGGCTCCATGGTGGTCTACGAAAACGGCCGCCCCAAGCGTAACGATTACCGGAAGTTTAAAATCCGCTGGGTCCAGGGGGCCAACGACTACGCCTCCCTGGAGGAGGTGCTGAAGCGCCGGTACTCCCACGGCCTGGAGGAAGCGCGGGCCCTGCGGGAGCAGGGAATGGACCAGGTCTACGGCAGCTTCAGCCAGTTCCCGGACCTGATCCTGATGGACGGTGGCCGGGGGCAGGTGAACATTGCCGAGCGGGTGCTGGGGGAGCTGGGCCTTTCCATCCCGGTGTGCGGCATGGTCAAGGACGATAACCACCGGACCCGGGGCCTGTACTATCAGAACCGGGAATTGCCCCTGGACCGGCATTCGGAGGCCTTCCAGCTGATTACCCGCATCCAGGACGAAGCCCACCGGTTTGCCATTACCTACCACCGTTCCCTGCGGGGCAAGGCCCAGGTCCATTCCATCCTGGACGATATTCCCGGGGTGGGGCCGGTGCGGCGGAAGGCGCTGATGCGGGAGTTTAAGACCATAGACGCCATGCGGGCGGCCAGCGTGGAGGACATCGAGGCCCTGCCGGAGATGAACCGGGGGGTGGCGGAAATGGTGTATGCCTTTTTCCACGAAGGGGAGATCCCATCGGAAACGTAGCGGCCAAGGCCGGGGGAACGCCTCCGGCAGGCAGGGCGGTCCGCGCGGAGAATGGCCTCCGGCAGACAGGGCGGCCCGCCGGGGGAACAGGCTTCTCGGCGGAGGCGGTTTGTGGTAAAATAGGAGAAGCGGAAGGGAGGAGCGGGGATGGACCAGATTAGCGTGGGCCAGCTGGCCCGGGCCATGAAACTGGAAAACCTAACGCCGGAGATGGATCTGGACGCCCATATGCTGAAGGCGGAGGGCATTATCAACCGCCCGGCTTTGCAGATGGCCGGTTTTTTTGAACATTTTGACTACTGCCGGGTGCAGCTTTTGGGCAACGTGGAGATGGCGTACCTGGAGACCCTGGGCGAGGAGCGGAAGCGGGAGATTTTTAAGCGGCTGTTTGGCTTCGCGGTGCCCTGCATGGTATTCTGCCGGGGCCACCGGCCAGACGGGATCATCCTGGAGGAGGCGCGGAAGGCCAACATCCCGCTGCTGGCCAGCGAGTGGGCCACGCCGGATTTGTACGCCCGGATCCTCCACTACGTGCAGGACCAGACGGCGCCTACCATCGGTATCCATGGCGTGCTGGTGGATGTGTTCGGCGAGGGGGTGCTGATCATCGGCGAAAGCGGCATCGGAAAAAGCGAGGCGGCGCTGGAACTGATCAAGCGGGGCCACCGGCTGGTGGCGGACGATTCGGTGGTGCTGCGCCGGGTCAGCGAGGAGCGGCTCATCGGCTCCGCGCCGGAGGTAACCCGCCATTTTATCGAGCTGCGGGGCATCGGGATTGTGGATGTGAAAACCCTGTTCGGCGTGGAAAGCGTCAAGGACGAACAGAACGTGGACATGGTGATCCGCCTGGAGGACTGGGAACCTTCCAAGGATTACGACCGGCTGGGCACCAAGGACGAATATGTGGAATACCTGGGCAATAAGATTATATGCTATTCCATACCGGTGCGTCCGGGCCGGAACCTGGCGGTGATTGTGGAGGCGGCCGCCGTCAACTACCGCCAGAAAAAAATGGGCTACGACGCGGTGCAGGAGCTGTACAAGCGGGTCCAGGCCAATATGGAGCGAAACGCGAAAAAATAGGAGACAGCCATGGAAAATTGGACGGAACAACTGAGACAGGCGTTCCCGGGGGCGGAAATCCGGGAGCAGGAGCCCATGAGCCGCCACACCTCCTTTCAGGTAGGCGGGCCGGCCGCCGTGTGGGCGGAGCCGGGGACCGGGGAGGAACTGGCGGAGCTGCAGGCTTTTTGCCGGCAGCATAACATCCCCTGCGCCCTGGTAGGCCGGGGCAGCAATCTGCTGGTGGGGGACAAAGGGTATCCGGGAGTCCTGATCCACATCGGGGAGCGGCTGTCCCGGTGCCAGGTGGAGGGAACGGAAATCTGGGCGGAGGCAGGCATTTCCCTGGGGGCGCTGGCCCGGAAAGCCTGCGGGGCCGGCCTTTCCGGCCTGGAATTTGCCGCAGGCATCCCGGGAAGCCTGGGCGGGGCCGTGTTTATGAATGCCGGCGCCTACGGCGGCGAGATGAAGGACGTGCTGACGGAGGTGCGGATCCTGGATGCGGAAGGGCGGCTCCGGTGGATCCCGGCGGAGCAGATGGAGCTGGGCTACCGGACCAGCGCGGCCCAGAGCCGGGGCTACGGGATCCTGGAGGCCCGGCTGCGCCTGCGGGAGGGGGATCCCCAGGCCATCCAGGAACGGATGGCGGAGCTGATGGCCCAGCGGAAGGCCAAGCAGCCGCTGGAGTATCCCAGCGCCGGCAGCACCTTTAAGCGGCCGGAGGGCTTTTTTGCCGGCAAGCTGATCCAGGACGCGGGGCTGGCCGGGTATTCGGTAGGCGGAGCCCAGGTTTCCGCCAAGCACTGCGGCTTTGTCATCAACCGGGGCGGCGCTACAGCGGCGGAAATCCGGGAACTGTGCCGCCAGGTGGCGGAGCGGGTCCGGGAGCGTTTCGGGGTGGAACTGGAACTGGAAGTACGGTGTTTAGGAGAGTTTTAAGATGTCCTTTTCCCTGCGGGTCAAAGAAGAACTGGAAAAGCATATGAGCAGCGCCAGGCACTGCCAGATTGGGGAACTGGCGGCCATGGTCAGCTTCTGCGGACGGGTTTCCGTGCGGACGGACGGCCGCCTTTTTCTGATCCTCCAAAGCGAAAACCTGCTGGTGGCCCGGAAGGCCTATTCCCTGCTGGCCAAGGTGTTCCGCGTCCAGCCGGATGTTTCCGCCATGGGCAACGGGGAGTGGAAAAAAAGCCACGTCTACACCCTGGCGGTGCGGCGGCACGCAGACGCGGAGCGGATCCTGAAGGCCACCAAATTCCTTCAGGAAAACGGGGCCCTGCGGGACGGGGAACTGCCGGTGGACAGCCGGATCCTCCAGCGGGCCTGCTGCCGGCGCGCCTTCCTGCGGGGCGCTTTCTTAAGCGCCGGTTCCATCAGCAACCCGGAAAAGTCCTATCATTTTGAGATTGTGTGCGAAAACCAGGAAAAGGCGCGGCAGCTGCAGGAAGCCATCCTTTCCTTTGACATCGACGCCAAGATTGTGCAGCGGAAGCGGTACCAGGTGGTGTACGTAAAAGAGGGGAACGGCATCGCGGACCTGCTTAACGTGATGGAGGCCCACGTGAGCCTGATGGAGCTGGAGAACATCCGCATCCTCCGGGGCATCAGCGGCAGCGTAAACCGTCAGGTCAACTGCGAAACCGCCAACCTGAACAAGACCGTTTCCGCGGCGGTGGAGCAGGTGCGGGATATTGAGAAAATCCAGCGGAGCGTAGGCCTGGAAAGCCTGCCGGAGTCACTGCGCCAGATGGCGATGGCCCGGCTGGAGAATCCGGATATGCCGTTAAAGGATCTAGGGGGCCTTCTGGATCCGCCGGTGGGAAAATCCGGGGTCAACCACCGGCTGCGGAAGCTGAAGGCCATCGCGGAGGAACTGGGATCCTGAAGGCCGTCTTTTGTTCTATTTGTCCGCGGTGACGGAAAACTTGTAGCCTACCCGGTGCAGGGTAATGATAAAGCGGTGGTAGGGCCCCAGCTTTTCCCGCAGGCGTTTGATGTGGGTGTCCACCGTCCGGTCCGTGCCGTAAAAATCGTAGCTCCAGACTTCGGAAAGCAGGTGCTCCCGGGACATGGGTTTGTTGATGTTCCGGATCAGGCAGAAAAGCAAGTCGTACTCTTTGGGGGTAAATTCTACAAAGTTCCCATCTACCTTTACCGTTCGCTCCATCATATTGATTTCCAGGCCGTCAAACTTAAAAAAGTGGTTCCCGCCGGCGACTGCTGCCGGGGGCGGTAGCGCTGGATCACCTTCAGGCGGGCCAGCACTTCCCGGGGGGAGCAGGGCTTAATCACATAATCGCTGATGCCCAGCTGGTCGTAGGCAAACATTTTTTTCTCTTCGCTGGCGCAGGAGGTCAGAATCAGAATCGGGATATTTTTCAGGCTGCAAAGGGTACGGCAGACGGTAAAACCATCGATGTCGGGAAGCAGGATATCGATTACCATAATGTCCACCGGCTTTTCGATGCAGAGCTTAATGCCGTCCGTCCCGTTGGATGCCTCCAGAACATTGTCATGCGGCTGATGGATGTGCTGCTGGCCATTCCCCAGACCCTGATGGCCATCTGTATTGTGGCGGCCTTGGGCCAGGGGGCTTTTAACCTGCTGATCGCCATGAGCGCCTCCACGGTGCCCAAATTTGTGCGGATTGTCCGTTCTTCCGTGCTTTCCCTGAAACAGGAGGAATACATAGAGGCGGCCCGGGCCTGCGGTACCGGGGATGGGCGGATTATCTACCGCCATGTGCTGCCCAATGTGCTGGGGCCGATTATTGTGCAGGCTACCATCACCATGGCCCTGACCATCCTGACCATTTCCTCCCTGAGCTTTATCGGCCTGGGCGTTCCCACGCCGGAGCCGGAATGGGGAACCATCCTTTCGGACAATAAGGGCCAGATGCGGTACAATCCCCATCTGTGTACCATCCCGGGGCTGGCCATCCTGCTTTCGGTCATTGCCATGAACCTGATCGGGGACGGCCTGCGGGACGCGCTGGATCCGAAGCTGAAGAATTAGAGAGGGAGCGGCTTATGAGCGAGAACTGATTGGAAATCAAAGATCTGCATGTAAAATACAAAACCGACGAGGCGGAGGTTTTTGCCGTCAATGGCCTGGACCTGACCGTCCGGGAGGGGGAAACCCTGGGGCTGGTGGGAGAAACCGGCGCCGGGAAGACTACCACGGCTTTGAGTATCCTGCGGCTTTTGCCTTCCAAGGTAGGCGAGATTACCCAGGGAAGCATCCGGCTGGACGGCAAGGAACTGACCAAAGCCTCGGAGCCGGAGATGCGCCGGATCCGGGGCGCGGACGTCTCCATGATTTTCCAGGACCCTATGACCAGCCTGAACCCGGTGATCCGGGTGGGGGACCAGATCGCGGAGGTGCTGGAGCTTCACAGCAAGAAAACCTCCCGGGCGGAGATTGACAAGCGGGTAGACGAAATCCTGAAGATGGTGGGCATCAGCAAGGACCGGAAGCACGATTTCCCCCATCAGTTTTCCGGCGGCATGAAGCAGCGGGTGGTGATCGCCATTGGCCTGGCCTGCAAGCCGCGGCTGCTGCTGGCGGATGAGCCTACCACCGCCCTGGACGTGACCATCCAGGCGCAGGTGCTGGAGATGATGAAGGAACTGAAGGAAAAGCTGAATACCGCCATGATCCTGATTACCCACGACCTGGGCGTGGTGGCCCAGACCTGCGACCGGGTGGCCATTATGTACGCAGGAAGGATCATTGAGATTGGCATGGCCAAGGATATTTTTGAGGGAAAGAACCATCATCCCTATACGGTGGGCCTGTTTGGCTCCATCCCGGATCTGACCCGGGAGACCCGGCGGCTGAACCCGATCCCCGGCATGATGCCGGATCCTACGGAAAAAATCACCGGCTGCGCCTTTGCGGACCGGTGCCAGTTCTGTACGGACCGCTGCCGGCAGCAGGAGCCGGAGGAATATTGGGAAGGCTCCCATATGATCCGCTGCGGCCGGTTCGGCCAGGGAAAGGAGGCAGAAGCATGAGCCCTACAGACAGTGTCCCTTTGATCCAGGTGAAAAACCTAAAAAAATATTTCCGCACCCCCAAGGGGCCCCTCCACGCGGTGGACGATGTAACCTTTATGATTAAGGAAGGGCGGACCCTGGGCGTGGTGGGAGAAAGCGGCTGCGGCAAATCCACCCTGGGCCGTACCATCCTGCGCCTTCTGGAAGCCACCTCCGGGGAATTGATCTACCGGGGGGAGGACCTGCTGAAATACAACAAGCACCAGATGAAGGAAATGCGCAAGCGGATGCAGATTATTTTCCAGGATCCTTACGCCTCCCTGAATCCCCGTATGACCGTCAGCGAGATTATCGCGGAGCTTATCAAAGTGTGCAAAACCCTGACGGATAAGCACGCCATCCAGGAAAAGGTCCGGGATCTGATGGATACGGTGGGCCTGGCCCAGCGTTTTGTAAACACCTATCCTCACGAGCCGGACGGCGGCCGCCGCCAGCGGATCGGCGTGGCCCGGGCCTTGGCCACCGACCCGGAGTTTATCGTCTGCGACGAGCCGGTATCGGCCCTGGACGTGTCCATCCAGGCCCAGATCCTAAACCTGATGATGGACCTGCAGGAGGAGCGGAAGCTGACCTATATGTTTATCACCCACGACCTGAGCGTGGTAAAGCATATCAGCGACGACATTGCGGTCATGTACCTGGGGCAGTGCGTGGAAAAGGCCCCCTCCCGGGAATTGTTCCGGAATCCGAAACACCCCTACACCCAGGCGCTGCTGGACGCCATTCCGCTGCCCAGCCTCCGGGAGGAGGATAAGCTGAAAAAGGTCATTAAGGGAGAGGTTACCAGCCCCATCAATCCCAAGCCTGGCTGCCGTTTCGCGGCCCGGTGCCCTTACGCGGCTCCGGAGTGTACCGCCCAGAATATCCCGCTGCGGGATCAGGGAGACGGCCATTGCGTGGCCTGCGTGCGCTATCCGGCATGAGAAACGCCAGGCCGGAACCGCTGGTCCTTACGCTGTTCCGGCTGGCCTGGCCGGCCATCCTGGAGCAGCTGCTGCTGACGGCGGTAAATTACGTGGATACCGCCATGGTGGGAAGCCTGGGCTACCAGGCTACGGCGGCGGTGGGAGGGCTGTTTACCTTAGCGGCCAGCCTGCTGGCCCCCTTCCTTCCTGGGTGGCTGGGGGCGGAGCCGGAAATCCTGGGGGACGCCCGGGATTATCTGCAGGTATACGCCGCTTCCCTGGTGTTTGTAACCGGGGCGGGAGTGTTTTCCGCCCTTCACCGGTGTATGGGAAACACCCGGTTCCCGCTTTTGGTAAATCTGGGTGCCAACCTGGCCATGACCCGGGTGGTGGCAGGCCTGGGAACCGTTTCCTTAGCGGCCAACCAGGTAAGCGTGACAGCGGAATCCCTGTGCTATCTTCCGGCCCACGGGATTGCCCATGCAGCTACGGCCCTGGTGGGGCAGTCGGCAGGAGCCGGGCAGGAGCGCAGAGCCCTTGCCTTTGGCCGGGCGGCGGTGGCCATGGGCTTTCTTCTTTCGTTTTTCACCGCCGCCGGGATTTTCCTGGCGGCGGATGGTTTTTCCTCCTTGTTTACCAACAGTCCGGAGACGGCGGCCCTGGCGGCCCGTATGCTGCGGATTGTGGCGGTTTCCGAGCCTTTCCTGTGCGCCTACCTGGTGGCCTCCGGCGTGCTGCGGGGCGGCGGGGATGTACGGTATCCTACGTACGTCAGCCTCATTGGCATGTGGCTGGTGCGGGTTCCCCTGGCGCCGGTTTTGGCCTACGGGGCGTCTCTGGGGCTTACCGGCGTCTGGCTGGGGATAGCGGCGGATCAGCTGGTAAAAGGGCTTCTTTGCCTGGCGCGGGTGCGCCGGGGCCGGTGGGTTCGGTTGTGAAAAGTTTTCACAAGTCGGACAAAAGTCTATCATAAAAGACTAACAACAAAGAGATATTATAAAACTGGCAGGAAAAGCAAAAGAAGTCATTTTATATTAAAAGGAGGAAAGGCTCATGGAAGGAACAACCTACTACTTTGGATGGTGCACCTGGATGAATTCCGACGAACTGCACCGCTATTGGCCGGAGGCCAAGATCATTCAGAAGGGCTACGCCAACAACTACAGCGTCAAATGGATGGACGCCAGCAACCGGGGCGACCGGGGCTGGTGCCATCTGGATAACGATGTGGCCTCCTGGGGAAATGTCTGCGAGGGCATTATCTGTGAGGTGCCGGCCAAGTATTACGGCGAGCAGTTTGATGATTTCTGCTGCCCGGCCCTGACGGTACGGGGCGAGGATGGGAAATACTACGATTGCTGGACCTATACCCTCAGCGATCCGGGCAAGCCCATGAAAGCGCCGTATTTCTACTGGGACAACTGTGTGGCCGGCCTGAACGAGCAGGGATTCGGCTATGAGTACATGAAAAAGTATCTGGAAGAGTACACCAAGGCTCCGGATGGACCTCGGATGGACCGCCCGAACCCCAATCCGGGACGGCCTGGCAAATCTGCGTCGGAGAGATAGGAGGAAGCGAACATGGCACGGTTAAATTATCTGTTTATCTACTGCGAGTGGCTGGACTCCAGCCTGGTTAAAAAGTATCTGCCCTCCGCGGAGTTGGTGACCACCGGCACCTGCGAGGACCACAAGGTGCGCTTTGTATCCTACGAGGATGACAACGGCCAGAAATTTGCCGGCGGCTGCTGCCTGACCCCGGCCCCTGGGGAGACCCTTTACGGGGTGGTGTGGAAGATTTCCGAGGAAGACCTGCACAAGCTGGACGACCTGGTGAACATCCATGAGGGACGCTACACCCGGGAATACCGGGCGGTGATGGGCGCCAACGGAACCCCCTACGCTACGGTTTCCCACTCCATTAAGCATCCCACCGGAGACTCGAAGCCCAGCGAGGCGTATCTGAGCCATATGCTGGCGGGAGCCCGGGAGTTCCAGTTCCCGGAGGAGTATATCCAGAAACTGGAGGCTCTGAAATAAGATTCCGGCTGCGGTTCCGAAATGCCGGGCAGAAAAACGGTAAATGGGAAAAGGCGGCTGAAGAAATACTTGGAGGCTGCCTTTTCTTGTGCTATGATTAGGAAAGCGGGGAAAAGCCTCATATGAAAATCATTGTCATCGGCGCCGGGCCGGGTGGCTGCTCCGCGGCTCTCAGCGCGGCCCGGCAGGGAGCCCAGGTGACCCTGGTGGAGCGGGAGCGGCTGGGAGGAGCCTGCCTGAACCGAGGGTGTATCCCAGCCTGCGTGCTGGAGCGCAGCCGCCGGCTGCTGGAGGAGGCGGAGAATGCCGCGGGAAGCGGCGTCCATGTGGGCCGGGTGTCCTGGAGCTTGGAGGAAATCCTCCGAAGGGAGGAGATGCTGGCCGGCATGCTGGCCCATGGCGTCCAATACCTGCTGCGGGACGGCGGGGTGGAGCTGCTGCGGGGCAGCGCTTCCCTGGCGGACGCCCGGCATGTGCGGGTGCAAAACGGAAAAAACATCCGGGAACTGGAGGGAGACGCGGTGATCCTGGCCACCGGCTCCCGGAGCCGGAAAGCCCCTTTCCCTGCGGAGGGCGGGGTGCCGGTGGTGGAAGCGGAGCATATCCTGCGGCTGGAAGCCTTTCCCCAGCGGATTTTGATTGTAGGAGGCGGCCCCTCTGGGGTGGAGCTGGCAGCGGTGTGCCACAGCTTTGGCTCCCAGGTGACCTTGGTGGAAAACTGCCTGTCCTCCCAGGTGGAACGGGTTTCCGGAAACCTTGCCTATGGCCGGGCGGTAATCCGCGGGCCGGAGGCGGAACGGCAGGAGCGGCCGGTGGATATGGTGCTGCTGGCGGCAGGCCGGGAGGCGGTAACCGACGGCCTGGAACTGGAACGGGTAGGCCTTAAGCTGCGGGACGGCTTCCTTCCGGTGGACGCATATTTGGAAACCAGCCGGAAAGGCATTTATGCCATT
>CALWEC010000194.1 GCA_944376945.1 uncultured Lachnospiraceae bacterium | reverse complement strand
GAAACGCGGCAAACCGCTGTTCCGTCTCCTCCAAGAAGCCCCGGGAGAAACCCCACATGTTCATGGACACCGGCGTATCCCCCGGCAGCGGCGTCCAGGTCGCTCCCTCGTCCTCCGTGTAGGCCGGCGTCCCGTCCCGCCAGGCGATGCGGGTCCGCTCCACAATATCCTGCAGCTGCCCCTGGGCGTTCAGGGAGCACACGCCCCGGGACACGTACCCGTTTTCCGTCAGGGTGTTTTCCAGCCGGTAGCCGCCCATGGCAAAGCGGTATTGGGTATCGTCCTCCGTCTCCGTCAGGAAGCGGTACAGATCCCGGAACGCCTGCTTGCCGTAGTAATCGTCGGCATTGATGGCCACAAAGGGGCCGTTTACCGCATGGCGGCAGCTGAGCAGGGCGTGGGCGGTGCCCCAGGGTTTCACCCGACCCTCCGGAACCGAAAAGCCCTCCGGCAGATCGTCCAGCTTCTGGAACACATAGGCGGTTTCCATATTCCGGGAGACCCGGCGGCCGATGCCCTGGCGGAAGGCCTCTTCCAATTCTTCTTTGATGATAAAGACCACCTTTTCAAAGCCTGCTTCTCGGGCGTCGTAGACAGAAAAATCCATCAAAATATGTCCCTGGGGATCCATGGGATCCATCTGCTTCAGGCCTCCGTAGCGGCTGCCCATGCCGGCGGCCATCACCACAAGACACGGTTTTTCCATCGGTCGTTCCTCCTCGTACGCACAAAGCCGGAATTCTGCGGACAGAATCCCATCCTTCTTATCCTACCAGAGTGTAGCATCTTCTGGAAGAAATGTCAAAATAAAAATCCCGGAAATCCGCGTATGAACCGGGCAAAACCGGCCATACTAGCCAGAGAAAACAAGCGGTGACGGCGCGGCCGGGCCGCCGGCGGTCCTATACGCCGGAGCCGGGGCAGGCGGCGGCCGCGGAAAGGTGGTGGCAGCCATGATGCAGGGAAAAGCAAGCATCCGGTTTCAGAACCCGCCCCACATCCTGGGAACCGGCTGCGTGGCAGGGGAAAAGGAGGCCCAGGGCCCGCTGGGCCGCTGGCTGGATCAGGTGGAGCAGGACCCTATGTGCGGCCAGGATACCTGGGAGGCGGCGGAAAGCCACCTTCAGGCCCAGGCGGCCCGGCTGGCTTTGGAGCACGCAGGCTGCGCCAGCGGGGACATCCGCTATCTGTTTGCCGGGGACCTGCTGGGCCAGCTGATCGCCACCTCCTTTGGCCTGAAAAGCCTGGGGATTCCCTTGTTCGGCCTGTACGGGGCCTGTTCCACCATGGGGGAGGCCCTGGGGCTGGCGGCCATGGCGGTGGACGGGGGCTACGCGGATAAGACCATGGCTCTGGCCTCCAGCCATTTTGCCTCGGCGGAGAAGCAGTTCCGCTTCCCCTTGGCCTACGGGAACCAGCGGCCCTACTCGGCCACCTGGACCGTCACCGGCTGCGGAGCGGTGGTGCTGGGCCGGGACGGCGGCCAGGTGCGGATTGCCGGCATGACCACCGGGAAGATTGTGGACCTGGGAGTCAAGGATTCCATGAACATGGGCGCGGCCATGGCTCCGGCCGCCGCGGATCTGGTGATGCAGAACCTGATCGACTTTGACGTGACCCCGGAGTACTACGACCAGGTGATCACCGGGGATCTGGGGACCATCGGCCAGCGGGCCCTGCTGGATCTCTTAAAGGAGGAAGGGGTCAACCTGGAGGGGTACCACCGGGACTGCGGCATGGAAATTTTTGACCCGGAGACCCAGGATACCCATGCCGGCGGCAGCGGCTGCGGCTGCTCCGCCGTGGCCTTGTGCGCCTGGATCCTCCGGGAGCTGGCCCAGGGCCATTGGCGGCGGGTGCTGTTTATCCCCACCGGGGCCCTGCTTTCCCAGACCAGCTTCAACGAGGGGCAGAGCATCCCGGGCATCGCCCACGGGGTGATTTTGGAAAGGGTGTGAGCGTATGGAGTATCTGAAAGCGTTTCTGGTAGGCGGGGCCATCTGCGGCCTGGTGCAGATCTTAATGGACAAGACCAAGCTGATGCCGGGACGGATTATGGTGCTGCTGGTGGCCGGCGGGACGGTGCTGGGAGCCCTGGGCCTGTATCCGCCTTTTGTGGAATGGGCCGGCTGCGGGGCCAGCGTACCCCTCTTAGGCTTTGGAAACACCCTGTGGAAGGGCGTGCGGGAGGCCATAGAGGAAAAGGGGCTGCTGGGGCTTTTTACCGGAGGCCTTTCCGCCAGCGCCGCCGGCATCTGCGCGGCCCTGGTGTTCGGCTTCCTGGCAGCCCTGGTGTTCCGGCCCAAGATGAAGAAATAGAAGCGCGCGGCGCAAAGGAACATTCAAGCGGATCCGCTTTACCATGGGAGCCTGCTTTTTATATAGAGATAAACCGCCTGGAAGGGGCCCCGCAGGGGAACTTCCAGGCGGTAAATATTTTACAGCTTATTACATAAATCCAGCAGGTATTCGCGGAAAGCCCGGATTTCCGGCTTCCGCACATCCTTTTTCCGGCAGGCGAAATACAGGCTGTCCTGCTGGGGCGGATCCAGAGGCACCGCGGTGACGCCGTAGTAGCTGGCAAAGGAACGGGGGCCAATGGCTATGCCGCTGCCGCTTCGTACCATACGCATAAGCGTGTCAATGCTGTCGGAGCGGAAGATTCTTCCCGGCGCTATGCCATGGCTTCTAAATTCCTCCTGCAGCAGCCGGTCTTCCACGGATCCGGCCAGGCCGGTTAGGATGGGATGCTTTTCCAATTCCGGAAACCGAAGGGATTCTCTTTTCCCCAGAGGATCCTGGCTTCCGGCCAAAACACACTGCTGTTCCCGGATCAATTCCCAGGCGCTGCAGGCGCTGTCCGGCCCCTGGATCTCACTTTCCGGCATCCGGTCCAGCGCCAGATCCAGCTTCCCTTCCCGCAGCGCGCTGTAGGCGTCCATGCCGGCTTCCGTCAGGAAGGTTACCTCCAGCTGAGGCCTTTTTTCAAAATAAGCTGCCACCGCCGGAAACAGAAGGTTTGAGTAGACCCTTGCCCCAAGCCCTACCCGCAGGCGGCGGCGCTGCTTTTCCGTCGGAAGCACTTGCCGCCGGAAATTTTCCCAGTGATCCAAAAGCTGCTGGGCCTCCGCGCAAAAATGTTTCCCTGCCTCTGTCAATTGCAAGCCTTTGCTGGTTCGGTCAAACAACGTGTACCCCAGCTCTTCCTCCAGCGCGTGGATCTGGAGGGAAAGGGCCGGTTGGGAAAGAAACAGCCTTTCCGCGGCTTGCGATATACTTTTTTCTTTTGCGATTTCTGTTATATAGACCAGCTGTCGGATTGTCATAAAAGACCTCCTGGCGGTTCCGCGCATGGGGCGCGGCTCCCATTTCATTATAAGGGTATTTGACTTTATTTTCCACTATTAGTTTTTCTTATGGCCCTATTGGGAAATGGCATTTCTCTTTTTTTGCCATTGGCTTTACTATAAAAATGATAAAAAGCAGACGGTTTAAGCGGGAAAAATTCAGAATATTACTAGGAGAGGATGTAAGTATGAAACGTTATCTCATGTCTGGAAACGAAGCCATTGCCCGCGGCGCGTACGAGGCGGGCATCCAGGTCTGTTCCGCCTATCCGGGCACACCCAGCACGGAAATCCTGGAAAACCTGCCCCAATACCGGGATGTCCTTTACAGCGAGTGGGCTCCCAATGAAAAGGTGGCGGCGGAAATGGCTTATGGGGCCTCCATTGCAGGAGCCCGCAGCCTCTGCGCCATGAAGCATGTGGGGCTGAACGTGGCGGCGGATCCGATTTTTTCCGCCGCGTACAATGGGGTAGGCGGGGCGTATATTGTGGTGACGGCGGACGACCCTAGCATGCACTCTTCCCAGAATGAGCAGGACAACCGGCATTATGCCCGGGCGGCCAAGATTGCTATGGTGGAGCCCTCCGACTCCCAGGAATGCCTGGATTTTGTGAAGGCGGCCTGCTGGATTTCGGAGGAATTTGACATTCCGGTTCTTTTCCGGACCACCACCCGGATCTCCCATTCCAAAAGCCCGGTGGTTCTGGGGGAACGGGAAGAAGTCTCCTTGCGTCCCTTTCAGAGAAAGACAGGAAAATATGTGGCAATACCGGCCAATGCGGCCCGGAACCATCCGAAGCTGGAGGAAAACCTGCGGAGGCTGGAAGCCTATGGGAACACCTGCTCCCTGAACCGTATGGAAATCCATGGCTCCCGGATTGGCGTGATCGCGGCGTCGACGGCGTACCAGTATGCCCGGGAGGCGTTTCCGGCGGACACCTCCTTCTTGAAGCTGGGGCTGACCAACCCGCTGCCCATGGATCTGATCCGCCGCTTCGCGGGGATGGTGGAGGAGCTGTATGTCATTGAGGAATTGGACGATTTTATGGAACAGCAGATCCGGGCCGCCGGTATTGCCTGCAAGGGGAAAGAACAGACCGGCAAGCTGTATGAATTGAACCCGCAGCTGCTGCGGCAGCGGATCTTTGGGGAGGAGCCGGGCGGCTGCGCGCCGGAGGAACCGGTGCCGTCCCGTCCGCCGGCCCTATGTCCCGGCTGCCCGCACCGGGGGTTTTTCTATACCATGGCCCAGCATCCGGATCTTCTGGTTTCCGGGGATATTGGCTGCTATACGCTGGGGGCCAGTGAGCCTCTTAACGCCATGGACAGTGCCCTTTGTATGGGAGGCGGATTTACCGTGGCCATGGGGATGGCCAAAGCGCTGGAATTTTCCGGCAGCCCTCACCGCAAGGTGTTTGGCGTGTTGGGGGATTCCACCTTTTTCCACAGCGGCATGACCGGAGCGGCGGAAATCCTGTACAACCAGGGGCAGGTGGTCCCGGTGATCCTGGATAATTCCATAACGGGCATGACGGGCCATCAGGACAATCCCGGGACAGGCCGCACCCTTCAGGGGGATATGGCGGCCAAAATTTCCATAGAGAAGGTGCTGGAAGCCTATGGATACGAGAAAATTTTGGTGGTAGATCCCCAGGATCTATCCGCTATGGGGCAGGCAGTGGAGGAGGCGGCGGATTCCACCGTGCCCACGGCCATTGTGGCCCGCCGGCCCTGCCTGCTGATCCCCGGCAGAAAAATCCAAAAGTCCCTGTGCCAGGTGGATCCCCAGGTCTGTATTGGCTGCCGGAAATGCGGAAAGGCAGGGTGTCCGGCCATCTCTTTCCGGGACAAAAAGGCGCAGATTGACCCGGCCCAGTGCGTGGGCTGCACCGTGTGCGCCCAGATCTGCCCGGTACATGCTATTTCCAAGGAGGACTGCGAATGAATACCAAAAGTGCGTTGCTGGTAGGGGTAGGCGGCCAGGGGACGATTCTGGCTTCCCGGATTTTTACCCAGGGCCTGCTGGATGCCGGCTGGGATGTGAAAATGTCGGAGGTGCACGGCATGGCGCAGCGGGGCGGCAGCGTTTCCACGCAGGTCCGCTGGGGACGCCAGGTGTTTTCCCCTTTGATCGGCCCTGGGGCCGCGGATCTTGTGCTTGCCTTTGAAAAAATGGAGGCGGTTCGCTATCAGGAATATTTGGCTCCGGATGGGATCGCGGTGGTCAGCAGCTTGGAAATCCCTTCGGCGCCCATCTCCGCCGGTCTCTGCCCGTATCCCTCCGGGTGTCTGGATGGGCTGCGCCGGCACCACCGGTGCATAGAGGTAAAGGCAGGAGAGATCGCCCAGTCGCTGGGGAACCGGAAGTGCATGAATGTGGTTCTCCTGGGGGCGATGGCGGAGGCCCTGGACATGGGGGCCATGGATTGGGAAACCGCCATACGGAATACGGTCCCTTCGCGGTTCCTGGAGCTGAATCTGGCGGCGTTCCAGGCCGGGCGGGCCGCGGTACGGGGGGAGGCAGTATGAATATCCTTGTCATCAACCCAGGGGCCGTCTCCACGAAGGTGGCGGTTTTCAGCCAAGGGAAGGAGCGGTTTTCCCACAGCCTGCCCCACAGCGCAAAAGAGCTGGCCCCGTTCCCGAGGATTTTGGATCAAACCGATTACCGGCTGCGGCTGGTCCTGCAGGATTTGGCGCAATCGGGGGTTGCCCTCTCGGAATTGGATGCGGTATGCGGGCGGGGCGGCCTGTTTAAGCATCTGCCTTCCGGCACCTACCGGGTGGATGCGGATGTGCTTCACGATGTATACCATCCTCCCTACGGGGAACATGCCTCCAATCTGGGGGTGGTGCTGGCAGACGCCATCGGCCGCATGGCCGGTATCCCCGCCTACTTTGTAGACCCGGTTTCGGTGGATGAACTGCAGGATGTGGCGCGGCTTTCCGGCTTTAAGGGAATGCCCAAGGAAAGCTTTTTCCATGCGCTGAACCAGAAAGCCGTGGCCCGCCGGGCTGCCGCCTCCCTGGGGAAACCCTACGAAAGCCTAAACCTGCTGGTGGCGCACCTAGGCGGCGGCGTGTCCGTGGCGGCCCACCGGAAGGGGCGGATTGTGGATGTGACCAACATTAAAGACGACGGCTCTATGTCTATGGACCGGGGAGGCTCCCTTCCAGTCAACGCGCTGATCCGGCTGTGCTTTTCCGGAAAAAGCCGGGAAGAGGTCCGGCAGCTGCTGGGATCCGAAGCCGGCGTGTACTCCTACCTGGGAACCAAGGATTTCCGGGAGGTGGAGGCCCGGATGGACGCAGGCGACCGGATGGCAGACCTGGTTTTCCGGGCGTTTGCGTACCAGCTGGCGAAGGATATCGGCGCCATGGCGGCGGTCCTGCGGTATCAGGCGGATGCTTTGGTTTTTACCGGAGGGCTGGCAAACAGCAAGCGCTTTTTGAAAGAAATCCTTTCTTATGTAGAAGGCCTGGCGCCGGTCCTGGTGTTTCCCGGAGAAGAGGAGATGCGGGCCCTGGCGGAAGGGGCGCAGCGGGTGCTGGACGGGGAAGCCGCTAAAATCTACGGGGAAACGTGTGTGAATACGGACGTGGAGGGATAGAACATGATGGATTTGGATTCTATGCGGAAAAGAGCGCGCCAGTACAAGGGAGCGGTGGCAGCGGTGGCAGCCGCCCAGGATGAAGAGGTACTGGGAGCCTTGATCTGTGCCCGCCGGGATGGGATTGCGGACGCCATCCTGACCGGGAACCCAGAGGAAATCCGTTCCCTGCTGAAAAAGCTGGGAGAGAAGGAGGATTTGTTTCCGATTGTACCGGCGGACTCGCCGGAGGAATGCGCCCGGCTGGCAGTGGCCTGTGTCCGGGAGGGCCGGGCGGGGCTGCTGATGAAAGGGCTTGTAAACACATCGGTCCTTATGAAGGCGGTGCTTCACCGGGATCAAGGGCTGCGGGGAGGCCGTCTGCTCAGCCATATCATGCTGTACCAGAGCCCTTCCTATCCCCGCCCTCTTTTTCTTACAGACGGGGGCTTGAACCCGTTCCCGTCCCGGGAGGAAAAGGCGGAAATCCTGGAGAACGCGGCAACGGTGCTCCAGGCCTTGGGCTATACCACCATCCGGGCCGCCTGCGTATGCGGATCGGAGGTGGTAAACCCGAAGATCCCCTCCACTACAGATGCGGAAGCCCTCTCCCAGATGAAGGAGCGCTGGGCTCCCTATCATATGGAAGTATTTGGCCCGGCCGGGCTGGATCTGGCCATTAGCCAGGAAGCGTGCCGCCATAAAAAGTACAGCGCCCCCGGCGCCGGGCAGGCCGATATTTTGCTGGTCCCCACCTACGAGGTGGGAAATGGGATCGGCAAAGCCATGACCTACTTTGGCGGGGCCCGGTCCGCCGGTATCGTGGTAGGCGCCCAGGCCCCTATCGTGCTGGTTTCCCGATCCGACCCTGGCGAAACCAAACTGGATTCCCTGGCCCTGGCCGTCCTGGTCCAGGCGGGAAAGATACGCTGACCGGCGCGATGAGAAAGGAGAGAAGCCACATGATTTCAGAAAAAATGAAGCCCCTTCTGCATAACAATTCCGCGATCCGCATGATGTTTGAGGAAGGAAGCCGGATGAAGGCCCTGTACGGGGAGGACCAGGTGTACGATTTCAGCCTGGGCAACCCGAATGTGCCGGCGCCCCCGGAGGTAAAGCAGGCCATCCTGGATATTTTGGAGACCCAGGATCCCGTTTACGTCCACGGGTATATGAGCAACGCCGGGTTCCCGGAAACCCGGAAAGCCATTGCGGGTTCCCTAAACCGCCGTTTTGGCACCTGCTTTTGTGAAAAGAATATCCTTATGACGGTAGGGGCGGCCAGCGGGCTCAACGCGGCGCTGAAAATTTTGCTGAACCCTGGGGACCGGGTGATTACTTTCGCCCCCTATTTTGTGGAGTATGGCTCTTATGTGGCCAATTACGACGGGGAACTGGCGGTGGTGCCCCCGGATACGGAAACCTTTCAGCCGGACCTGGAGGCGTTTGCGAAAACAATCGATGAAAAGACCAAAGCGGTGATTATCAATACCCCTCACAATCCAACCGGCGTAATCTATTCGGAGGAGACGCTGCGGAGGCTGGCGGACATCCTGGAGCAAAAGCAAAGGGAGTTGGGCACTACGATCTTCCTGATTTCCGATGAGCCCTACCGGGAACTGGCATACGATGGGGCGGTGGTTCCCTATGTAACCCAGTACTACCGGAATACCATGGTGGTTTACTCCTACAGCAAATCCCTGTCCCTGCCGGGGGAGCGGATCGGCTACCTGGCGATCCCGGATGAGGCGGAGGACGCGGAGCAGCTGTTGGCGGCGGCGGCCATTGCCATCCGTGTCAGCGGCGCGGTCAACGCTCCTTCTCTGATGCAGCTGGTCATTGCCCGGTGCGTGGACGCCGCGGTAGATGTGGCTTACTACGACCGGAACCGGAACGCCCTGTACAATGGGCTGATTTCCTGCGGGTTTACCTGTGCCAAGCCTCAGGGAGCCTTCTATTTGTTTGTAAAATCGCCTTTTGCGGATGAAACCAAATTCTGTGAGATGGCCAAAAAATATCACATCCTGATGGTGCCGGGCCGTTCGTTTGCCTGCCCTGGCTATGTGAGGCTGGCCTACTGCGTGTCCTATGAGACCATCCAGAACTCCCTGCCGGCTTTCCAGGCCCTGGCCCGCGAGTGCTTTGCAGAAAAGTAAATCGGTAAAAGGGGAAAAGAATGGCTGCCGCCCCCATCCAGGCGGGAAAGGCTAGCGGAAGGACAGCCAAATGGCCAACAGGATGCCCATAAAGAAGATGCCGGCCAGTATAGAGAGCAGGGAGGCCAGAAGGATCCGGCGTATGTTCTGTTTTTCTTCTTTTGTGCGCTTGGGGCGGATCCGGTCTTTGGGACGGTATAGTTCATTGTAATTCACAGCATTCTCCTATTATGGAAGCTGCCGGTTTCGGGTTGGCCGAAACCGGCAGCTTCTTTCTTATCAGCCTTCGGAATTCCCTTCAAAGAATTCCACTTGTTCTTTGGTAAGCTGGGCGGCGTTTTCCAGCATAGAATCCAGCTCCGCCCGTCCTAGGAACTGCCCGCCTCGTATTACGGCGTCTATGGAACGGGTGTTGCCGATATATGCCAGAGGGTTTTCCTTTAGGATTACAATATCCGCGTCTGCGCCAACGGCCAGGATTCCCTTGGATTTTTCCACACCGATATAGGAAGCGGGACGAATGGTGGCGGCTTTCAAAGCTTCATAAGGGCTGGCTCCGTAAAGCGTCACCAGGCGTTCCAGCTCATTGTGAAGGGAAAAGCCGGCCGTGATTCCCGGGTAGGAAGCGTCGGTCCCAGCCATATAGCGGTCGGAATATTCCATGAAGGCGCGGCCCCGGCCGATTACCTCTTGAATATCTGGCTTCAGCCCGCGTTTTTTATATCCCAGGGCAATTTCTTCGTTTTGCCGTTTCCAGAGGTCTTTCAGATAAGCCGGAACATAGGCCCATTCCGGAAGATCCTCCAGCTGCTTTCCATTCCACACATAATCGGGGAGCGTTTCGCACACCACCTGGGTCTGGCAGAGCCACATGCCGGATTCGGCCAGATAACGGAGATCCCAGGGATGGCGGGGAAGGCTGCTGGAATGCTCGCAGCACTGATACCCCCAGTCCCGCAGTTCCTTGGCGTCTACCAGATAAGACATATGGCCGCATACCGGAATACCGCAGGCGTTGGCGGTGTCCATAAGGCGTTTGTACAGATCCCGGCGGATGGACGGATAGGTTTTCACCCACAGGCAGCCGGCCTCGATGGTGTCGTAAACCGCTTTTTCTGCCTCTTCTTCGTTGGAAATGTATTGGTGTTCCGGGTTTTCGCTGGGTCCGTCGTGGCCATCGTACACAAAACCGGAGGCATAAATAGACGGCCCTAGGCGGCGTCCCTGGCGGATATCCTCCGCCAGGGCCAGAACCCGTTCTCCGCCGGTTAAATGCCGTACGGAAGTAACCCCGTTGGCCAGAAGCATGGGAAGCATGTCGCTGGCGCCGATATGGATGTGCGCGTCAAAGAGGCCAGGGATCAGGTACTTCCCCGTACAGTCGATGGCCTGGCAATTTGGGCCGTCCAGAGGAAGCCCTTTCCCAATGGCCTGGATCACCCCATCCTCATACAGCAGATCCGTCCGGTAGAAGATCCGCTCCCGCTCCATCGTAAGAAGGTTCCCATTTTTTAATAACGTTTTCATAAGGCAGATCCCTCGCTGACAGGCAGAATCTTATTTCCAGCTGAAGTCGTAAATCTTGAAGGTACCTTCCAGAGGCAGCTCCGGTACGTTCAGTTGGTCGCTGTAAGCATACAGTCCCTCGGTGTTGTAGAGGGTCACAAAGACCGCTTCCTCCTGCACTTTGGTAAAAATTTCATTATAGACTTGGAAGCGGGCGTCCTCATCGATGGTTTCCGCTGCCTTCTGGAACAGGCCGTCAATCTCGGGATTGGAATAGCGCACGTTGTTGGCCATCCCAATATAGGGAGTGGTCAGGGCCATCGCGTAAGACTGGGTAACGCCAGTGAGCCCCATTTCCATGACGGTAATGCCTACGTCCCCGTTCTGCATGCTGGTCATAAGAGCATTTTGTTCCTGGATTTCCAGGGTGACATTCAGGCCAATGTTTTTCAGATCGTTCTGGATTACCTCCGCCTGGGTCCGGAACTGCTCGGAGATGGGCATGATACCCAGATCGTAAGGGGTCTGGAGGCCCATTTCCGCCAGGAGCTCCTTGGCCCGCTCCGGGTTGTACTCGTAGGTAGGCTGATCTTCCGACCATCCAAAACGCAGGGGGCTGATAATGTTGGAGTTAGGGGTGCCAATGCCGTTTAGGGCCAGGTTTACCAGGTTCTCCCGGTCAATGGCGTAGGATACTGCCTGGCGGAACCGGACGTCGCTGTACGGCTCCTTTTCATGGTTCAAGGAGATAAAGCCAAAGCGCGACATGGGAACTTGCTGGATGGTAATGCCGCTGTACCCATTGAGGGTGGAATAGCTGTTTTCAGAAATAGGGGCAAAGCCCAGCTCGCCGGTCTGCAGGGACATGGAAATGGTGGTGTCGTCCGGGATGATGCGGAAAACCACATCCTTAATGCTGGCCGGGCCGCCGTAGTAGCCGTCATAGGCCTTCAGCACAATCCGGCTGCCAATGTCCCGGCTTACAAACTGATAGGGGCCAAAGCCAATGGGCTGGCTGGCAAACTGCTCCGGCCCAGCCGTCTCATAATAATTTTTGCTCATGACAAACATGGTCGCGATGTTCTCCAGGAAAGGGGAAAACACCGTGGAGGTGCGCATGACAACCGTGTGTTCGTCTACGATTTCTATGCTTTCCAAGCCCTCTGTCACAGAGCCTTGATAGGGGGAATCCTGGTAAAGCTCCGTGGAAAACTTTACATCCTCGGCGGTTACCGGGCTGCCGTCATGGAAGGTGACATCCTGACGAAGATGGAAGGTATAAGACAGCCCATCCTCTGAGATTTCCCAGGATTCCGCCAGCTGCGGTTTCAGCGTATCCCCGTCCACACACATAAGCCCTTCGTAGATCTGATTTCCAATAATGCTTTCGGATGATGTGGAAAACTCGGCTGAGTTTAGGGTGGCAATATCGGTTTGCAGGGCAACGACAAGATCGGTCTTGCCGCCGGTGGTTCCGCTGCTTCCGCTTGCCGTGGATTCCGTGGCCTGCCCGCTGCCGCATCCGGCCAGAGAGGATAAAGCGATGGCCAGGGCCATGCAAAGTGCCAGTCTCTTTTTCATACAGTTCCCTCCTCGTTAGGTTGTTTTATCATACAGGATCGGCACTGGGAAATCAAAGTGCAGAGCCGTGTACTTATCAATTAGTTCCAGCGCCGCATACAAATCGGATTGGGAAATCACAGAACTCTGGGAATGAGGGTACCGGTCCACCAGCGAAATCCCACAGACCCGCACGCCGCTGCCGGAGCGGTTGATGCTGGAGCTGTCTGTGCCGCCCCGGTCCATTACGTCCCGCTGATAGGGAATATGGTTTTCCTCGCAGCACCGCAGCATTTTTTCCACCAGCTCTTCATCCAGCATAGCGGAAGGGTCGCCTAGTTTTACGCCAACTCCAGCGCCTACCGCATTGGCTCCTTCCAGATCGCTGGGATAGGCGTGATCCGGCGTGACATCTATGGAAATGCCGATATCCGGAGAAATCAATTGGGCGGCGGTCTGCGCGCCGCGGCAGCCCACCTCCTCCTGAACCGTAAATACGTAATAGACATCGTTTTCCCGATTCCCGTCGTTCCGTTTCAGCGCCTCGATCAGCAGCCAGCAGCCGGCCCGGTCGTCAAAAGACTTGGAGCATAGGCGTCCCTCCGCCAAGGGATAAAAGGGGCCGATAAACCCGCAGTAATCTCCAATTTTTACATATTTTTCCGCCTCCTCCCGGGAGGCCGCGCCAATGTCTATGTACAGCTTGCCCACATCGTTTTTGGCTTCCTCGATAGGACCGCAGCAGCCGACCACGCCTATGGTGCCGTTTTGGAAGACTACCTTGTCGTTGTACAAGGAAGCGGCCCATACCCATCCCACCTTACAGACCCGGAGCCGGCCGTCGCTTTCGATTTTGGTTACCTGCAGTCCGATTTCGTCCATATGGGCCGAGAGCATAATCCGTTTGCCTTGGCCGTTCCCTTTTTTCAGGACAATCAGGTTTCCCAGCGCGTCCTGCCGGATCTGATCCGCATAGGGAAGAACCTCCTGCAGGATGATCTGGCGGACCTCTTTCTCACGTCCCGAGACCCCCCATGCCTGGGTTAGCCGTTTGAGCAGTTCCATTTGTGTCCCTCCTTCAGTTTGTTTTTTTCTACCCAGCGCGCTTGGTTCATCAGAGGATGCCGCAGTTGGATTGCGTCTGCGGGGCATTCCATTACACAGCAGCCGCAGTACCAGCATTCATCCGGGTAGGCTGGCACAGGCGGTTGGTTCTTCCCCTGCGCAGGGAGCAGCAGGTCGATGGGGCAGGCATTGACACAGCGGTTGCAGCCGATACATTTGCCTGGGTCGAAGCGCAGGGGCTGGGCAGGTTCCACCTGCCGTACAAGGAAGCGTGATTCGTTCATGGGCTTACCTCCTGCCGGTAGTCTGTATTATACTTTTCATAGTTTTCCTTTACATCCCCGGCAAAGTCCAGAGGGATCTGACGGGTATGGATCTGCCCTTCTTCCTGGCGGATTGCGATCAAAGGCTCGGGGGCTTCCCCAAGGCTGTCCGAGCGGTAGAATTCCAGCTTGGGACAGTCGTTCCGGCGGGCCAGGCAGGAGTGCAGGATGATCTGGGAGACCGTCAGAATATCATAGACTTCCAAAAGCCGCACCAGCTCATGGGGGTTGGCGGCGGCGGTCCGGGGCACAATTTCGTTCTCGTAGCCCTGGAGGACCTCCAAGCCGGCCAGCAGCAATCCGTCCTCTTTTACTTCCCCGCAGAAATTCTGCATGGCTTTGGAGACCGCATGGTTCAGTTCTTTCCAGGTATAGCCGTTCTCCAGATCCCGGGCAAGAGGGGCCAGCACCCGCAGCCGTTCTTTTTCGACTTGGCTGCGTTCCGGCAGAATCTCTGGAACGGACCGGGCGTAAGCTGCCGCGTGGCGGCCGGCATAGGAACCGGTGGTGGCGGCATGACCATAACAGTTGCTGGAAAACAGGGCGTCCCCCGCCACAAAAAGCCCGGGAATGTTGCTCATAAGATGCCAATCGTTCATAAAACCGCCTACCAGGCCAAACAGCTGCCGTTCCTGGGGCAGGAAGTCGCCGCTTTTCCAGCCGACCCCATAGCACTGGAGCACGTGCTTTTCTGGGTCAAAGCCCCGGTCCGTCAGATCCTTTAGCACAGGGATCCGGGTCTTTCCTTCCTGGCCGATCATCATGCCCCAGATCACCTTGCGCTCCTGGGGCGGCAGATTGGAAAGGTCTGCGTAGAACGGAAGCTGATAACCTTGCTCCTGCAGCTTCTGGTAGGGCAGGGTCTCTGGCCCATCGTAGGCATATTTGGCCTGTTCAATATTTCCGCCTTTCATAAAGAACTTCTGGCCAGCGGCAGGCTGGAAGCGGTGCATCACATCGGGAAGAAGATTGCCGTCGCGGTCCGCGTAGGGGATCTCTACGCCCCGGTTGTCTACCAGGGAAGCAGGATACCAAGTATTGTGGTTGTTGCCGGCCGCGTAGGGAGGGAAGGAACGGCCAGCCGCGGAAAATTCCCCGCGGACCGATTTTTCCATTAAGGTAAATTCCGCCCCCGCCCGCCATCCCATGGCATGGCCGCTGCCAATGCAGGAAAGGGGGCGGAATTCCGCCAGACCCGGATAGGCGGCGGAAAAAAGCCAGATTCGCGCGGGCCGGGAGGTGGCTAGGATCACCGAACGGCCGGAAAATACGTAAAACTTCCCGCTGCGCCCGCTGATCCCGGCAGCGCCAATACAGCGCCCGCCAGGGCGTCCCCCTTCGGTCAGCAAAGCCGTGGCGGTTACGTGCTCAATTAGGCGCACGCCTAAGCGGCGCATTTCCGCTACCATGGCTGGTTTAAAGGTAGTGCCCCAGATCCGCAGGGTGGTCCGGTTTTTGTAATCGTAAGCAAACAGAAGGCCGGTTTTTTCATCCCGGAAGACGGCTCCCTGGAACTCGCCCTCCGTATCCCGGATCTTTCCTCCCATTTTCTCTATGTCCAGCAGGCGGTCCCAGCCCTCCCGTGCCTCAATATAATGGGAAATGGGGTTGTTGTAGCCATCGTTGTCATCCATCATGGCTTGGAGCATTTCCTCCGGGGAAACGGAGGAACAGGGGTTGGAGGCGCATTGCTCCCAATGATCACACCCGGAGCCTCCGGCGCCGCTGCGCACCGCCCCTGCTTTTTCTACCACCGCCACACGGCACCCTTGTTTGGCCGCGGCAATGGCGGCCATGCAGCCGGCGATACCGCCGCCCAGCACAATCACATCAGCCTGAATCTGTTCCATCTCCCGGGTTTCATCCGGATACGGCCAAGCAGAAGATGATACCATGTTTCCGATCCTTTCTATCCGCATGATTTTGAAAACGGCATGGATTTCGCAGTGTGTCCAGCCCGTTTTTGATAATATAACACATGGTTTGATATTTTGCAACATATAAAAAATCAAAAACAAAATATTGACTTATTTTTCTGCATGTGCTATGCTGTTGCAAAACAAATAAAAACCAAATAAATAAAGCGTCAACATTAAGGAAAAGGGAGGAAGGACAGAAAATGACTCGATACGTATTGAAACGCCTTCTCTTGACGATTCCCGTCCTTTTGGGAACCATCTTTCTGGTCTTTACCATCATGTCTCTGACACCGGGCGATCCAGGGACTCTGATTCTGGGAGCAACGGCAAAGGCGGAGGACATCGCCAAGCTGAATGCGGAGTTTGGATACGATCAGCCTTTTTTTGCCCGCTTTTTTAACTATGTGGGAGATATTGTGCTCCACTTTGATTTTGGGGAATCCTATCGTACCCGGGCGCCAGTCTTTGACGAAATCCTGGCCCGCTTCCCCAATACGCTGCGGCTGGCGCTGCTTTCCATGGTGATCAGCTCCGCCATCGGGACGTTTTTGGGAATTTATTCGGCGGTTAAGCAATATTCCTTTGTGGACAGTTTTATGACGGTCATGGCCATGGTATTTGCCTGTATGCCTGGCTTTTGGCTTGGGCTGATGCTGATGCTTCTTTTTGCGGTGCGCCTCCAGTGGCTGCCTGTCAGCGGCCTGGAAAATTGGCAGTCCTATATTCTCCCGGTGGTGACTTCCGTGCTGTCCGGCGCCGCCGGTACGCTTCGGCTGACCCGTTCCACTATGCTGGAAACCATCCGGCAGGATTATATTCGGACCGCCCGGGCCAAAGGCGCCAGCGAGCGGACCGTTATATGGCGCCATGCCTTTAAGAATGCCCTGCTGCCGGTTATCACGTCCTGGGGCATGGGATTTGGCGCCTCCCTGGGCGGGACCATTATCATCGAGACGGTATTCGCCATTCCAGGCCTGGGTACCTTGATTGTGACAGCCATCCGCCAGAAGGATGTGCCAACCGTCCTGGCCTGCACCTTGTTCCTGTCGGTTATGTTCTGCTTGATCATGCTGGTAGTGGATATTCTTTACGCGTTCATTGACCCTCGGGTTAAGGCGAAAATGAAGTAGGGAGGCAGATTATGGGACAAGAGACGAACACGAGAGAATATAAAAAGTATAAAAAGGAAAGCCAAGTCCGGGAAATCTGGCGGCGCTTCCGAAAAAGCCGGGTGGCCATGATCGGTTTGATCCTACTGGCATGTATCATTCTGGTGGCTATTTTCGCGGATGTCATTACGCCTTACGAGAGAGCCATTGAGCAGCACGGAGCGGACCGTTTTACCCCGCCCTGCGGCCAGTATCTTTTTGGAACCGATCATTTGGGGCGGGATATGTTTGCCCGGATTGTCCATGGCTCCCGCTATTCGCTGCTGATCGGCATTTCCACCAGCCTTTTGTCGCTGGTAATCGGCGGGTTGATTGGGGCTTTCTGCGGCTATTACGGCGGCGCCTTTGACAATCTGGTTATGCGCCTGATGGACGTGCTGATGTCTGTACCGCCGGTGCTTTTGTCCTTGGCGGTAGTGGCGGCGCTGGGGGCGGATCTGAAAAACCTGCTGGTGGCCATGACCATTTCCTGTGTGCCGGGAACGGTGCGGCTGGTGCGTTCCGTGGTAATTTCCGTGGCGGATCAGGACTACATCGAAGCGGCCCATTCTTACGGCGGCGGCGACTGGCGCATTATCCTGAAATACGTCCTTCCCAATGCCATGGGCCCGATTATTGTCAGCACGACTATGAATATTTCCGCGATGATCCTTTCGGCTGCCGGCCTTAGCTTTATTGGCATGGGGGTGCAGCCGCCGGCGCCGGAATGGGGGTCTCTGCTGAATGAGTCCCGGGCCCATATGTTTGAGGCTCCCTATTTGCTGTATGTCCCGGGCATCTGTATCCTGCTGACGGCTCTGGGCTTTAATCTGGTAGGGGACGGCCTTCGGGATGCCCTGGATCCCAAGCTTAAGGATTAAGGAGGGAAAACGGATATGGAAAAAGAAAAATTTCTGGAAGTCCGTAACCTGAAGGTGGTCTATCAGACGGACGCGGCCACGGTCCATGCGGTGAACCATATTTCCTTTAGCCTGGCCCGGGGGGAAACCCTAGGGCTGGTAGGGGAAACCGGAGCGGGAAAGACGACCACCGCCCTTTCCATCCTGCGGTTACTGCCGGAGCGAACGGCCCGGATTCAGGAAGGGGAAATCCTCTTTGAGGGGAACAGCCTTCTGCCGCTTAGCGAGGCCGAGATGAGAAAGATCCGTGGAGAGAAGATTTCTATGATTTTTCAGGACCCTATGACGGCGCTGAACCCGGTGATCCCGGTGGGACGGCAGATCGCGGAGTCTCTGATCCTCCATAACGAACAAGGCCTTAGCCGGGACGCCATTGAGGAACTGGTGGAAAAAAGCCTGGAAATGGTAGGGATCCCTGCCAGCCGGAAGGGAGAGTACCCGCATCAGTTTTCCGGCGGAATGAAGCAGCGCGTCGTGATTGCCATTGCCTTGGCCTGTAATCCGGATCTTTTGATCGCGGATGAACCGACTACCGCTTTGGACGTTACGATCCAGGCGCAGGTGCTGCGCATGATGAAGGATTTGCGGGAACGCTTGGGCACAGCCATGATCATGATTACCCATGACCTGGGGATTGTGGCGCAAATCTGCGACTATGTAGGCGTGATGTATGCGGGAGAAATCGTGGAATACGGGCGGATGGAGGACATTTTTGACGCGCCTCGCCATCACCCCTATACGCTGGGGCTTTTTGGCTCTATCCCCGATCTGGAAAGCGACGCGCGGCGGCTTACCCCCATCGAAGGGCTGACGCCGGACCCCAGCAATCTGCCTTCCGGCTGTAAATTTAGCCCCCGCTGCCCCCAGTGCCGGGATGTGTGCCGTCAAAAGGCGCCGGACATCTGGCAGAACGGCCAGCACCGGATTGCCTGCCATTTATACAGTGGAAAGGAGGCCCAGACGTGAGTGTGCCAATGTTGGAAACCTGTGGCCTGAAAAAATATTTCAAAGTGAAGAACGGCCTGCTCCATGCAGTGGACGGCGTGGACCTGCGGATTGAGAAGGGGGAAACTCTGGGAGTTGTAGGAGAATCCGGCTGCGGCAAGTCCACCTTAGGCCGGACGGTCCTGCAGCTGATAAAGCCTACGGATGGGACGGTGAAATTCCAGGGAAAAGAGATTACCGGGCTGTCCCGGCATGAGCTAAAGCGCCTGCGCCGGGATATGCAGATTATTTTCCAGGATCCGTACTCTTCGCTGAATCCCCGGATGAGCGTACAGGAATTAATTGCGGAGCCGATTCTGATCAATAAGGTATGCCGCAGCCACAGTGATACATTCCGGCTGGTGGCAGAACTTATGGATACGGTGGGGCTGGACCAGCGGCTTTCCGGCAGCTATCCCCATGAGCTGGACGGCGGCCGCCGCCAGCGGATCGGCATTGCCAGGGCCTTGGCCCTGAATCCGCAGTTTGTGGTGTGCGATGAACCGGTTTCTGCTTTGGATGTGTCCATTCAGGCGCAGATTTTGAACCTGCTGATGGACCTGCAGGAGGAACGCGGCCTGACCTATATGTTTATTACCCACGATTTAAGCGTGGTGAGGCATATATCCAAAAATATCGCGGTGATGTATCTGGGAAAGTGCGTGGAACTTTGCCCGTCCAAAGAATTATTTAAAAACCCGCTGCATCCTTATACCCAGGCTTTGCTGCAGGCGGTGCCGATACCGCGTTCTGAGATGAAATATAAAGAAATGGAAGTGCTAAACGGCGAGGTTTCTTCCCCTGTAAACCCCAAACCAGGCTGCCGTTTTGCGGCCCGCTGCAAATATTGCAGGCCGGAATGCCGGGAAGGGGAGCTTCCTTTGAAAGACATGGGGGAAGGCCATTGGGTATCCTGCCGTCTGTATGAAACGGGAACGGAGGGAGGGGACGCCACATGATTATGGCAAAAAAATATCACATCCGGATGGTGCCGGGGCGTTCGTTTGCCTGTCCAGGCTATGTGAGGCTGGCCTACTGCGCGTCCTATGAGACCCTCCAGAACTCCCTGCCGGCTTTCCAGGCCCTGGCCCGCGAGGGCTTTGCAGAAAAGTAAATCGGTAAAAGGGGAAAAGAATGACTGCTGCCTTCATCCGGGCGGCAGTTTTTCTGACAGGGAGATGGATTTTGGCTTGCGTATCAGGGAAAAAATGTTATACTAGTGTAAACTATTTTTGTATAAAGGAGTTCCACCATGGGGGATATATTGAAAAAAGAAACCCTGCCGAAACAAATTTACCAGATTCTGCGCGCGGATATTCTTAGCCAGGAAATCCCCTGCGGAACCAAATTGACGCTGCAGTCCTTAAAGGAACGTTTTGGAGTCAGCCATACGCCGATCCGGGAGGCTTTGACACATCTGGTGGACGATGGATTGGTGGTCGGCTTATCCAACGTGGGGATTTCGGTGATCACTTTAAACGATCAGGATATTCGGGAAATCTTCCGTTTGGATTATGAATTGGAGCGCATTGCGACGGAGATGATTTTGGAGCAGAACCGTATGGAAGCGTTTGCCGGGGTGTTGCAGGCGAACGCGGAAGAATGCGAGGAGGTTCTGAAACAGGGGGACATCCGCCGGTGGGGCGAATTGTCGGATCAGTTCCATTTGGCATTCTACGAACATGCGGGAAATTCCAGGCTGAATCTGGCCGCGTCAAAACTGCGCGCCCAGACAACGCTGCTTTATAATCTTTACCGGATTGAGGAAGGCGAACACCGCCGTATTCAGGACCATCATAATGCCATATGCCGCGCGTTTCAAAAGGGAGAGATTCCGGAAGGAATCGAAGAACTGCGGCGTCATCTGCGGGAGGACCGGGATCAGATTTTGTGCCTTTATCAAAAAGTGAATTCGTAGAAAGAAAAACGGAAGAGGAATAGAAAAAATCGCGGCCATCCGCATTGTGGAATGGCCGCGGTTTTTTCTATTCCATCTTTTAACGAGAATCCTCTGCTTCACAGCATAGCAACTTTGCCGGCACGGCCAGATACTCCGCCGGAGCCTTGTGGATGTTCTTCCGCCGTTGCTCGTATTGCTGGATGGTGCGTACCGGAACACCGGATGCAGGCAACAGCCCCTAGAAGCAATCCTTCAGCATCTTAGGATCCGGCTCCTTTTTGGAGAGAAGCCCGGTGAGAAAGTAGGCCGCGCCTCCGGCGGCCAGGCCCAGCACCACCTCGTGGATGTGGAAGGGGGCGATCTTTACCTGGTTGAAGAAGATAAACACGGTCAGCCCCACCAAAATGGAAGCAATGCAGCAGGCGCTGTTGCCCCGCTTCCAGTACAGGCCGCCGATGAGAGGCCAGAAGAAGGTGGTCTCCAGGCCGCCCATGGCGAACAGGTTGATCCAGACAATGATATCCGGCGGGTTCAGGGCGATGGCAAAGACCAGCAGGCCCAGCACCGCCGTCACCAGCAGGCTGTAGCGGGGGATCTTTTTCTCCGCCTTTTTCTTTTTCTCCGGCGCGTCCCCTACGATATAGGCCAGGTACAGGTCCTTCAGGATGGTGGCGGAGGCCAGGATCAGCAGGGAGGAGACGGTGGACATCACCGCCGCCAGGGGAGCGGCCAGAAACAGTCCGGCGGCCCAGGCGGGCATATAGTTCAGCACCACATAGGGGATCACCTGGTCGGTGCTGGCCAGGCCGCCCTCCGGCAGCAGAGGCAGGGTCAGGACCCCGGCAAAGTGCATGCCGATCATCAGGATGCCCACCACGATGGTGCCGTAGAGCATGGCCCGGTGCATGGATTGGGTGTCCTTAAAGCCCATGCCCCGGACGGCGGTCTGGGGCAGCCCCAGGACGCCTACGCCCACCAGCACCCAGAAGGAGATCAGGTAGCCGGGGGACAGCTGGATGTTCCCCTCGCTGTAGGGGCCTTTGCCCATCAGATCCCAGCCGGGGTTGATCTGGCTCAGCTGGGCGGTAATGTTTTCCAGGCCGCCGCCGGCCCGCAGCACAAAGAACAGCAGCAGGAAGGTGCCGAAGGTCATAATAATGCCCTGGAGGGTGTCCGTCATCACCACCGCCTTAAAGCCGCCGATGGAGGTGTAGAGGATGACGATGAGGCCGAACAGGGCCAGGCCGGCCCAGTAGGGGAGGCCGGTCACCGACTGGACTAGGGTGGCGCCGCCGATAAACTGGGCCACCATTTGGGTGATAAAGAACACCACCAGGCACAGGCCGCAGAGGATCACCACCGCCGGGGAGCCGTAGCGGCTGCGGAAATAGTCGGTGACGGTGACGGCGTGGGTCTTCCGGGAGATAATGGCGAAGCGCTTGCCAATGACGCCCAGGGTCAGGAAGGCGGTGCCGATCTGCACCGCGGCCACCCAGGCCTGGGTCAGGCCCCAGGAAGCCGCCAGGCCCGGCCCGCCCAGGAAGGAGCTGGCGCTGGTGTAGGTGGCCACCAGGGTCATGGCCAGCACCAGGCCGCCCATGGAGCGGCCGCCGATAAAGTACTGGCGCAGGAAGCCGCCCTTGCCTGCCTCCCGGCGGCTGACGGCCAGGCCCAGGATCATGTTGGCGGCCATATAAATCAGGAGAATGGCGAGAATGATAATCTGATTCCGGGTCATAGGGTCTCCTCCGTTTCTTCTTCCTCTTCCTCAAACTCAAAGTTTACAAACACCTTTTTCAGCAGAAAGACCACCCCGGCCACGGCCACCACAAAGACGCCGGGGGTGCTGAGCACCCACCACAGAGGCAGGTGAAAGACAGTGATGGGGCAGCCGGAGAGGCCGTAGGCAAAGCCCACGTTCCAGGCCAGGCAGATGAGAAAGAGCAGGAACGTGGCCAGGGCTTCCTTGCGGATCTGGCGGCTCCGTTCCTCAGGGGTCATAGATGGATTCATAGGGTATTTTCCTCCTTTCCAGCAAAACAAAACATCCGTCCTGCCGGCAGGGGCCGGAGGACGGATGGACAGAATTCTAATAGGAGCCGGTAAAAATCCGCGGCGCTTCCCATCCCGTCCCGCTCCCGAAGGATGCAGGCGGCGGACGCAGGCGGTCTGCCAGGCTTTTCCGAAACAGATTGTGCTTGGGTACAGTTTCTAGGTTAGAATACCATCCACACCCAGACTATACCACGGGATCCCCGCTTTGTAAAGGGCTATTTCCAGCCCTGCGGGGCGGGTCAGCAGGGGGCCATTCCAGCCCTGCGGGGCGGGTCAGTTGACGCCGTCTATGGTTCCGGGAGTGGATGTCCCCCAAAAGTTGTCTCCCCCGCCTACCGCGGTGCCGCCTCCCGGGGCCGTCCCGGCGGTCCCGCCGGGATCGGTGGGCAGCACCGGGGCCGTATGGACGTCGCACTGCTGGCGGCTGTAGTAAGCGTAATCGCTGTCCTGGGTGGAGCCGGTGGTTTCCTCCGGCAGCCGGATCCGGGACCGGTAGGTGGTGGTAGGGCAGTAAGGGCCGGGCCGCATATTCGATTCCGGGCAAACCTCCACCCAATAGTGCAGGTCGCAGTACTCCGTAGGCTCGGTGCCTTTTACAAAGTATTCCGTGTATACAATGGACTCCCGCCCGTCTCCGTGGCAGGCGTCCGAGGCCAGCTTGCCGGATTTGCTGCAGATTTCCACCTCCACCATATCCGCCGGTACCGCAAAGCCAATGTCCGGCTTGCCCTCGTTGATCTGCTCCATAATTTTCCGCCAGATGACCTTGTGGTAATCCCGGTCGGTCTCGCTGGGGATGTTGGAGTTGTCGTCAAAGCCGCTCCAGATGGCCATGGTGTAATAGGGGGTGTAGCCTACAAACCACAGGTCGTTGACGTCCGTGGTGGTACCACTCTTGCCGGCGGCGGACATATTGGAGGGCTTGGCCTCCGGGCTGCTGGAGCTGAACAGGTCGTTGAGCCGGGTGTCCTCCAGGGAATCCGCCATGGCGTCGGTAAGCAGGAAGGCGGTGGTCTCTTTGATCACCTGCCGGGATTCCGACTCATTGTCCAGAAGGATCTTGCCGTCGCTGTCCAGGATCCGGGTGTACAGGATAGGTTCCTGGTACAGGCCGCCGTTGGCGATGGCCGCGTAGGCCGCCGTCAGCTGCATGTTGGTAACGCCCTGGGATACGCCGCCCAGCGCCAGGGCCGGGTAGGCGTCCTTCTCCCGCACCAGGGTGTTGATGCCGAAGGACTCGGCGTAGTCAAAGCCCAGGGCCGGCGTTACCGTCTCCACCAGGCATTTGACCGCCACAATGTTCATAGAGTAGGCAATGCCCTGGCGGATGTTGGCGTAGCCGGCAAAGCGGCTGGAAGAGTACCAGTTGCGGAAGCTGTGGCCGCCGTAGGTGTAAGGCTCGTCGTAGTAGGTGCTGGCCAGGGTCTGCCCCATGGCGTCGATGGCCGGGGCAAAGGAGGTCAGGACCTTGAAGGTGGAACCAGGCTGCCGCCGGGTGTTGGTGGCCCGGTTCAGGGACAGGCTGGTGGTCTTTTGCCCCCGGCCGCCGGTGATGGCCAGCACATAGCCGGTGGACTGGTCGATGACCGTGGCGGAAACCTGGGGCTGTAAGGTGATGTCCGGCGTGTCGTCCAGCACCACGTCCCCGGCCGCCATCACGCTGGCCTCAAACTCTTCAATCAGGGTGTAGATTTCTTCCTGGGTACGGAAATTCAGGTGTTCGCCCAGGTACTCCCGGATGTCACGCTCCGTGTACACTGTAGTGCTTTCGTCCGGATGCTGGATGGTAATCCGCACCGTAAAGGAATACTGGGTAACCGATTCCTCGTAGTTGTTCGGGTCGTTGACCTCCTTGTCCACCACCGCCTGGATATCCGGGTCCTGGGTGGTATAAATCTGCAGGCCGCCGCTGTAAAGCAGGCTGTAGGCCTGATCCTCACTGTAGCCCAGGTCGTTTTGCAGATCCCGCACCACCTCGTAGGTCAGCCGGTCCACAAAGTAGCTGTAGGGGGACTCGTCCGCGCTGAAGGTGGCGTTGACCTGCTGGATCCGCTCGTACACGTTGTCGTCCAGAGCGGCCTGATGCTCCTCCGCGGAGATATAGCCCTGCTCCTCCATATACTGGAGCACCGTGGCCCGGCGCTTGGCGTTCTCCTCCGGGTGGGTGATGGGGTTGTACTTGTACGGGTTCTGGGTGATGGCCGCGATGGTGGCGCACTCAGACAGGTTCAGCTGGCTGACGTCCTTGCCGAAATACCGCCGGGCCGCCGTCTGCACGCCCAGGCAGTTGGAGCCCAGATTGATGGTGTTCAGGTAGTTTTCCAGGATTTTTTCTTTGGACATGTTTTCTTCCAGCTCAATGGCCAGATACTGCTCCTGGATCTTCCGGACAATCCGGGCGCCCAAGGTGGATTCGGCGCCGCCGTCAAACACATTGTTTTTAATCAGCTGCTGGGTGATGGTGCTGGCCCCCTGGGTTGTGCTCCCGCCGCTGGCCAAAAACAGGTAGCCGGCCCGCAGCATCCCCCGGATGTCCACGCCCTCGTGGGTCCAGAAACGCTCGTCCTCGATGGACACAAAGGCGTTGACCAGGTTGGCCGGGATTTCCTCATACGTAACCAGGCTCCGGTTGGCGCCGGAACCTACCAGGGTCTGGATCACATTGCCCTGGGAATCGTAGATGGTGGTAGCCAGGCCCTTGGGGGATACATCCACGTTGCTCATGTCCGGGGATTCGTGAAGGATGCCCTGCACCATGCCGTAAATCAGGCAGCCGGCTACGGTTCCCACAAATAAAACAGCAACCAGAAACAGCTTGAACACGCCAATGGCGGATTTGGTCCGCAGCTTCTTCTTTCGGGACTGAAGCTGCCTCAGCTGTTCCTGGGTTCCCTTTTTTCCAAAATCCATGGAACGTCCTCCTTATGATTGTTTCATTATATCAGAATTTTCTGCATAAATAAAGTGAAATCTTTCGGAAGCTGTGGTAGACTAAAAAGGGTACGCGCTTCGCAGGGGGCGGGTACGCCCGCTTTTTATAGGGCGGGGCAAAAGGAACGGCAGGGAGGGGGACCAGATGAAAACCAAGTTTTTATACCGCGGGGGCATAGGGGAAATTGTGGAAAAGAAATCCCGCTTTATCGCGGAGACCGCCCCGGTCAGGAGCGAGGAGGAGGCGTCTGCCTTCCTGGAAAAAATACGGAAAAAATATTGGGATGCCGGACATCACTGTTCGGCTTTCGTCATCGGGGAGAAGAACCCTCTGACCCGCTGCAGCGACGACGGGGAACCGTCGGGCACCGCCGGCCGGCCTATTCTGGACGTGCTGCTGGGCGCCGGCGTCTCCAATGCCTGCGTGGTGGTGACCCGGTACTTTGGCGGAACCCTGCTGGGCACCGGCGGCCTGGTGCGGGCCTATGGACAGGCGGCCAAGGAAGGGCTTGCGGCCAGCCAGGTGCTGGAAAAGCAGCTGGGGGTGGAGCTGCGCTGCGTCAGCGACTACAGCAGCATTGGGAAAATCCAGTACATTGCCGGCAGCATGGGGCTGACGGAGACAGCCAGCGAGTATACGGATGTGGCGGCCCTCTGCTATATGCTGCCGGCGGAGCTTGAGGCGGAATTCCGGGCCCGTCTGACGGAGGCCACCGCCGGCCGGGTGCAGCCGGAGGAACTGCGGCGGGTGGACTTCGCCATCTGCCAGGGGGAACTGCTGGTACTGTAAGGAAGCGGCGGGGAATCCAGGGCTTATCTGCGCTTGCCCCGGATTCCCCGCTAGGCGTTTGCTTCGCGGCTGCCCGGTCGTTGGCCTGTTTCGGCGTTTGCTTCGCGGCTGCCCGGGCATCCCGCCTCCGGAAACTCACCGGCGGAGTTCAAACACCGCTTTTTCGGAAGAAATTGCAATTTTAGCGGTGCCGCTGGAAAATCAGACCGCTTAAATTGAAAAAAGCTTCTTTTTATCCGTGTTTGCCATGCTGCTGCACGGCTTTTTTTGCCATATCTTCCGTAGGAACCGTTCCAGACCTTCCGGAGAACGGATAAATTTGTTGAAACCCTGATTTTATCCGTTTTTTGCCTCTTGCTTTACGGACTCTTTTGCAAGAAAATCGCCTGGAACCGTACGCAAATTTTGGAATACGGATACAGGCGAAAAAAGTGAAATTTTAGCGGTGTTTTTCCCCAGACAGCGCCCGAGGGATCGGCTCCCCCGGACAGCGCCCGAGGGACCGGATCCCCCAGGCAGTAGCTCAAGGGACCGTCCGCAGTGCCCTGGGGCAGCTTTTGACCGGCTAGGCGGCCTGGACAGATTTGGGGACCGTCCGCAGTGCCCTGGGGGCAGCCTTTGACCGGCTATGCGGCGGGGCAGCCTTACCGCTCCGATTTTAGCAGGGCATAATAGCAGGCGTCGCACAGGCCTTGGTTGTTTCGGTCCGAGCTGCGCAGAGTCCCCTCGTACTTCATGCCGCATTTTTGCATCACTTGGCCGGAGTGGGGGTTTCGCGGGTCGTGGCGGGCCTCAATGCGGTTTGCCTCCACCACGTCGAAAAGAAAATCCAGTACGGCTTTCAGGGCTTCGGAGGTGATGCCTTGATGCCACCATGCCTTGCCGATACAATAGCCGATCTGCGCCATCGAGACGTTTTCATCCATACGCACAACGGAGATATTTCCGATGGGCTCTCCCGTTTCTTTCCATACGATGGCCCATTGATAATAGCGGGCGCTGTCCTCTTTCCCGTATGTTTCGATCCATTCGTCCAGAATTCGCTGGCTTTCTTCCCGGCTGGAATGAGGCTGCCAGGTTAAGTATCGGGTCACCTCCGGGTCGGCCGCCCAATTTTGATACATGGCTGCCGCGTCTTCCCGTACAAACCTTCTTAAAACCAGCCGTTTTGTCTCCAGCCGCTGCGTGCCTACGTGTTTCATAAAAGCCTCCTGAAGCAGATTTTCTTTACGGCGCCGGCGTATCTTCCTCCTGCCGGGCTAGGGTTTCCTCAATATACCCGGGAACCTCCTCGTAGGGGATTTCCAGCACTACGGCAAACTCTCCGTACAGCAGCTTTTCCGCCTTTTTCCGGTAGTCCACGTCCATTTGGCCCGGACGGCGGCCGTTTTTTAAAGCTTGCTGGGCGCGGAGATACGCGCCCTTCATCATACGCAGAAGGGTCTCGCACTGATGGGCTTTCAGCGCGGCCCGGTAGCGGTCCGGCAGAATTTTGACGCTGCTGGCGCTGTACTCGGAGCCGTCCAGGGAAGGCATTTTCCGGATCAGCGCGTCCACCTCCTTCCGGGTCATCAGAGGCCTTATAAAAGCAGGCCCGTCCACCGGGGCGTAGATGAGGCCGGTTTCATAGACCGGCTCCAGCCAGTAGTAGAGCTTGTCCTTTTGCGCGGAGGAAAAAGACAGGGGCCCCACCTGAAGAACACGGCAGACGCCGGTGCTGCCATACACAACCAAATCACCTTTCGCAAAAATGGGTTATCACCTTCCTTGATACGCAGACAGAGAGACAAATGGAAAACCATTTGTCAGATAACATGCTCTTCCCTTAGTATAACACACATTTTAAAGGCCGTGTAAGGGGGGTGTCCCACTTTTTGAAGACTTTTTTTGGAAGGAAAGCCCAGGGCCCAAGGATAGACATGAAATGAAGCGGCGATTTTTATACGGCCGCCGCATCTTTCTTCGCGGATTTTACGGAAAATTAACGCAGGCTATATGGAAAACCCGATAAATCCAAGCTATCCTATGCCCATGGAGTGGATTGCCTATGCTTCTGGTTTACATGATTTTTTGGCATATACCCTGGATCGCATCTGCCGGTTTTCCGGAAGAGGCGCGCTGCTTGCGCCGCTTTTTCGGAAAAGCCGGCTTTTTGTTATGTCGGGGATCCGGCTCCGAAAATGGAAATGGCTGGAAAGGAGAAGACGCCATGCAAAAAACGTACATTCTGGATACCAATGTCCTGATCCAGGCGCCCTACGCGCTGCAGTCCTTTGAGGACAATCATCTTGTGCTGCCTCTTGCCGTCCTGGAGGAGCTGGACGGACTGAAAAACGCGGAGGGGGAAAGAGGCTCCAACGCGCGGCAGGCCATCCGGTATCTGGAATCGCTGCGCGCGGCAGGGAATCTGCTGGAGGGAGTCCCTCTGCCCGGCGGCGGAACGCTGCGCCTGGAGGTCAACTGCGTCGATGTCAGGCTGCCGGAGGGCTTTCCGGATCACAAAAACGATAACCGCATTTTAAAGGTCTGCCTTGGCCTGAAAAAGGGAAACGCGCCGGTGATTCTGGTGACGAAAGATATTGTGGTGCGGGTCAAGGCGCAGATGCTGGGGATTCCTGCGGAGGATTTCACCACCGAGCAGGCGCCGGTGAGCCAAGAGCAGTATACCGGGCGGTGCCAGGTTTTCGTGGCGGAAAAGAAATTTGAGGATTTTAAAAAGAAGCGTCTTGGGCCGGAGGACGTGTATCAGACAGACGGCTCCGGGGAAACGCTCCCCGTGACGCTGGTTCCCAATCAGTTTGTCATCCTGAAAGCGGATCAATCGGCCCGAAAAACCCAGCTGGGCCGTTTTGACGGGAAGAAGATCGTGCCCCTTGTTTTTCAAAAAAAGAAGCCCTACGATGTTTCTCCTAGAAATGTAGGGCAAAAATTTTTGCAGGAGGCCTTGATGACCGGCCCGGAGGAAGCGCCGCTGGTTATCGTCAAGGGGATGGCCGGCACGGCGAAGACGTTCTATACGCTGGCCGTGGGCCTCCACGCCATGATGGAACAGGAGGAGCCTGCTTACCGGCGTATTTTGATCAGCCGTCCCAACGCCCAATTCGACGATGACATCGGCTTCCTTCCCGGAGATGAAGCGGAAAAGATTGGGCCGCTGCTCCGGCCGGTTATCGATAACCTGGAGCTTTTGGTGGATCAGAATGAGAAGGAGCGGTTCAAGGACGAACGCAGCCTTTCCGGAAAAGTGGAGGAACTGTTTGACCGGGGCATTGTGGACGCCCAGGCCCTTAATTTTATCCGCGGCCGGTCCATCGCGAAAACCTATCTGGTCATCGACGAGGCGCAGAATCTGACGCCCAAACAGGCCAAGGGGATCATTACCCGCGCCGGGATGGGCACGAAAATCATCCTGTTGGGCGACCCGCAGCAGATCGACCATCCGCTTTTAGACGAACGCACCAACGGGCTCAGCTACGCGGCGGAAAAAATGAAGGGCAGCCCCCTGTGCTGGCAGGTTACCCTGTCCGCCGAGGAATGCGAGCGTTCTGCCCTGGCGCTGGACGCGGTAAAAAGGATGTAAATGGATTCGATATGCTTCCGCCGGTTTCTTTTGCAGAGAACGGCGCGGCGGCGCATGTTTATAGCGGACAGCGGAGAGGCCCGTTTGCCTTGCCAGCTCCTGCGCATACCGCCGGGCGCTTCTGTATCTGTTGCCGTATAGAATCAACGATTTCATAAAATCCCCTATCTTTGCATAATGGCAGAAAGGCGGCAGAGAAAAATCTTTGCCGTCTTATCAGTCTATCAAGTCCTTATTTTTTGAACTATTCCAGTATGATTGGAAGCCGACAGAATTGACTGCGCACAGGCCTTGCTATATAATAAAAACATTCAAACACAGTCATGGATGGATTGTGCAAAGGGGTGTATATTATGAAGGTGGGAATTATTCGTTGTCAACAGACAGAAGATTACTGTCCTGGAACAACAGATTTTAAAATGATTAAAGAACGAAAAGGGGCATTTGAAGGAATCGAGGAAGATATTGAAATTGTTGGATTTATCAATTGTGGGGGATGTCCAGCCAAAAAGTCCGTGCTTAGAGCAAGAGAATTAGTAAAACGAGGGGCAGATACTATCGCTTTTGCAAGCTGTATTCAAAAAGGAACGCCTATTGGGTATCCATGTCCGTTTGCAAAACGCATGAAAGATATTATTTCTAGAGATTTGGGAGATAGTATTCAAATGATAGATTATACGCATTAGGAAAAATTGGCTGTCTCTGTTAATGGATTTCTTTTTTCTGTCTCGGGTGGCTGCCGTGAACGCCTGCACACCTGCGCAAGCAATCAGCTTTCCGGCGGCGCAAAGCGGATTGCTCGTGCAGGAACAGATAAGGTTTGAACGGAAAACAGGCGTAAAGCCTTGAAAAATCAATGGCTTTTGAGAATTGGATAGTTGAATCCAAATTTGGGCCAGCCTTATTGGGCATCCTCCCGCAGCCGGTTCATCAGCTCCCCGGGAGCGCCGTAGGTCATCCGCTTCTCCACGCAGGTCTTGAGGGAGATGGCCTCGTAGATATCCTCCTGGAACACCGGGGAGATTTCCTGGTATTCCGCCAGGGGCAGGTCGTCCAGGCCGATGCCTTTTTCGATGCAGCGCAGCACCAGCTGGCCGATGATCCCGTGGGCGTCCCGGAAGGGGACTCCCTTTTTCACCAGGTAGTCGGCGGCGTCGGTGGCGTTGGTAAAGCCCCGGACCGCGCTGGCCTTCATGGCTTCTTGGTTAAAGCGCAGGGTCTTGACCATGCCGGTGAACAGGGTCAGGCAGGCCATTACCGTGTCCAGGGCGTCGAAGGCCCCTTCTTTATCTTCCTGCATATCCTTATTGTAGGCCAGGGGCAGCCCCTTCATGGTGGTGAGAAGGGCCATCAGGTGGCCGTAGACCCGGCCGATCTTGCCCCGGACCAATTCGGCAATGTCCGGGTTTTTCTTCTGGGGCATAATGCTGCTGCCGGTGCTGTAGGCGTCGTCGATCTCCACAAAGTGGTATTCGTTGGAGTTCCAGAGGATAATCTCCTC